>NZ_JBIANZ010000008.1:0-336038 GCF_042875075.1 Streptomyces sp. NPDC003720
CCATCGACGAGGTCAAGGCGAAGCTGGCCGGCATGGGCCTGGCCCTGAAGGACAGCCCGCCCGGATTCGACCCGACCGCCGCCGCGGACGCCTTCGGCGCCGACGACGACGCGGACGCCGGTTTCGTCGAGACCGAGCAGTACTGAGCGCTCCGCGAGGAGCCCGGTCCTGCGACCGCGGGCCGGCCGTGGCCGGTCGCGCGGTTCCCCGCGCCCCTCGGGGCGCGGGGTCTCCGACAGACAACCGTCTGCTCGGATACTGACCTCGGTACCTGATACGGCCGGGGCAGACACACAGGAGAAGAACCATGCCGAAGCCCACCAAGGGTGCCCGTCTGGGCGGCAGCGCCGCGCACGAGAAGCTGCTCCTCGCGAACCTCGCGAAGGCGCTCTTCGAGCACGGCCGCATCACCACCACCGAGGCGAAGGCCCGCCGCCTGCGCCCGTACGCCGAGCGTCTGGTCACCAAGGCGAAGAAGGGCGACCTTCACAACCGCCGTCAGGTGCTCCAGGTGATCACGGACAAGAGCATCGTCCACACGCTCTTCACCGAGATCGGCCCGCGCTACGAGAACCGCCCGGGTGGCTACACCCGCATCACCAAGATCGGTAACCGCCGTGGCGACAACGCGCCCATGGCCGTCATCGAGCTGGTCGAGGCGCTGACGGTGCAGCAGAAGGCCGTGGGTGAGGCCGAGGCCGCCACCAAGCGCGCGGTCAAGGAGTCGGACGAGGCCAAGGCCCAGGAGACCACCGAGGCCCCGGCCGAGGCTCCGGCCGAGGAGTCGAAGGACGCCTGAGGCTCTGCCTGACGCGGTAAGCGGGTCCGCCCTCCGGGGCGGGCCCGCTTTCACGTTTCCCGACCAGAGCACAGCCTTGAGAGGATCCCTGTGTGAGTGACGAAGTACAGCCCGGACACGTACGCATCCGCCTCGACCTCTCCTACGACGGCGCCGGCTTCCACGGCTGGGCCAAGCAGGCCGGCGGCAGGCGGACCGTGCAGGGGGAGATCGAGGACGCCCTGCGGACCGTGACGCGGTCGAAGGAGACGTACGAACTGACGGTGGCGGGGCGGACGGACGCCGGGGTGCACGCGCGCGGCCAGGTCGCGCACGTCGACCTGCCCGCCGAACTGTGGGCGGAGCACCGCGAGAAGCTGCTGAAGCGGCTCGCCGGACGGCTGTCCAAGGACGTCCGGGTGTGGCGGCTCAGCGAGGCGCCGGCCGGGTTCAACGCCCGGTTCTCGGCGGTCTGGCGGCGCTACGCGTACCGCGTCACCGACAACCCCGGCGGCGTGGACCCGCTGCTGCGGGGGCACGTCCTGTGGCACGACTGGCCGCTCGACGTGGACGCGATGAACGAGGCCGCGCGGGCGCTCGTCGGCGAGCACGACTTCGCCGCCTACTGCAAGCGGCGCGAGGGCGCGACCACGATCCGCACCCTCCAGGAGCTGAGCCTGGTGCGCGGCGCGGACGGGGTGGTCACGGCCACGGTCCGGGCCGACGCCTTCTGCCACAACATGGTGCGCTCGCTGATCGGCGCGCTGCTGTTCGTGGGGGACGGGCACCGGGGCCCGGAGTGGCCCGGCAAGGTGCTGGCCGCCGGGGTACGGGACAGCGCCGTGCACGTCGTACGGCCGCACGGGCTGACCCTCGAGGAGGTCGGCTATCCCGCCGACGAGCTGCTGGCCGCCCGGAACAAGGAGGCCCGGAACAAGCGGTCGCTTCCGTCGGCGGGGTGCTGCTGAGCTACCGGTTCGCCGCCGCGGAGGCCTGTGCCTGGCCGCGGCGGTGGATCTGGTTGACGGTGAACTGGGCCAGGTCGTCGCCGGTGCGGAACACCTTGGTGTCCTTGGTGGTGACGTTCTTGCCGCCGGTGAAGCCGCTGATCGTGAAGTAGGCGTAGCGGCCGTAGGCGTTCGTGGTCGTCCGGCAGATCGCGGAGTCGCAGAAGTCCTTGATGCCCTTGCCCGCCAGGGAGTTCACCAGGCTCTTCCTGCTGCCGGCCTGGGACTTCACCTTCGTGGCCTGCGCCTCGTCGTCGAAGACCGCGACGCCGACCGTGACGGCGATGTCGCCGTTGGCGTAGCTCACCCGCATCAGCCGGGTGCAGCCGTTGGCGGTCAGGATCTTCGGCAGGTTGCCGCCGGTCGCCGAGGCGCAGTTCCTCGTGTCGGCGGTGGCGCCCTTCTTGTACACCGTCTGGCCCATGGTGAGCTGCGTGCCCGGGAACAGCGTCTCCGGGCTGAGCGGGGCGGTGTCCTTCTTGGCGCTGGCTATGAAGTCCTTCGGGTCCAGCGGCGGCGGGGCGCTGGTGGGCGCGAAGGACGGCGCGGTGGCCGAGCCGCTGGGCAGGGAGGCGCTGGCGGGCAGCCCGGTGGGCTTGCCGGAGGCGCCGTCGTCGCCGTTCGCGGAGACCACGGCCATGGCGACGGCCGCGCCGACGCCGATCGTGGCGAGCGCGCCGCCGCCGATGAACAGCAGCCGGCGACGCTTGTTCCGCGTCTCGGACGCCTCGGCGAGCGCGGCCCAGTCGGGGGTTCCGTCGTCACCGCCGCTGCTCCAGGGCTGCTGGGAATTAGGTTTCCAGGGATCCCACTGAGACTGGGGTCCCCCCTGCCCGTAACTCATGGGGCGCATCTTAGACGTGGGGCGGGCGATACTGGAGCGCGAGCGGCGGCATGCGACCTTTGTCCGTCGGCATGCCTCGTTTTGACCCGTCCGGGGGCGTCCAGGTAACCTGCTTCTTCGTTGTGTATTGGCTTGCTCATTCTCACGGGACGGGCCCTTACACCGGTCCACCGGGCCGATGACCAGCAACCCCACGTACGCGGTATGCGTCGCCGCAGTGGCTCAGGCTGTCGTGATCGTTTCGGTGACCTGTTCAGGACCATTCACTCGAAGCGAAGGCTACGAACCGTGCGTACGTACAGCCCCAAGCCCGGCGATGTGACGCGCCAGTGGCACGTCATCGACGCCCAGGACGTTGTTCTGGGCCGTCTCGCCACCACCGCAGCGACCCTCCTCCGGGGCAAGCACAAGCCGATCTACGCGCCGCACGTCGACGCTGGTGACTTCGTCATCATCATCAACGCCGACAAGGTGCACCTGTCGGGCAACAAGCGGACCCAGAAGATGGCGTACCGCCACTCCGGCTACCCGGGTGGTCTGCGCTCCGTCCGCTACGACGAGCTGCTGGACAAGAACCCGGAGAAGGCCATCGAGAAGGCCGTCAAGGGCATGCTCCCCAAGAACTCCCTGGGCCGTCAGATGCTCTCGAAGCTGAAGGTCTACAAGGGTGACGTGCACCCGCACGCTGCGCAGCAGCCGGTGCCGTTCGAGATCACCCAGGTCGCGCAGTAAGTCCGGCCACCCCCTAAGACTGACAGAGAATCTGAGGAGAATCGTGGCCGAGACCACTGCCGAGCAGCCGCTCGAAGAGCTTGACATCGACAGCTACACCACCGAGTCCGAGGTCCCCGTCGAGGGCGAGTACACCTCGGAGTCCATGGCCTCCCGCTTCGGCGAGCCCCAGCCGGCCGCCGGCCTGGGCCGTCGCAAGAACGCCATCGCCCGCGTCCGGATCGTCCCGGGCACCGGCAAGTGGAAGATCAACGGTCGCACCCTCGAGGACTACTTCCCGAACAAGGTGCACCAGCAGGAAGTCAACGAGCCCTTCAAGGTGCTCGAGCTCGAGGGCCGCTACGACGTGATCGCCCGTATCGCGGGTGGCGGCGTCTCCGGTCAGGCCGGTGCGCTCCGTCTCGGTGTCGCCCGTGCGCTGAACGAGGCCGACGTCGACAACAACCGCGGCCCGCTGAAGAAGGCCGGCTTCCTCAAGCGCGACGACCGTGCGGTCGAGCGCAAGAAGGCCGGTCTGAAGAAGGCCCGCAAGGCCCCGCAGTACAGCAAGCGCTAATCACCGCTGCCTGCTCGTACTCCGAACGCCCCGGCGGCACGCCTCTGTGCCGCCGGGGCGTTCGTTTATCCCAGCCCAAGGGCGTATAACGACACAAGACGCTCAAAGGCTTGTGTGATCGGATGTCGTGGCGTCTGCCATGATTCCCGGCAGCATGGACGCTTCCTCAGGAGGACAAGTGGGACGACTCTTCGGTACGGACGGCGTGCGCGGTGTCGCCAACGCGGACCTGACGGCCGAGATGGCGCTCGGCCTGTCCGTGGCGGCGGCCCACGTGCTGGCCGAGGCGGGCACCTTCGAGGGCCACCGGCCGACGGCCGTGGTCGGACGGGACCCGCGCGCGTCCGGGGAGTTCCTGGAGGCGGCGGTGGTCGCGGGCCTGGCCAGCGCGGGCGTGGACGTCCTGCGAGTCGGCGTGCTGCCGACGCCCGCGGTGGCGTTCCTGACCGGCGCGCTCGGCGCCGACCTCGGCGTGATGCTCTCCGCCAGCCACAACGCCATGCCGGACAACGGCATCAAGTTCTTCGCCCGGGGCGGCCACAAACTCGCCGACGAGCTCGAGGACCGGATCGAGTCGGTGTACGACTCCCACCGTCACGGCGAGCCCTGGGAGCGGCCCACGGGCGCCGGGGTCGGACGGGCCCGTCCGTACGACGAGGGCTTCGAGCGCTACGTCGGCCACCTGCTCGGCGCGCTGCCGAACCGGCTCGACGGCCTGAAGATCGTCCTGGACGAGGCGCACGGCGCGGCCTCGGGGGTCTCGCCGGAGGCGTTCTCGCGGGCCGGCGCCCAGGTCGTCACGATCGGCGCCGAGCCGGACGGGCTCAACATCAACGACGGCTGCGGCTCCACCCACCTGGAGAAGCTGAAGGCGGCCGTCGTCGAGCAGGGCGCCGACCTCGGCATCGCGCACGACGGCGACGCCGACCGCTGCCTCGCCGTGGATCACACCGGCGAGGAGGTCGACGGGGACCAGATCCTCGCCGTGCTCGCGCTGGCGATGCGGGAACGCTCCGAGCTGCGCTCCGACACCGTCGTCGCGACGGTCATGTCGAACCTGGGCTTCAAGCTGGCGATGGAGCGCGAGGGCATGCACCTGGTGCAGACCGCCGTCGGCGACCGGTACGTGCTGGAGGAGATGAAGGAGAAGGGCTACGCCCTCGGCGGCGAGCAGTCCGGCCACGTGATCATCCTCGACCACGCGACGACCGGCGACGGCACGCTGACCGGGCTGCTGCTGGCGGCGCGGGTCGCGCAGACCGGCCGTACGCTGCGTGAGCTGGCGTCGGTGATGGAGCGCCTGCCGCAGGTCCTGATCAACGTCCCGGACGTGGACAAGTCCCGGGTGAAGACCTCCGCCGACCTGGCCGCCGCGGTCGCCGAGGCGGAGCGTGAGCTGGGCGAGACCGGCCGCGTGCTGCTGCGTCCCTCGGGGACCGAGCCGCTGGTGCGGGTGATGGTCGAGGCGGCCGACATCGACCAGGCCCGCTCCGTCGCCGGACGCCTCGCCGACGCCGTGAAGTCGGCCCTGGGCTAGGCCCTGTCTGACAATTCCCGCCTGCCGCGCGACGCCATGCACGCGCTCTCGCCGCACCGGCCCCAGACCCGAGTACGTCCAGTACGCGGCCCTGGAGCCGGCCCGCCGAGAGCACGCACCTGACGCCGCGCGGCCGCCCTTCGGGCGACGGCGCGAATGGTCAGACAGGCCCTAGGCCCGTTCGGGGCCAGGGCCGTTCGGCGGCAAGGCCTCAGGACCGTCCGACGTTCGGCCGCTGCTGCCGCTGCCTGGCCCAGAACCACTTCTGGGTCAGCAGGGTCAGGATGCCGGCCAGGACGATGCCCAGCAGGTTCAGCAGGAGCTGGTTCGTGGAGCCGATCGTCTGGGCCGTGTCGCCGTAGGCGAGGGCCACGGCCGCGTTGGCGGCGGCGGGCACCGTCGTCACCGAGATGGCCACGCCGACCAGCGCGCCCGACTTGGCGGAGGTCAGGGACAGGGTGCCGGCGATCCCGGCCAGCACCGCCACGACGAACGAGAAGGCGTCGGGCGCGTAGACGAACGCCGTGTTGGGGCGCGCGCCCTCCAGCCCGGACCGGTGGAACAGCCCGACGGCGTCCATGAACAGGCTGAAGCCGACCGTGACCGCCATCGCCGCCGCGAAGCCCACGAGCAGCGCCGTCACCGAGCGCAGCGCCAGGCGCGGGCGGCGCTGCACCAGGGCCGTGCAGATGCCGGCCAGCGGACCGAACTCCGGGCCGACCGCCATGGCCCCCACGATCAGCACCGCGTTGTCCAGCACCACGCCGCAGGCCGCGATCATGGTGGCGAGGGTGAGGAACGCGACGTAGGTGACCGACAGGGTCGACTCCTCGTGCGTCGCCTCCGTCAGGTGCTCCCACAGCACCGCGTCCGCGGCCTCGCCGGGCGCCTCCTCCTCGGCCCGGTCGGCGCGCCGGGACAGCGAGAGGTCGATGTTCTCGACCGCGATGGAGCCCGTCCGCTCCAGGTCCAACTTCTGCAGCGCGCTGAGGAGTTCGTCGCCCGCCTCGCGGGCCACGTCGCACTGGACGACGTCCCCGGCCGGGTTCCGGGCGGCGCCCGGCAGCACGACGAGGTGGGCCGTGCCGACCGTCGTCTCGATCAGCCGCACCACCTCGTCCGTCGTGTCGGCCGGGGTGATCAGGCGCAGATGCAGCATGGCGCCTTTCTAACAGGCTTCCATGCACACGTCACATGGACACGTCGCCCCTAGAGCTTGCGCAGGCGCAGCCGCTGCACCTTGTGGTCGGCGCCCTTGCGGACGACGAGGGTGGCGCGGCCGCGGGTGGGCGCGATGTTCTCGACCAGGTTGGGCTTGTTGATCGTGCGCCACAGGGTGCGGGCGTAGTCGAGGGCCTCCTCCTCGGACACCTGGGTGTACTTGCGGAAGTACGAGTCCGGGTTCTGGAAGGCGGTCCGGCGCAGCTTGCGGAAGCGGCTGAGGTACCAGCTCTCGATGTCCTCGGCGCTCGCGTCGACGTACACGCTGAAGTCGAAGTAGTCGGCGAGACCGACCCGGGTGCGCCCGTCCTTGCCGGGCAGGGCGGGCTGCAGGACGTTGAGCCCCTCGACGATCAGGATGTCCGGGCGGCGCACGGTGAGCCGGCTGTCCGGGACGATGTCGTAGATCAGGTGGGAGTAGACGGGGGCCGTCACCTCGTCCTTGCCCGCCTTGATGTCGGCGACGAAGCGGGTCAGCGCCCGGCGGTCGTAGGACTCGGGGAAGCCCTTGCGCGACATCAGGCCGCGCGACTCCAGCTCCCTGGTGGGCAGCAGGAACCCGTCGGTCGTCACCAGTTCGACGCGCGGGTGCTCGGGCCAGCGGGACAGCAGGGCCTGCAGCAGCCGGGCGACGGTCGACTTGCCGACCGCCACCGAGCCGGCGACGCCTATCACGAACGGGGTGCCGGACTGGGAACCCTGTTCGCCGAGGAAGGTGTTGAGCGCGCTGCGCAGGCCGTCCGTGGCGCCGACGTAGAGGTTGAGCAGGCGCGACAGCGGGAGGTAGATGTCCCGCACCTCGTCGAGGTCGATGACGTCGCCGAGCCCGCGCAGCTTCTCCACCTCCTCGGCGGTGAGCGGCAGCGGCGTCTTGTCCCGCAGCGCACTCCATTCGGCGCGCGTGAGGTCGACGTAGGGAGTCGCCTCCGGCCTGGACCGGTGGGCGCTCCTGGGCATCGGGGAGACCGGTGAGATCACAGTCCATTGTTAACGGAGTTTGAACAGGGCCGCGGGGTGGGGTACGTCACGTGCGGGCCCGGCCGCGGACCCGGGCCGGGCCTCCTGCCGCGGTGGGAATTTCTGATTTCGGGCACGCGGCGGCTCTTTCGAGAGGCCGGTCGCCCGTAGGCTGCGGCACATGTGCGGAATCGTGGGATACGTGGGGTCGCAGTCGGCGCTCGATGTCGTGATGGCCGGGCTGAAGCGGCTGGAGTACCGGGGCTACGACTCGGCGGGCGTCGCCGTGCTCGCGGACGGCGGGCTGGCCGCGGGGAAGAAGGCCGGGAAGCTGGTCAACCTGGAGAAGGAGCTCGTCGACCGGCCGCTGCCGGCGGGCACGACGGGTATCGGCCACACGCGCTGGGCCACCCACGGCGGTCCCACGGACGCGAACGCGCACCCGCACCTCGACAACGCGGGCCGGGTCGCCGTCGTGCACAACGGCATCATCGAGAACTTCGCCGCGCTGCGGGCCGAGCTGACGGAGCGCGGGCACGAGCTTGCGTCCGAGACGGACACCGAGGTCGTCGCGCACCTGCTGGCGGAGGAGTTCTCCTCCTACGCCGACCTCGCCGAGGCCATGCGGCTGGTGTGCCGGCGCCTGGACGGCGCGTTCACGCTGGTCGCGGTGCACGCCGACGCGCCGGACGTGGTCGTCGGCGCCCGCCGCAACTCGCCCCTGGTGGTGGGAGTCGGCGAGGGCGAGGCGTTCCTGGCCTCCGACGTCGCCGCGTTCATCGAGCACACCCGCTCGGCGGTCGAGCTGGGCCAGGACCAGGTGGTGGAGCTGCGCCGGGACGGTGTCACGGTGACCGGCTTCGACGGCCGTCCCGCCGAGGTGCGTTCGTACCACGTGGACTGGGACGCGTCGGCCGCGGAGAAGGGCGGCTACGACTACTTCATGCTCAAGGAGATCGCCGAGCAGCCCAAGGCGGTCGCCGACACCCTGCTCGGGCGCATCGACGCGGCCGGCTCCCTGACGCTGGACGAGGTCCGGATCACGCCCTCGGAGCTGCGCGAGGTGGACAAGGTCGTCATCGTCGCGTGCGGCACGGCCTTCCACGCCGGCATGATCGCCAAGTACGCCATCGAGCACTGGACCCGCATCCCGTGCGAGGTGGAGCTGGCGAGCGAGTTCCGCTACCGCGACCCCATCCTCGACGGCCGCTCCCTGGTCATCGCCATCTCGCAGTCCGGCGAGACCATGGACACCCTGATGGCGCTGCGGCACGCGCGCGAGCAGGGCTCCAAGGTGCTGGCGATCTGCAACACCAACGGCTCCACCATCCCGCGCGAGTCGGACGCGGTGCTGTACACCCACGCCGGGCCGGAGGTGGCCGTCGCCTCCACCAAGGCGTTCCTCACCCAGTTGGTGGCGTGCTACCTGGTGGCCCTGTACCTGGGCCAGGTGCGCGGCACCAAGTGGGGCGACGAGATCAGCGCCGTCATCAGGGACCTGTCCCACATCGCGGGCGCGGTCGACCGGGTACTGGAGACCATGGAGCCGGTACGGGCGCTCGCGCGGTCGCTGGCGGACAAGGACACGGTGCTGTTCCTGGGCCGGCACGTGGGCTACCCGGTCGCCCTGGAGGGCGCGCTCAAGCTCAAGGAGCTCGCCTACATGCACGCCGAGGGCTTCGCGGCGGGCGAGCTGAAGCACGGCCCGATCGCCCTGATCGAGGAGGACCTGCCCGTGGTGGTGGTCGTGCCGTCGCCGCGCGGCCGGTCGGTGCTCTACGACAAGATCGTCTCCAACATCCAGGAGATCCGGGCGCGCGGGGCACGGACCATCGTGATCGCGGAGGAGGGCGACGAGGCGGTGGTCCCCTACGCCGACCACCTGATCCGCATCCCGGCCACGCCCACGCTGCTGCAGCCGTTGGTGGCCACGGTGCCGCTCCAGGTCTTCGCCTGCGAACTGGCCACGGCCCGGGGCAACGAGGTGGACCAGCCGCGCAACCTGGCGAAGTCCGTCACGGTGGAGTGACCTGCCGACGGCCGCGCACCGGCGCCCCGTAGGGTCTGCCCATGAGCATCATCGGGGTCGGTATCGACGTCGCCGAGATCGACCGGTTCCGGGCGTCGCTCGACCGGACGCCTGGACTGGCCGGCCGGCTGTTCGTCGACAGTGAGTTGCTGCTGCCCAGCGGGGAGCGGCGCGGCATCGCGTCCCTCGCGGCGCGGTTCGCCGCCAAGGAGGCGCTGGCCAAGGCGTTGGGCGCGCCGCCGGGCCTGCACTGGACCGACGCCGAGGTGTACGTCGAGGACAGCGGTCAGCCGCGGCTGCGGGTGAAGGGGACCGTCGCCGCGAAGGCGGCGGAACTCGGGGTGCGCTCCTGGCACGTGTCGCTGAGTCACGACGCCGGGATCGCCTCGGCCGTGGTGGTCGCCGAGGGCTGAGCGCCGCGGGCGGCTCCGTGGCGCGAGTGTGGCGGACGGCGTTCGCGGGGCACACTCGAACCCATGCGTACTGCGTACAACGTGGAGACGGTGAGGGCGGCCGAGCGGGAGCTGATGGCACGGCTACCGGAGGGCGCGCTGATGCAGCGGGCCGCCGCCGGGCTGGCCGCTGCCTGCGCCGACCTGCTCGGGCGGGTCTACGGCCGGCGGGTGGTGCTGCTCGTCGGCAGCGGGGACAACGGCGGGGACGCGTTGTACGCGGGCGCCCGGCTGGCGCGGCGGGGCGCGGGCGTCACGGCCGTGCTGCTGGCGCCGCCCGAGCGCACCCACCCGGGCGGTCTGGCGGCGCTGCGCCGGGCGGGCGGCTCCGTCACGGCGCCCGGCGGCGCCGAACGGTGGATCGCACGGGCCGACCTCGTGGTGGACGGCATCGTCGGCATCGGCGGCAGGGGCGGGCTGCGGCCGGAGGCCGAGGCCCTGGTGGACGCCGTCGAGCGGTCGGGCGCGGCCGTCGTCGCGGTGGACCTGCCGAGCGGGGTGGAGGCCGACACCGGGGAGGTGCGGGGCGCGGCGGTCCGGGCCGACCTCACCGTCACCTTCGGCACGCACAAGCCGGGGCTGCTGATCGACCCGGCGCGCGAGTACGCCGGAAGCGTGCGGCTGGTCGGCATCGGTCTGGTCCTGCCGCCCGTCGCCGAGCTGGAGGCGCTGCAACACGCGGACGTGGCCCGGCTGTTGCCGCGTCCGGCGGCGGAGAGCGACAAGTACCGGCGGGGCGTGGTCGGGATCGCCGCCGGGTCGGCGCGCTATCCGGGGGCCGCCGTGCTGGCCGTCTCCGGGGCGCTGCGCGGCGGGGCGGGCGCCGTGCGGTACGTCGGGCCGGCCGCGGACGCGGTGATCGCCCGGTTCCCGGAGACGCTCGTGTCCGACCGGGGCCCGGCGAAGGCCGGGCGGGTGCAGGCGTGGGTGGTCGGGCCCGGCGCCGGGGACGACGCGGCGACCGTGGCGGAGGTGCTGGACACCGACGTGCCGGTGCTGCTCGACGCCGACGGGCTGCGGCTGGCGGAGCGGGACGCGGTGCGCGGGCGTGCGGCGCCGACGCTGATGACCCCGCACGCGGGGGAGGCGGCCGCGCTGCTCGGGGTGCGCCGCGAGGAGGTCGAGGGGGCCAGGCTGGCCGCGGTGCGGGAACTGGCGGCGGTGTACCGGGCGACCGTGCTGCTGAAGGGGTCGACGACGCTGGTCGCCGACCCGCGGGGCGGCGCGGTGCGGGTGAACGCCACGGGCACGGGCTGGCTGGCCACCGCCGGGAGCGGTGACGTGCTGTCGGGGCTCGCCGGGTCGCTGCTGGCTACCGGGCTGCCCGCGCGGGACGCCGGGAGCGCGGCGGCGTATCTGCACGGCCTGGCCGGGCGGTTCGCCGCTTCGGGGGCGCCGGCCGGGGCCCACGACATCGCGGAGCGGCTGCCCGAGGCGTGGCGCGACGTGCGGGACGCCCTGGGCTGAGCCCCGCGACCGGGGGCCCGGCGCGCCGCCGGTGCGGCGCGCCGGCCCCTGTCGGTGTCCGGCTCAACGCACGGTGAAGGCCGGGGACTTGCCGGTGATCGGGGTGACGGTGCCGAGCAGGTTCCGCGCGTCGCCGCGGTACACGATCCGGTACGTGCCCGGGGCGGTGTCCTGCGGGATGTCCCAGGTGACGGTGACCTTGGAGGCGGCGACGCCGTAGCGCTCCCAGTGGAACCTGGTCGCCCAGTCGCCGTCGTCCGCGATCCGGCGCCAGGCGCCGCCGGGGTCCTGGCGCTGGATCTCCAGGTACGTGCCGCCCCGGTGCAGGTCGTTGCCCGGGTGGGCGCCGGCGAAGACGACCCGCGCCCGGTCGCCGGCCCGGTAGCCGTCCTGGGGCGTCTCCAGCACGTCCCCGAACGACTTGAGGACCGGCGGCGCGTCCAGCACCACGCCGGGCTGAAGAGCGAGGACCGTGCCGGACAGGTCCGGGGCCTCGGGGCCGAGGGGCAGCTCGGTGCCGTCGCGCAGCGCGGTGGCGAGAGCGGCCGCCGTCTGCTGCAGCGCCGGGAGCTGCCAGCGGCCGAACAGGGTGCTGCCGCCCTCGTACTGCTGGGAGTCGTACTCCTCCGGGGTGGTCAGGTAGTGGAAGTACGCGTTGGCGTATCCGGCGACCAGCACGTCCTCGAGGTCGGCGCCGACGATCTCCGCGACCGTGCGCCGCAGCCGCAGGCCCGCGCAGATGGTGACCTCGCCCGGGATGCCGACGAGGTACAGCCGGCCGATGCGCACCAGCATCACCGGCACCCGCTCCTGGACCCACGGGTAGACGCGGTTCATCTCGCCGATGGGCACGAAGACGTCCTTGGGCGCCTGCGCCTCCTTCAGCTCCGGCGAGACGGTGTAGATCACGGAGTCGGACACCGCGTCCCAGAAGGGGTTCTCGCCTTCCTGGAATCCCGGGAAGGCCGGCCCGTCCTCCATGCTCCCGGCGGCCATGGAGGCGCCGATGCAGGGCTTGGAGGTGCGGTGGGTCCGCCCGTCGCCGGTGAACTCGGGGCGCACCGCGACGTCGGAGAGGTCGACGTAGACCAGCCGGGAGTCCACCGGGCCGGTCAGCGTGACGCCCGGCTCGTGCAACTGCGCCGCGGCGGCCTCGTACTGCCGCAGCCCGCTGGCGTGGGTGTGGGCGAAGTCCTCCGGCGTGGTCGGGGGCGACAGGTCCAGGTTGAGGGACATGTCGCCGCTGTTGGTCTGCGCGAACGCCGAGACGAACGCCGGGGAGCCGTCGGCCAGGTAGTCGACGCCGTTGACCTCGCGCTCCCAGTGGTAGGCGGCGAACCCCTTGTTGTCCGCGCTGATCACCCGGTTGTCCCCGGACATGCTGGTGCCGTGCACCGGGAACCAGTTGACGGCGCCCACCGCCCGGCCCTCCCGCTCCACCCGCAGCAGCGTGGTGTGCGGGTCGACGCCGTCCGGGAAGTGGTCGCGGTCGGCCTTCGGGTTGCGGTCGAAGGCCACCCGGGAGCGGTTGGCGCTGGCCCCGGTCAGGGTCCCGTGGCTGAGGACCAGGCCGGAGGGCGCCAGATCGTCGTGGGCGCGCCGGGCGGCCTCGACGAGACCGTCCGCCACGGCCTCGAAGGTCTTGCGGTGGAACCCGAACGTGGTCGCGTTGTACAGCAGATGGTGCGAGTAGCCGCCGGGACCGGCGTGGGTGTGGGTGGCGGTGATGAGCACGTTCTGCTCGGTGTAGAGGTCGCCGTACCGCGCGGCGAGACGCCGCAGCACCTCCTGGTGCACGCTCTCGAAGATCATCGGCGAGTCCGCGACGATCAGCAGGACGCGCCGGCCCGTGGCCCGGTCCACCACCACGAACCCGCGGGCCCGCAGACGCGTGTGCAGCCCGGCGGCCTGCTGGTCGAACCGGCCGTAGCCCATCATGCCGACCTCGGCGACCTCGCCGGTGGCGTCGGCGACGCCCCGCCCGACGAGGTAGGTGGTGTCACCGCCGGACGGGGTGTCACCCGCGGACGCCGTGCCGTCGGCGGTCGCGGCGCCGGCCGGCGCCGGCCCGGCCAACTGGGCGCCCGCCAGGCCGAGGCCGGTGAGGGCTCCCGCGGCCAGGACGGTACGCCGGCTGCGGGCGGGGCGTTCCGTGGACATCTGCTGCTCCTCGGCTCGGTGGGGGGTGCGAACGCGAAGTGGAGAACGGGAAGTGCCGAACACGCCGGGAAGGAACTTGAACAATGTTCAAGTTTTCCGTGCGCCATTGCTACACCTGCCGCCGCGGGCGCCGCAATACCCGTGCGGCAACCTCCACGCGGTCGCCGTGCCTTCGCCGCGACGCCCCCGCAGGACGGCCTTCGGCGGCCCTCCGGACGGTGCGCCCGGGGGCCGCCGCGGTCCTCTGAGACACTGGGGGCGCCATGAGTGAGACTGTTGCTGAGCCGACCGCGCCTCTGCGGGCCCGGGCCGAGATCGATCTGGCCGCCCTGCGCGCCAATGTGCGGGTCCTGCGGGCCCGGGCGCGGGGCGCGGCCCTGATGGCCGTCGTCAAGTCCGACGCGTACGGCCACGGGGCGCTGCCGTGTGCCCGCGCCGCCGTCGAGGCGGGCGCGACCTGGCTGGGCACGGCCACCCCGGAGGAGGCGCTCGCGCTGCGCGCCGCCGGCCTGGACACCCGCGTCCTGTGCTGGCTCTGGGTGCCCGGCGGGCCCTGGCGGCAGGCCGTCGAGGCGGACATCGACGTCTCCCTCAGCGGGATGTGGGCGCTGCGCGAGGTCACCGAGGCCGCCCGGCAGGCGGGCCGGCCCGCGCGGGTGCAGCTCAAGGCCGACACCGGGCTCGGACGCAACGGCTGCCAGCCCGCCGACTGGCCCGAACTGGTCGACGCGGCCCTGCGGGCCGAGGCCGAGGGCCTGCTCCGGGTCACCGGTCTGTGGTCGCACTTCGCCTGCGCCGACGAGCCGGGGCACCCGTCCATCGCCGCCCAGCTCACCCGTTTCCGGGAGATGGTGGCGTACGCCGAGGAGCGTGGCGTGCGCCCCGAGGTCCGCCACATCGCCAACTCCCCGGCCACGCTGACCCTTCCGGAGACCCACTTCGACCTCGTCCGGCCGGGCATCGCGATGTACGGCATCTCGCCCAGCCCGGAGATCGGCACCCCGGCCGACTTCGGCCTGCGCCCGGTGATGACGCTGAGCGCGTCGCTGGCACTGGTCAAGCACGTCCCGGCCGGACACGGCGTCAGTTACGGCCACCACTACGTCACCCCGGGCGCGACCACCCTCGGCCTCGTCCCCGTCGGCTACGCGGACGGCATCCCCCGGCACGCCTCCGGCACCGGCCCGGTGCTGGTGGACGGCAAGTGGCGGACCGTCGCGGGGCGGGTGGCCATGGACCAGTTCGTGGTGGACCTCGGCGGGGACGAGCCCGAGGCCGGCGCGCAGGCGGTGCTGTTCGGTCCCGGCGACCGCGGCGAGCCCACCGCCGAGGACTGGGCGCAGGCCTGCGGCACGATCGCGTACGAGATCGTCACCCGGATCGGAACGCGTGTTCCCCGCGTCCATGTGAACGGGGCCCAGGCGGGGTAACCCCTTCAGGGGGCGGACATCCATGCCCGGTTACTCCTGCCGCCACCGGTAACACGGACACCACCGGCACCACCGGCACCAGCCCCGGCACCACCCGTTTCACCCACCCAGCGAACTGCAGTACGGCGAAGAGGAGCGGAAGTGAGCGAGAGCAGCGCGGAGGCCCTGGTGGACGCCGTCGCCTCGGCGGCCGCCGCCTCCGCGGCGGGGGCGGCCGGCAACTGGCGCAGGACGACCGGCATCGCCGGTGCCGCGATAGGCGTCCTGGCCGCGGGCGCGGCCGCCGGGGTGGCCGTCGAGCGGATGACCGTGGGCCGCGGGATGCGCCGCAGGGCCCGGCTCGTGCTCGACTCGGCCGGCCCCTACGGCACCCTGCGCGGCACCCCCGGCAAGGCGTACGCCGACGACGGCACGGAGTTGTACTACGAGGTCGACGACGTCGAGCCCGACCCGGGTCCGAACGTCTCCCCGCGCCGCCGCAGGCTCTTCGGCCGCAAGGCCCCCGCCCCCGTCACCGTCGTCTTCTGCCACGGCTACTGCCTCAGCCAGGACTCCTTCCACTTCCAGCGGGCGGCCCTGCGCGGGGTCGTGCGCACCGTGTACTGGGACCAGCGCAGCCACGGCCGCTCCGCACGCGGGGTGGCCCAGACCCAGGACGGCGTGCCCCTCACCATCGACCAGCTCGGCCGCGATCTGAAGGCCGTCCTCGACGCGGCCGTGCCGGACGGGCCGATCGTGCTGGTCGGGCACTCCATGGGCGGGATGACGATCATGGCGCTGGCCGCCCACTTCCCGGAGCTGATCCGCGACCGGGTCGTGGCCACCGCCTTCATCGGCACCTCCTCCGGACGGCTCGGCGAGGTCAACTTCGGGCTGCCGGTGGCCGGCGTCAACGCGGTGCGCCGGATACTCCCCGGAGTGCTGAGGGCGCTCGGGCAGCAGGCGGAACTGGTCGAGAAGGGGCGCCGGGCCACCGCCGACCTGTTCGCCGGGGTCATCAAGCGGTACTCGTTCGCGTCCCGGGACGTCGATCCCGCCGTGGAGCGGTTCGCCGAACGGATGATCGAGTCGACGCCGATCGACGTGGTCGCCGAGTTCTACCCGGCCTTCACCGAGCACGACAAGACCGAGGCGCTGCTCTGCTTCCGGGACTTCCCCGTGCTGGTGCTGGCCGGGGTGCAGGACCTGGTCACGCCCAGCGAGCACAGCGAGGCCATCGCCGACCTCCTCCCGGACGCCGAACTGGTGCTCGTGCCGGACGCCGGGCACCTCGTGATGCTGGAACACCCCGAAGTGGTCACCGACCGCCTGGCCGACCTGCTCACCCGCGCGGGCGCGGTGCCGGCAGGGGCTACCGTAAGTGGCTATGGAACAGCCAGCAGCACCAGCAGCACCGCACGACCCCGCTGAGACCCGGCTGACCATCACCTCTCCCGAGCAGATGCGGGAGCTGGGCCGCCGCCTGGCCAAGCTGCTGCGCTCGGGTGACCTGGTGATGCTCAGCGGCGAGCTGGGCGCGGGCAAGACCACGCTGACCCGCGGGCTCGGGGAGGGGCTCGGCGTGCGCGGCGCGGTCACCTCGCCGACCTTCGTGATCGCCCGGGTGCACCCCTCCCTGGGCGACGGGCCGCCGCTCGTCCACGTGGACGCCTACCGGCTCTCCGGCGGTCTCGACGAGATGGAGGACCTCGACCTCGACGTCTCCCTGCCCGACTCGGTGATCGTCGTGGAGTGGGGCGAGGGCAAGGTCGAGGAGCTGACCGACGAGCGGCTCCAGGTCGTCATCCACCGGGCCGTCGGCGACACGACCGACGAGGTCCGGCACGTGACGGTCACCGGGCTCGGGCAGCGGTGGGCGAGCGCGGACCTGGACACGCTCGCGGCCTGACGACGACCTCTTTCCGACAAGGCGTCGGTAACATATTGCGCAGGATGTCCCGGGCGTGGTCACATGGAGTCCCCGCTCGTGGTTAGGCATACCTAACCGCGTCTGCCCCCGCACGTGAGGAGGCGTCCATGTCCGCTTCTCGGTCCACGGAGCCGCCGGTCGAGCCGCCCGTGGTCGGCGGGGTGTCGATGCGTGAGCTGCTGGCGTCGTGCGAGGCCGCCCGCGCCGTCTCCCGGCCCCCGTGCGAGCCGGCCCCGTCCCGGCCGGAACACCCGGTGGGACCGGAGCGGTGCCGGGCCGCGTGACCGGCGTCCCGTAGCCGCGGGACGAGTGCCGCCGGGAGCGGCACGGGTGAGCGCGGCCGCGTCCGGCGAGCCGGCCCCGGCGGCGGCCCCGCGCACCTGCGGGCGCCGGGCGGTCCGCCCCGCGAACGTCAGCGGATCACCACCACGGGTACGCCGATCGTGGCGAATTTCCACATCGCCTCGCCGTCCTCGCGCCGCTCCCGGATGCCGCCCGTCTTCACGCCGTCCCCCGTGACGGGGTCCCCGCCCCGCACCGCCGCGCTGAAGCCGATCACCACCCCGTCCACGCTGGTGAACCGCACGACGTGCTCGATGGGCAGGCCGTCCGTGCCGGTGACCGCGTTCGATCGGGACGTGACCCAGTACCTGCCCGCCGGCGGGTCCACGGTGCCGGGTTTCACCCCGAAGCTGCGCTGGACCCGGTTGTGGTCGTCGACCAGCCAGACTCTGTCGTCGTCCACCGAGTACACGACCCGTTCACCCGTTCCGGAACCGCTCGGCAGGGCGCCCGGGTGGAGTCGGTCGCGCGGCGCCTTGCCGGTCGCCGAGGCGGACGCCGCGTTCGGCCCGGGCCTGCCGCTCAGGTTCGGCGGGACGGTCGCCTGTGCCTGGTAGGTGAGGAATCCGACGACGCCGATGGCCACCGCGGTGAGGCCGGCCACGATCCCCGAGCTGGTCCCTGCCACGCGCGCCCACCTCTGTTTCGTGCCATATGTCGTACTTCGTACGAACCGTAGCAGTCGGTCACCGCCGCACCCGTACGGCGATGCGAGCGGCGCGAGCGCCGTAGGCTGTTCGCGTGCTCTTGCTCGCTCTGGATACCGCCACCCCCGCCGTCACCGTCGCGCTGCACGACGGAACGGACGTCATCGCGTCGTCGAGCCAGGTGGACGCCCGCCGGCACGGAGAGCTGCTGCTGCCGGCCGTCGACCGGGTGCTCGCCGAGGCCGGGCTCAAGCTGGAGGCCGTCACCGGCATCGTCGTCGGCGCCGGGCCCGGGCCGTACACCGGTCTGCGGGTCGGCCTGATGACCGCCGACACCTTCGGCCTCGCGCTCGGCGTCCCTGTGCACGGCCTGTGCACCCTGGACGGCCTCGCCTACGCCGCCGACATCGAGAAGGGCCCCTTCGTCGTGGCGACCGACGCCCGGCGCAAGGAGGTCTACTGGGCGACCTACGCCGACTCCCGCACCCGCCTGACCGACCCGGCCGTCGACCGCCCCGCCGACATCGCCGAGCGGGTCGCCGGACTGCCCGCGGTCGGCGCCGGCGCGCTGCTCTACCCGGACACGTTCCCGAGCGCCCACGAGCCGGAGCACGTGTCCGCCGCCGCCCTCGCCGCGCTGGCGGCCGAGAGGCTGGCCGCGGGCGAGGAGCTGCCGGCGCCGCGCCCGCTGTACCTGCGCCGCCCCGACGCGCAGGTCCCCAAGAACTACAAGGTGGTCACCCCGAAGTGACGGAACCTCGACTGCGTGAGATGCGCTGGTGGGACATCGACCCGGTCCTCGGGCTGGAACGGGAGCTGTTCCCCGACGACGCCTGGTCGAGGGGCATGTTCTGGTCCGAGCTGGCCCACGCCCGGGGCGGCGAGGCCAACCGGCGGTACCTCGTGGCCGAGGAGGACGGCCGGATCGTCGGGTACGCGGGCCTCGCGGCCTCCGGCGACGTGGGCGACATCCAGACCATCGCCGTCGCCCGCTCCCACCAGGGCACCGGCCTCGGCGGCCGCCTGCTGACCGAGCTGCTGAAGGCGGCCACCGCCTTCGAGTGCGCCGAGGTCATGCTCGAGTGCCGGGTCGACAACCTGGCCGCCCAGAAGCTCTACGAGCGCTTCGGCTTCGTGCCCATCGGCTTCAGGCGCGGCTACTACCAGCCGGGGAACGTCGACGCCCTGGTGATGCGCCTGACCACAGCATCCGACAGCGGCCCCGCCGCGGACTCACCCCCAGTACAAGGAACCGAGATCAATGGCTGACGAACCTCTCGTCCTCGGCATCGAGACCTCCTGCGACGAGACCGGCGTCGGCATCGTCCGCGGCACCACCCTGCTGGCGGACGCCGTCGCCTCCAGTGTCGACGAGCACGCCCGCTTCGGCGGCGTGGTGCCCGAGGTGGCCTCCCGGGCGCACCTGGAGGCGATGGTCCCGACCATCGACCGCGCGCTGAAGGAGGCGGGCGTCACCGCGAAGGACCTCGACGGCATCGCGGTCACCGCCGGCCCCGGACTCGCCGGCGCCCTGCTGGTCGGCGTCTCGGCCGCCAAGGCCTACGCCTACGCCCTCGGCAAGCCCCTCTACGGCGTCAACCACCTGGCCTCGCACATCTGCGTGGACCAGCTGGAGCACGGCCCGCTGCCCGAGCCGACCATGGCCCTGCTGGTCTCCGGCGGACACTCCTCGCTGCTGCTGTCCGAGGACATCACCTCCGACGTCCGCCCCATGGGCGCCACCATCGACGACGCGGCCGGCGAGGCTTTCGACAAGATCGCCCGGGTGCTGGACCTGGGCTTCCCCGGCGGTCCGGTCATCGACCGCTACGCCCGTGAGGGCGACCCGTCGGCGATCGCCTTCCCGCGCGGCCTGACCGGCCCGCGCGACCCCGCGTACGACTTCTCCTTCTCCGGTCTGAAGACCGCCGTGGCCCGCTGGATCGAGGCGCGGCGGGCGGCCGGCGAGGAGGTCCCGGTCCGGGACGTGGCCGCGTCCTTCCAGGAGGCCGTGGTCGACGTGCTGACCCGCAAGGCCGTCCGCGCCTGCAAGGACCAGGGGGTCGACCATCTGATGATCGGCGGCGGCGTCGCGGCCAACTCCCGGCTGCGCGTCCTGGCCCAGGAGCGCTGCGAGGCGGCCGGCATCCGGCTGCGCGTCCCGCGTCCCAAGCTCTGCACGGACAACGGAGCGATGGTCGCGGCCCTCGGCGCCGAGATGGTCTCCCGCAACCGCGCCGCCTCCGACTGGGACCTGTCCGCCGACTCCTCGCTGCCGGTGACCGACCCGCACGTGCCGGGGCAGAGCCATGCCCACGCGCACGAGACCGGCACGGAGAACCTGTACTCATGACGGTCGCCCTGATGTGGGAGGCCCGGGCGGCCGCGGGCCGGGGCGCGGAACTGCTGGCCTGGGCGCGTGCGCAGGACCTCGCAGGGGAGCCGCTGCGCCGGGAGACGTTCCGGGCCCCGCAGGACCGGGTGCTGGTCGTCACCTGGTGGGACGCGCCGTACGACGCCGAGCTGCCGGAACTGCCCGAACCGGACGGGGGGCTGGTGACGCGGGCGGTCCACCGGTGGCGGTTCGAGCGGGTGGACGGGGAAGCGGAAGGCTGAGGTGGCGCGCGGGCCCGATCCCGCGCTATGATCATCACACGCGAACGGCCGGAAACCCGGTCCGGACGCAGTGCGTTGGTGGTCCAAGGAAAGACGCCCCACTTCCTGTGGGGAGATGCAGGTGCAAGGCCTGCCCGGCGCTCCATCGAACACCCCGTCACCGGTTCTCCGGCGGCGGGGTGTTCGCGTTCACCCCGCCTCGGTCACCTCCACCTCGCAGCGCAGCGTCCGCTCGGGCCCGACCACCCGCACCGGACCGGTCAGCCGCAGCCGGGCGGTGTGCCGTACCTCCGCGCTGGACGGCCCGAGCCGCAGCTCCAGCGCGCCCGGCTCCACCACGCGGGCGCCGGTGCGGTCGGTGAAGGACGACAGGTCGGCGTGGAAGCGGAAGGTCAGCCGGCGGGACTCGCCGGGGGACAGCTCCAGTCGCCGGTAGCCGGTCAGCCGGACGTCCGGGCGGGTCACCGACGCCACCGGGTCGTGCAGATAGAGCTGGACCACCTCGGCGCCCGCCCGGTCGCCGGTGTTGCGGACGGTCAGCGAGAGGTCGTACGAGCCGTCCGTGCCGATCTCCGTGACGTCGCCGCCGGTGAAGTCCTCCCAGGAGAACGTCGTGTACGAGCGGCCGTGGCCGAAGGGGAACAGCGGGGTCGGGTCCAGATTGCTGACCTCGCCGGCCAGGCCCAGCGGGGGCTGGAGATAGGTCCAGGGCTGGCCGCCGGGCGCCCGCGGGACGCTCACCGGCAGGCGCCCCGAGGGGTTCACCCGGCCGGACAGGACGCCCGCGAGGGCCGGGCCGCCCTCCTCGCCCGGGAAGAAGGCCTGGACGGCCGCGCCCAGCCGGCCGTGCCAGCGGCCCAGTGCGTACGGGCGGCCGGTGAGCAGAACCAGGACGACGGGGACGCCGGTGGCGACCAGCGCGTCCAGCAACTCGCCCTGGACGCCCGGCAGCCGCAGGTCCGCCACGTCGCAGCCCTCGCCCGAGGTGCCCCGGCCGAACAGGCCCGCGCGGTCGCCGAGGACCGCCACGCACACGTCCGCCTCCGCCGCCCGGGCCACCGCCTCCGCGAAGCCCGAGGCGTCCGGGTCGGAGACCCCGCAGCCCTCGGCGAACGTCACCTTGGCGTCCGGGAGTTCGGCGCGCAGGGCCTCCAGGACGGTCGGGATCGGGATGCCGAGCGGCACCTCGGGATGGTGGGGGAGCACATGGGAGGGGAAGGAGTAGCAGCCGAGCATCGCCAGGGCGTCCGCCGCGCGGGGGCCCACCACCGCGATCCGGGTGTCGGGGGCCAGCGGAAGCAGCCCGTCGGGGTTGTCGAGCAGGACCACCGACTCCTGCGCCAGCCGGCCGGCCAGGGCCCGGTTGGGGGCCGAGTCCAGGTCGACCGGGCCGTCCGGCTCCGGCCGCCAGTCCTCGTCCAGCAGACCCAGCTCGCACTTCTGCAGCAGGACCCGCCGGGCCGCGCGGTCCACCAGCGACTCCGGGATCCGGCCCGCCCGCACCGCGCCCACGAGCGGGGCGCCGTAGCACTTCAGGGTGGGCAGTTCGACGTCGATGCCCGCCGCGAGGGCCAGGTGCGCCGCGCCGGCCTCGTCCTCCGCGACCCGGTGCTGGCTCTGCAGGAAGCCCACGCCGAAGTAGTCGGCGACCACCGTGCCCGTGAACCCCCACTCGCCGCGCAGGAGTTCGTCGAGCAGCCGGGGGTCGGCGGAGACCGGCACGCCGTCGGTCTCGGTGTAGGAGGCCATCACCGAGCGCGCCCCACCCTCGCGCAGCGCCATCTCGAACGGCGGCAGGGTCACGTCCGCGAACTCCCGCACGCCCGCCCGTACGGGGGCGAGGTTGCGGGCGCCCACCGAGGAGGCGTACCCCGCGAAGTGCTTGAGGGTGGCGACCACCCCGGCCGACTCCAGACCGCGCACGTAGGCCGCGCCGACCGTGCCGACGAGGTACGGGTCCTCGCCGATCGTCTCCTCCACCCGGCCCCAGCGCGGGTCGCGGACCACGTCCAGCACGGGGGCGAGGCCCTGGTGGACGCCGACCGAGCGCAGGTCGCGGCCGATGTGCCGGCCCAGCTCGGCGACGAGCTCCGGGTCGAAGGACGCGCCCCAGGCGAGCGGCACCGGGTACGCGGTCGCGCCCCAGGCCGTGAAGCCCGCCAGGCACTCCTCGTGGGCGACCGCCGGGATGCCGAAGCGGCCCGCCCCGGCGATGCGGCGCTGGGCGCGGGCCAGCGCCTGCGCGCCCAGCGCCGGGTCCACGGGGGCGGTGCCGAAGGAGCGGGTCAACTGGCCGAGGCCGTGGGTGATCAGCTCGTCCCAGTCGTAGTCGGCGGTCATCTCGCGCTGCAGCGGGGCGACTCCGTCGCCGTCCGTGGCGGCGCCCACCCACACTCCGTAGAGCTGCGCGGTCTTCTCCTCGAGGGTCATGCGGGAGAGCAGGTCGTCGACGCGCGCGGCGGCGGGCAGGGCGGGGTCGCGCCAAGGAGCGGTGGTCATGGAACTCCCGTCGGAAGGGTCGGGACGCCGGGCGGTACCCCGTTCGTCGGCACACTCTCGGGCTCTCGGGCGGTGGACTCTCGACTCCGCTCACGAATGTTTCGGAAAGGGTATCGAATGTTCCGGAAACCTATGGCGCGACAACACCTTCGTCAAGAGGTGCCGCAGGGATACGATCGCGGGCATGAAGCCTTCGAAGCCCGCAGAAACGCAGACGGCGACCCTCGCCGAAATCGCCAGGGAGGCCGGGGTCTCCGCTCCGACTGTTTCGAAGGTCCTCAACGGCCGGGCCGACGTGGCCCCGGCCACCCGCACCCGGGTCGAGGAGCTGCTGCGCGTCTACGGCTACCGCCGCCGGCGTGCCGAGGCCTCCCGTTCCCCGCTGATCGACCTGGTCTTCCACGAGCTGGAGAGCGCCTGGGCGATGGAGGTCATCCGGGGCGTGGAGAACGTGGCCCGGGACGCGGGGCTGAGCGTGGTGCTGTCCGAGTCGGCCGGGCGGCTCACCCCGGGCCGCACCTGGGCCGACCAGGTCGCCGCCCGCCGGCCGCACGGCGTGGTCCTGGTCCTCTCCCACCTCGACGAGTCCCAGCGTGCCCTGCTGACCAGCCGTTCCATCCCGTTCGTGGTGATGGACCCGGCCGGCGACCCGGGCCCGGACGTGCCCTCGATCGGCGCCACCAACTGGCAGGGCGGCCTCGCCGCGACCCGCCACCTGGTGGAGCTCGGCCACACCCGGATCGGCGCCATCAGCGGGCCGTCCCGGATGATGTGCAGCCGGGCCCGCGTCGACGGCTACCGGGCCGCGCTGGAGACGGCGGGCCTGCCGGTCGACCCCTCGCTCGTGGTCACCGGCGACTTCCACCACGACGCCGGCTACCGGCTGGGGCTGGAGCTGCTGCGCCGCCCGGACCGGCCCACCGCCGTCTTCGCCGGCAACGACCTCCAGGCGCTCGGCCTGTTCGAGGCCGCGCGGGAGCTGGGGCTGCGCGTCCCGGAGGATCTCAGCGTGGTCGGCTTCGACGATCTGCCGGTGGCCCGCTGGGTCGGGCCGCCGCTGACGACCGTGCGCCAGCCGCTGACCGAGATGGCCGAGGCCGCGGCCCGGCTGGTGCTGGAACTGGGCCGCGCGCAGGACGAGCGGGCGGCGACCCGGGTGGAGCTGGCGACCAGCCTGGTGGTGCGCAGCAGCACGGCGGCCCCGGCCGCCGGGTGATATGCGTGGCCGGAAGTTGACGTTTTGACAGGTGGGGCGTGCGCGCCCACACTCCTCCGAAGTCAATCGGTTGTACGGCCGAAACTTTCGGAGGCACCCCCGCCATGAGAACCTCCAGAACCCCCCTTACGCGCCTGCCCGGCCGCCCTGGTCGCCGCCGCGGCCCTGCTCACGGCCGGCGTCGGCACCGCCCGCGCCGCCGACCCGCCGCTGCGCGACCTCGCCGCGGCCAGTGGCAGGGTCACGGCTCTGACCCTTTCCGCCGCCCGTCGCGGACGGCCGGAGAAGTTCTCCGGAAGATTTTTCCGCGCGGCTGTCGATCCGGCCGTCTCCCGTTCGACGCATGGGTGAGCGGCGGGGAACGACCCCGCCGCCCGGACCGAGGAGTCACCATGCCCCGTTACCTGTCGCTCGTGCGCATCGACGAGGCCTCCGCCCCCGCCGAGGGCCCCAGCGAGGAACTGATGCGGCGGATGGGCGAGCTGATCGAGGAGATCACCAAGGCCGGCGTCATGCTCGACACCGCCGGGCTCACCCCCTCCGCCCAGGGCTCCCGGGTGCGCTGGGAGGGCGGGAAGATCTCCGTCACCGACGGGCCCTTCACCGAGTCCAAGGAGGTCGTCGGCGGCTACGCGCTCATGCAGTGCAAGGACATGGCCGAGGCCGTGGAGTGGACCAAGCGGTTCCTGAAGACCCACGAGGAGTTCTGGACCGTCACCTGTGAGGTCCGGGAGATCGCCGAGGGCTGAGGCCGCTTGGCTCCGGCGGCCCGGGGGGTGTTGCATGGTGGGCTGTGGAAGCACAGCCCACCGCGGCACACGCCATCGAGACCGTCTTCCGGCTGGAGTCCCCGCGCGTCGTCGCCGGCGTCGCCCGGATCGTGCGGGATGTCGGCCTCGCCGAGGAACTCGCGCAGGACGCGCTGGTCGTCGCCCTGGAGCGGTGGCCCCGGGACGGCGTGCCCGACAACCCCGGCGCCTGGCTCATGGCCACCGCCCGGCACCGCGCCGTCGACCTGGTCCGGCGCCGCGAGACCTACGCCCGCAAGCTCGCGGAGGTCGGCCGGACCCTGCCGGACACGGTCCCGGCGCAGGAGCCCGCCGACCCGGACGGCATCGACGACGACCTGCTGCGGCTCGTCTTCACCACCTGCCACCCGGTGCTGTCGCCCGAGGCCCGCATCGCCCTCACCCTGCGCCTGCTCGGCGGCCTCACCACGGCGGAGATCGCCCGCGCCCACCTGGTCCCGGAGGCGACGGTCGCCCAGCGCATCGTCCGCGCCAAACGCACCCTCGCGACCCGCGGCGTCGCCTTCGAGGTGCCGTACGGACCCGACCGCGAGGCCCGCCTCGGCTCGGTCCTCGACGTCATCTACCTGATCTTCAACGAGGGCTACGCGGCCACCGCCGGCGACGACCTGCTGCGCCCCGGGCTCTGTGAGGACGCCCTGCGGCTGGCCCGGCTGCTGTCCGCCCTGATGCCCAAGGAACCGGAGGTGCACGGCCTGACCGCACTGCTGGAGTTCCAGGCCTCGCGCACCGCCGCCCGCACCGCCCCCGACGGCACCCCGGTCCTGCTGAAGGACCAGAACCGGCGCCGCTGGAACCGCATGCTCGTCACCCGCGGCATCGAGGCCCTCGCCCGCGCCGACGCCACCGCCGCCGGCGCACCCGGCCCCTACGCCCTCCAGGCGGCCATCGCCGCCTGCCACGCGCACGCGTACTCCTACGCGGAGACCGATTGGCGGACCATCGCCACCCTCTACGCGCTGCTCGCCGCCCGCGCCCCGTCGCCGGTCGTCGAGCTCAACCGCGCGGTCGCCGTGTCGATGGCCGAGGGACCGGCCGAAGCGCTCGGGCTCGTCGACGCCCTGGCCGCCGAACCCGCCCTGCGCGACTACCACCTGCTGCCCAGCGTCCGCGCCGACCTGCTGTCCCGCCTCGGCCGCACGGCGGAGGCCCGCGCGGAGTTCGAACGCGCCGCCTCCCTCACCCGCAACGAACGCGAACGCGCCCTGCTGCTGGCCCGGGCCGCGGAGGCCGGCTGAGGGCCCGGACGCGGCGCTCAGCGCGCCGGCCGGCCGACCAGCATCGTCGGGGCTCCCGCCACCCGGGTCAGGAAGACCGTGGCCGAGTGGGGGCCCTGCGGTTTGACCTTTCTGCGCAGCTCCTCCGGCTCGACCGCCGAGCCCCGCTTCTTCACGGTCAGGATGCCGACCTCGCGCTCGCGCAGCAGCGCCTTGAGCTTCTTGACGTTGAACGGGAGCCGGTCGGTGATCTCGTAGGCGGTGGCGTACGGGGTGCCGTGCAGCTCGTCGGAGGTGACGTAGGCGATGGTCGGGTCGATCAGACCACCGTCCAGGTCCTCTGCCACCTCGGCGACCAGGTGGGCGCGGATCACGGCGCCGTCGGGCTCGTACAGGTACCGGCCCACCGGGCGTACCCCGGGGTCGGGCAGGCCCCGGCCGGGCAGGGTGCGCGGGCCCGGCAGCAG
Organism: Streptomyces sp. NPDC003720; assembly: GCF_042875075.1. Taxonomy (NCBI): domain Bacteria; kingdom Bacillati; phylum Actinomycetota; class Actinomycetes; order Kitasatosporales; family Streptomycetaceae; genus Streptomyces; species Streptomyces sp. NPDC003720. The sequence continues at coordinate 26,893 of NZ_JBIANZ010000008.1, forward strand.
GGTGGCCCGCACGGTGCCGGGCGCCCCGGCGCCGAACCACAGCACCGCCTCCTTGACGTCCCCGCCGTCCGAGATCCACTCGGCCTCCGCCTCGGCCGGGATCGCCTCGTGCGGGACGCCGGGCGCGATCTTCAGGGCGGCCCGCGGCGCCTTCAGGGCCGCTCCGACGGCCCACGACAGCGGCGGCGAGTAGGCCTCGGGGTCGAAGACGCGGCCCCGGCCGCCGCGCCGGGCGGGGTCCACGAACACGGCGTCGTGGCCGCCCGTGTCCACGTCGGTCACGTCCGCCTCCCGCACCTCGATCAGCCCGGCGAGCCCCAGCGCCTCGGCGTTGGCCCGGGCCGCGGCCGCCGTCAGCGGGTCGCGGTCCACCGCCAGCACGCGGATCCCGGCCCGGGCCAGGGCGATCGCGTCGCCGCCGATCCCGCAGCACAGGTCGGCGACCGAGGTCACCCCCAGCCCCTTCATCCGCTCGGCGCGGTACGCGGCCACGCTCGCGCGGGTCGACTGCTCGACCCCGTTGGGCGTGAAGAACATCCGACCCGCGTCCTCGGCCCCGAACTTGGCCACCGCCCGCTGCCGCAGCCGCGCCTGGCCCAGCGCCGCCGACACCAGCTCGGCGGGGTGGTCCCGGCGCAGCCGGGTGGCGACGGCCAGTTCGTGCGCGGGGTCGGTGTCACGCACCTCGTCGAGCAAGGCGCGGCCTTCGGGGGTGAGGAGGAGGGCGAGGTCGTTCACCGGGTCATTGTGGGCCAGTCGGTGGATGGTGCGCCTCCTGCGGCGGTGTCGGGCCGGGTTCGGCGCCGGGGCCTGCGAGGATCCGACGCCATGCGAGAAGTAGTACAAAATGACAAAAAGCGGTCGTATGCCGGGCGTTCGTGCCTTCGGGGGGCCGCCCTACGCTGCGGGGCGGCCGCCCTGGCCTCAGCCGCCCTCGTCGCCGGCTGCGGCTCCCCCGGCCAGAGTTCCGGCGCCCACCACGGACCCGGCCACGGCTCCGGCCAGGGCGGCCCCGCCCAGGCGCTCAGCCCCGAGGCGCGCCGCGCCGCCGAACAGGCCCGGCTGGCGGCCGCCGCCCGGCGCTGGAAGCTGGCCCGGGTGCCGCTCACACCCCCGGCTCCGCCGGCCGTCAAGCCGAAGATCACCCCGCGCGACGGCTTCGAGGTGGACGGCCAGGAGGAGGAGAACCTGCCCCCGGTCTTCACCACCGTCCCCACCGGCAAGAAGGTCGTCTTCCTCACCATCGACGACGGCGCCGAGAAGGACCCGGCGTTCCTGCGCATGATGAGCGACCTGAAGATCCCCTACTCGGCCTTCCTCAGCAACTACCTGGTGAAGGACGACTACGGCTACTTCCGCCGGATGCAGTCCGAGGGCCACACCCTCAACAACCACACCCTCACCCACCCGTATCTGCCCGGCCTCTCCTACGAGCAGCAGCGGGACGAGATCTGCGGCATGCAGGACATCATGAAGAAGCAGTTCGGCAAGGCGCCCACGATCTTCCGGCCGCCCTACGGCAACTACAACGGCGACACCCTGCGCGCCGCCAAGTCCTGCGGGATCAAGTACGCGCCGATCTGGGACGAGGAGGTCTTCGTCGACCACTGGGAGTACCGCGACTGGGACCGCAGCCTGCACCCCGGCGACATCGTGCTCACCCACTTCCGCGGCCGCGACGACTGGGACGGCACGATGGTCGACGACATGCGCAGGTTCCTCGACAAGGTCACGCGCGAGGGATACGCCGTGGCGCGCCTGGAGGACTACCTGTGAGGCGCCGGGGGCGGCCGGCGGGCGGCCCGGTGCGAGCGCGGGCCGCCCCGGCGGCCGCGCTCGCCGCGGTCCTCCTGCTCGCCGGCTGCGCCCAGTCGGTCGACCCCATCGAGCGCCTGGGCAAGCGGGCGGCCCAGGGGGCCCGGCCGCCGAGCCCGGCCGCCGGCCAGGCGCACCGCCGCTGGGGCCTGGCCGCCCCGCTCGCCGTCCCGCCCAGCCACCCGGCCCGGCCGCCCGTCGCCCGCCGGGCGGACGCCCCGCCGCCGGTCGTGGACCACGTCGACACCACCGACCGGGTCGTCTTCCTCACCTACGACGACGGCGCCGGGCGGGACCCGCGGTTCGCCGACATGGTCCGCGAACTCCGGCTGCCGGTCAGCCTCTTCCTCGCCGACGGCGTGACGGACCCGGGCCACGGACGGTTCGCCCGGCTGCGCGCGGCCGGCGCCGCGATCGAGAACCGCGCCCCCGGCCACCCCGCGCTGCCCGGACTGCCCTACGCCGAACAGCGCGCCGAGATCTGCGGCCGGCGGGACAGGATCGGCTCCCGCTTCGGCGTCCGCCCCCGGCTCCTGCGGCCGCCCCGCGGCGCCTACGACACCACCACCCTGCGCGCCGCCGCCGCCTGCGGCGTCTCCGCCGTCGTCCTGTGGCGCGCCGCCCTCGGCCCCGACGGCGTCGTCCACCGCAGGGGTGCAGGGCGCCTGACCCCAGGCGACATCGTCCTCGTGGGCCCCGGCGAGGACGGCGGCCCCACCCTGACGGAACGCACCGCCCGCCTGCTGCGCCGCGCCCAGCGCCAGGGCCTGACGGTGGCCCGCCTCGAGGACTACCTGGCCTGACCACGCCCGCCCGGGGCACCCCCCAGCGGCCCCGGCCGGCCGACGCGCCGCACCGCCATTGGCACTCCGCTTGACCGAGTGCTAATCGCGGTCATAGTCTCGGCTCTGGCACTCGGCAGATGAGAGTGCCAACCAGCGACGGGCAGGTCCGGCACCCGCGACGACGGATCCACCTGGTCGCCACCCCAGACAGTTAACCCCGTGAGATCTCCGAAGGGGGAGGTCGGACCGTGACGACCACCAGCTCCAAGGTTGCCATCAAGCCGCTCGAGGACCGCATCGTGGTCCAGCCGCTCGACGCCGAGCAGACCACCGCCTCTGGCCTGGTCATCCCGGACACCGCGAAGGAGAAGCCCCAGGAGGGCGCCGTCCTCGCCGTGGGCCCGGGCCGCTTCGAGAACGGCGAGCGCCTGCCGCTCGACGTCAAGGTCGGCGACGTCGTCCTGTACAGCAAGTACGGCGGCACCGAGGTGAAGTACAACGGCGAGGAGTACCTCGTCCTCTCGGCTCGCGACGTCCTCGCGATCATCGAGAAGTAAGTCACCTCGAGCACTTTTGATGCTTGACGCTGCGCCCCTGGCCCCCGCGACCACATAAGAGCCGGGCGCCCGGGGCGCAGTGCCTTTTTCACCCACAGATTTCCGAGAGGGCTCCCGCTGTCATGGCGAAGATCCTGAAGTTCGACGAGGACGCCCGTCGCGCCCTCGAGCGCGGCGTCAACAAGCTGGCCGACACGGTGAAGGTGACGATCGGCCCCAAGGGCCGCAACGTCGTCATCGACAAGAAGTTCGGCGCGCCCACCATCACCAACGACGGTGTCACGATCGCCCGTGAGGTCGAGATCGAGGACCCGTACGAGAACCTCGGCGCCCAGCTGGTGAAGGAGGTGGCGACCAAGACCAACGACATCGCTGGTGACGGCACCACCACCGCCACCGTGCTGGCCCAGGCGCTGGTGCGCGAGGGTCTGCGCAACGTCGCCGCCGGCGCCTCCCCGGCCCTGCTCAAGAAGGGCATCGACGCCGCGGTCAAGGCCGTCTCCGAGGACCTGCTCGCCTCGGCGCGCCCGATCGACGAGAAGTCCGACATCGCCGCCGTCGCCGCGCTGTCCGCCCAGGACCAGCAGGTCGGCGAGCTGATCGCCGAGGCCATGGACAAGGTCGGCAAGGACGGTGTCATCACCGTCGAGGAGTCCAACACCTTCGGTCTGGAGCTGGACTTCACCGAGGGCATGGCCTTCGACAAGGGCTACCTGTCGCCGTACTTCGTCACCGACCAGGAGCGTATGGAGGCCGTCCTCGACGACCCGTACATCCTGATCAACCAGGGCAAGATCAGCTCCATCCAGGACCTGCTGCCGCTGCTGGAGAAGGTCATCCAGTCGGGCGCCTCCAAGCCGCTGCTGATCATCGCCGAGGACGTCGACGGCGAGGCCCTGTCGACCCTGGTCGTCAACAAGATCCGCGGCACCTTCAACGCCGTCGCGGTGAAGGCCCCGGGCTTCGGCGACCGCCGCAAGGCCATGCTCCAGGACATCGCCACCCTCACCGGCGGCACCGTCATCTCCGAGGAGGTCGGCCTCAAGCTCGACCAGGTCGGTCTGGACGTGCTCGGCTCCGCCCGCCGCGTGACCGTCACCAAGGACGACACCACGATCGTCGACGGCGGCGGCAACTCCGGCGACGTCGCGGGCCGCGTCGCGCAGATCAAGGCCGAGATCGAGAACACCGACTCCGACTGGGACCGCGAGAAGCTCCAGGAGCGCCTCGCGAAGCTGGCCGGCGGCGTGTGCGTGATCAAGGTCGGCGCCGCCACCGAGGTGGAGCTGAAGGAGAAGAAGCACCGTCTGGAGGACGCCATCTCCGCGACCCGCGCCGCGGTCGAGGAGGGCATCGTCTCCGGTGGTGGCTCCGCTCTGGTCCACGCCGTCAAGGTCCTCGAGGGCAACCTCGACAAGACCGGCGACGAGGCCACCGGTGTCGCGGTCGTCCGCCGCGCCGCCGTCGAGCCGCTCCGCTGGATCGCGGAGAACGCCGGCCTCGAGGGCTACGTCATCGTCTCCAAGGTGGCCGAGCTCGAGAAGGGCAGCGGCTACAACGCCGCCTCCGGCGAGTACGGCGACCTGATCAAGGCCGGCGTCATCGACCCGGTCAAGGTCACCCGCTCCGCCCTGGAGAACGCCGCCTCCATCGCCTCCCTCCTGCTCACGACCGAGACCCTGGTCGTCGAGAAGAAGGAAGAGGAGGAGCCGGCCGCGGCGGGCCACGGCCACGGCCACGCCCACTGAGGCACATCGGCGACGAGGCCCGGCACCCTTCGGGGTGCCGGGCCTCCCGCGTTCTCCGGCCCGGAAGCCCGCCGATCAGCTCGTCAGGGTGTCGAACATCCCCGGCTCGTACGAACCCCCGGGGTTGTGCACGATCACGTTCATCCGGGTGGACGCGTTGATCAGGGCGACCACGCAGACCAGCGCGCCGATCTGCTCGTCGTCGAAGTGCCTGCGCACCTCGGCCCACGTCTCGTCGGACACGCCCCGGTCGCCGAGCAGTGTGCCCTCCTCGGCGAGCGCCAGCGCGGCCCGCTCCGCCTCGGTGAACACGGTGGAGTGGCGCCAGGCGGCGACCAGGTGCAGCCGGAGCGCGGACTCACCGGCGGCCGCGGCCTCCTTGGTGTGGATGTCGACGCAGAAGCCGCAGCCGTTGAGCTGACCGACCCTCAGCTCCACCAGCTCCCGCAGGGCCTTCGGCAGCGTCGAATCCTCCAGGGCCAGCGACGTGCCGTAGAAGCGCTTGACGACCTTCGCGGCGGTCGGGCTGTCGAGCAGGTTGAAACGGGGTTCCATGGCCTTGTCCTCACTCGTGCGGTACCGCCGCGCGGATCGTTCGCGGCGTCCTGACGACCACGAGACGCCGCCCGCCCGGACCGTGTGACAGCCCCGGCGTGTGACGCGGTCCACCCGCCGTGGTGTCACACTCCGGCCGGTCGCGGCGTCTTGTGCGTGACACGGACGAGAGCCGACAGGGGAGTGGGCCATGACCGAGCAGAGCGCGCACACGGACGACACCACCGGGCCGTCCGCCGGCCCGGACCCCGCCACGGAGACCTTCGTCGCGCACCGCAACCTGCTGTTCACCGTCGCCTACGAGATGCTCGGCTCGGCCGCCGACGCCGAGGACGTCCTCCAGGAGACCTGGCTGCGCTGGGCCGGCGTCGACCTCGGCGCGGTGCGCGACCGGCGTGCCTACCTGGTCCGCGTCACCACCCGCCAGGCGCTGACCCGGCTGCGCACGCTCCGCCGCCGCAAGGAGTCCTACGTCGGCCCCTGGCTCCCCGAGCCGCTGCTGACCGCGCCGGACGTGGCCGAGGACGTCGAGCTGGCCGACAGCGTCTCCATGGCGATGCTGCTGGTGCTGGAGACGCTGTCGCCGACCGAGCGCGCGGTGTTCGTCCTGCGCGAGGTGTTCGACCTGAGGTACGACGAGATCGCCGAGGCCGTCGACAAGAACCCGGCTGCGGTCCGCCAGATCGCCCACCGGGCACGGGCCCACGTGGCGGCCCGCCGTCCCCGCGAGGCCGTCTCCCCGGACCACGCCCGCGACGCGCTCGCGGCGTTCCGGCGGGCCGTCGAGACCGGGGACCCGAGGGGCCTGCTCGACCTGATCGCACCGGACGTCGTCCTGCTGACCGACGGCGGCGGAGCCGTACCGGCCGCCCTGCGGCCCGTGGTGGGCGCCGCCGAGGTCATCCGGGTCCTGAACCGGATCGACACCGGGGTCTCCGTGCGACCGGCCCAGGTCAACGGCCACCCGGCCCTGCTCCTGCACCGCGGCGACGAACTCGACACCGTCATCGCCTTCCGCCTCGACGCCGGCCTCGTCACGGGCCTCTACGCGGTCCGCAACCCGGAGAAGCTGTCCCGGATCGGCCGGGAGACGGCGATCAGCCGGTGAGCAGCGGCGGGACGGGGGCGCCGGAGGCGCGCGCCGGCACATGTGGGCCAGTACGTCACCTCGCCCGGGAAGCCCTCCGCCCCGACCCGCTCCGCCGGGGGACCGGCGAGGCGCCTGCCGCAGCACGGACAGGGGACCGGCGTACGGATCGGGCCCCCTGTCGCTCTCCTTCCGCCCGCTCAGCGCCTGCCCGGGCCCGCGGGGCGGATCCGCCCGTAGGCCGCCCATCCGCGCACCGCTGCGGCGTCCGTGCCGCAGGCCAGCAGTCGCCAGGCCCGCGGTGTCCAGGCGAAGATCGCGTCCTGGTGGAAGCGGCGGCCGAGGTCACGCGCCGCGTGGTCGCTCAGGCCGACGAGGGCGACGCTCTCCTCACGGTGTGCGCCGCCCGCGTCGCCGCCCACGGCGGGCCACCAGGGGAGACCACGGCGGCGGAGCTCGTCGAGCAACCGGGACTGGGCGCGGCCGTTGTCGCGGTCCGACGCGGTACGGCCCAGCGGGTTCCACGCGGTCACCACGTGGATGGTGGCGCCGTCGGCCGCCGCCGGGAAGGCGCCCTCGGCCGTGCCCGAGGGGCGGGGTTCGACGCGGACGGTACGGTCCGGGAAGCGGATGTCGACGACCGCGGTCTCGTAGTGGATCCAGTTACGGGGCGCGCCGGCTGCGTCGATGTGCACAAGGGCCTCCTGAGGAACGAAGACCCCCTTGCCCGTCGCAGGGAGATCGGTGCTTGAACCCGGCCCGGCCGTGCTCGACCGGGCGGCCGGGCGGCAAGATCTCATGATCGCCGGCCCGGAGGCAAGGGGGTCGTGAAGATCTCGCGGTCGGTGCGAGCCGGGTGCTACCGCTCGACCGCCGCCTACTGCTCCAGCTCGTCCAGCGCCCCGAGCTGCTGCATGAGGCCGAGCTGGTCGTGCTGCCACCAGGTCTCGGTGATCTTGCCGTGGGCGTCGAAGCGGAAGAGGGTCATGCCGGTCATGGTGACCTGGCGGCCGGTCGCCGGGATGCCCAGGAAGTCGCCCGTGTGGGTCGCGTGCCAGGTCCAGCGCGCACAGGCCTGGTCGCCCTGGGCCAGCACGTCGTCGACGGTGAAGGCGAAGTCGAAGGCGGCGCGCCACATCCGGTACTCGCCGCGCACGCTGTCGAGACCGATGGTGTCCTGCGGGTTCACCGGGTCGTGGCTGTGGATGTCCTCGTCCAGCAGGTCGTTGAGCGGCGGCAGCTCGCCCTCGCTCTCCAGCGCCGCGAAGAGCCGCCGTACGGCGTCGAGGCCCAGCTGCTCGTCCCTGACGACGTCCAGGTCGGTGAACGTCGGGGTCTCGTCGCAGAGGGCGGCCATGTCCCGGAAGATCCGTCCGGTCTCCGGGAGGCTCGAGTTCCGCATCGCCTCCTCGTACGACGGGAACTCCACCACCTCGACGATGTGCGACGCGTCCGAGCGGTCCTTGGCGACCACCGCGTGCGTCGCCGTGCGCCGTCCCTTGCTCTGGGTGACCCAGTCGTCCATCAGCCGGTTGATCTCGTCCAGCCGGCTCGTCCTGCACTCGATGAGCTGTACGAAGGTCATGTCACCGCCTCCGGCCCCCCTGGTCGGGTACCGACCCGACCATCCTCCCACCGGATCGGCGGCGCCACCCGTGCTACTGGGGCCCGTACTTGCGGCCCGTCCGCGAGCTGACCCCGCCCAGCAGACCGCGCGGGGTGACCTTCACCAGCCCCATCAGCGCCTTGTAGCGCGGGTCCGGGATGGACACCGACTTCCCGCGCGCGAGGTCGGCCAGCGCCGCCGCGACCAGCTTGTCCGCGTCCAACCACATCCAGCCGGGGATGTTGTCCGTGCCCATCCCGGCCCGCTCGTGGAACTCGGTGCGCACGAAGCCGGGGCACAGCGCCATCAGCCGGACCCCGCTGCCGGCCAGGTCCTTCGCCGCGCCCTGGGTGAACTGCACGACCCACGCCTTCGAGGCGCCGTAGGTGCCCCGGGGCAGGAAGGCGGCCACCGACGCCACGTTGACCACACCGCCCCGGCCGCGCTCGCGCATCGGCCCGGCGGCCGCAGCGGTCAGCCGCAGCACCGCCTCGCAGTGCACCTTGAGCATCCTCAGCTCGTCGGCCATGGGCACGTCGAGGAAGCGGCCCTTGTTGCCGAAGCCGGCGTTGTTGATCAGCAGGTCGACCGGGTTGCGCCGGTCACCGAGCCGGTCGGCCACCCGCTCGATGCCCTTGTCCTCGGCGAGGTCGGCGGTCAGCACCTCCACCTCGACGCCGTGCCGGTCGTGCAGCTCGGTCGCCTGCTCGCGCAGCCGCTTGGTGTCCCGCGCCGCCAGGACGAGGTCGTGCCCGTCCGCCGCGAGGCGGCGCGCGAACGCGGCACCGATCCCCGCCGTCGATCCCGTAATCAGAGCCGTTGTCATGGCCCAAGCGTAGTGACCCGGAGCGGCCGCGTCCGCCGGCGGTGACGGCCGCTCAGCGGGCCCGGTCGGCGACGTACTTCCGGGCCGCGGCCAGGGTCTCGGCGTGCAGCGCCTCGCCGGCCGCGAGCAGCCCGGGCAGCAGTTCCCGCTCGGTGGTGACCGCGCGGAACTGCGTCGCCACGGTCACCCCGTGGTCCGGCCGGTGCAGGATCTCGACGGAGTCGCCCGCCCGTATCTCTCCCGGCTCGATCACCCGCAGGTAGGCGCCGGTCGCGCCCTTCCGGGTGAATCTCCTCACCCATCCCCGTTCGGCCAGATGGCCCTGGAAAGTGCGGCACGGGATGCGTCCGGAGGTGACTTCCAGTACGACCCCGGAACCGATCCGCCAGCGCTCACCGATCAGCGCCCCGGACACGTCCAGGCCGCCCGTCGTCAGGTTCTCGCCGAAGCAGCCGTTGGGCAGCGTCCGGCCCAGCTCGCGCTCCCACTCGTCGAGGTCCTCGCGCGCGAAGGCGTACACCGCCTGGTCGTCACCGCCGTGGTGCCGGGTGTCGCACACCGCGTCCCCGGCGACACCGCTCGCGCCGGTCCCCTTGGGGCCGGGCGCCGCCACCCGCACCGGCCCGTCGGCGGGCCGCTTGTCGATGCCCGTCAGGCCCTGCGGCTGGTCCGTGTACGGCACCGCCCGCGGGCTGCCCAGGTTGACCGAGAGAAGCTTCATGCCGGCACGGTACGGGAGCGGACCCCAAAGCGTCGACGCGATATCGGGTGCCGCACCCAAGCCCGGCTTATGCTTAGGAGGTGATCGAGGCCCGTCATCTCCGCGTCCTGCGCGCCGTCGCCACCACCGGCTCCTTCTCCGCCGCGGGGCGCGAGCTGGGCTGCACCCAGCCCGCCGTCAGCCAGCAGATGAAGGCCCTCGAAGGCTCGGTCGGCACCCCGCTGCTGGTCCGCAGCGGCCGCGAGATGCGGCTGACCCAGGCCGGCGAGGCCCTGGTCCGGCACGCCTCCGGCATCCTCGCCGGGCTCACCGCGGCCGAGGAGGAGGTCGCCGCGATCGCGGGCCTGCGTGCCGGCCGGGTCCGGCTCGTCTCCTTCCCCAGCGGCAGCTCCACCCTGGTGCCCACCGCCCTGGCCGCCCTGCGCGCCGCCCACCCGGGCACCCGCGTCTCCCTGGAGGAGGCCGAGCCGCCGAGATCCGTGGAGCTGCTGCGCGAGGGCGACTGCGACCTGGCGCTCGCCTTCCGCTACGAGGGCGCGGCGGTCGCCGAGGAGTGGGACGACCTCGTCGTACGGCCCCTGCTGACGGACCGCCTGGTCGCCCTGGTGCCCGAGCGGCACCCGCTCGCGCGCGCGGAGTCCGTCGGCATCGGGGAGCTGGCCCGGGAGCCCTGGATCGCGGGCTGCCCGCGCTGTCGCGGCCAGTTGGTCGAGGTGTGCGAGAGCGCCGGCTTCACGCCACGCATCGACTTCGCCACCGACGACTACCCGGCGGTGGTCGGCCTGGTGGGCGCGGGACTCGGGGTCGCCGTCCTGCCGCAGCTCGCGGTGGAGTCGGTACGGCCGAGAGGGGTGCGCACGGTGGGCCTGGAACCGGCGGTCCGGCGGCAGATCGTCGCCCTCACCCTGCCCGACCTGGCACAGGTGCCGGCCGTGGCGGCGACGCTGGAGCAGCTCGCCCGGGCGGCCGGGCGGGAGTAGGGGTACGGCGGCAGAGTCACGGGCACGCGGTCGGCGTGCCCGGTGGGGGGATGGGAAGCACCCGGTGGTCTGTGGGTGCAGAAACGTTTCCTTCAGTGATGAGGGGCGGTGTCGCCGCTGGTGGTCGAGGCCGCCACCAGACGGTTGCGGGCCCGCCCCATCAACTCCTCACGCTCGTCCTCGGTCAGGCCGCCCCAGACTCCGTACGGCTCGCGTACCGCCAGCGCATGCGCGGCGCACTCCGCACGGACCGGGCACCTCATGCAGACCTCCTTGGCCGAGTTCTCTCGAGCGCTCCGAGCCGCCCCGCGCTCGCCCTCAGGGTGAAAGAAGAGCGAGCTGTCCACTCCGCGGCAGGCAGCCAGCAGCTGCCAGTCCCATAGGTCCGCGTTCGGTCCGGGAAGGCGGGAGAAATCTGCCATTACGTGACCCCTTGTAGCCGTTCTGGGCGGATCCGGTGCCAACGACCGTACATCTCCGGTCTAAGGAGATGAAAATATGACTCATTGCGAATCTAGCTCCAGACACTGAGAAATGGGAGCAAAAGCGACTAAATGGGGCATAGGTTGTGATGAAAAGTTGAGAGTCCGTTCGGCATGTCTGCACCGTGTCGAGACCCTCACGTAGAGTGCCGAAGACGGCATGTAGCCCCGTAACTCTTTCGAGTGACCGTCGTTGAGAGTGCGGAGGCGGTTGAAAACACAAGCGCTCGGGCAGGCGTCCGAGGCGGTCGACCGCACAGGTGACGATTCCGTACCAGCCTGGAGGCTCAAGGTGACGCGCATCAGCTGCGGAGGGCGGTCATGACTTCCGTCCTCGTCTGCGACGACTCCCCGCTTGCCCGAGAGGCGCTGCGCCGCGCGGTGGCGACCGTGCCCGGCGTCGAGCGCGTGACCACGGCGGCCAACGGCGAGGAAGTCCTCCGCCGCTGGGGCGCCGACCGCTCCGACCTGATCCTGATGGACGTGCGCATGCCCGGCCTGGGCGGCGTCGAGACCGTGCGCCGCCTGCTGTCCGCCGACCCGGGCGCGCGCATCATCATGCTGACGGTCGCCGAGGACCTCGACGGTGTGGCCCTCGCGGTCGCCGCCGGCGCCCGCGGCTACCTGCACAAGGACGCCTCGCGCGCGGAGCTGCGCGCCACGGTGACGCAGGCCCTCGCCGACCCCACCTGGCGGCTGGCGCCGCGCCGTCTGCGCTCGGCGGAGATGGGCGCGGCGCCCACCCTCACCGCACGCGAGATCCAGGTGCTGGAGGGCATGAGCCACGGCCGCTCCAACGCCGAGATCGGCCGTGAGCTGTTCCTCTCCGAGGACACCGTGAAGACGCACGCCCGCCGCCTGTTCAAGAAGCTCGGCGCCTCGGACCGGGCCCACGCGGTGGCACTCGGCTTCCGCTGGGGACTGGTCCGGTAGCGCGCGCCGCGGCACACGGCCGCGGCCGGCCCCCGGCGGTCCCCGTCGGCATGCGACGGACGGGCCGAAGCGCGGCCGGGGGCGAGGCGGTGCGGTGGCGGGACGGCGGGCGGGTGCGAGTGCCGCTCGGCGACCTGTCGGCAGCCGCCCGCGGCGCGGGTCCGTGACCCGTGTCCGTGGCCGGAGGTCACGCGACCGAAGGGCGCGCAGCCGTTCGAGCGAGGCTGTTGTCCCGTCGTGTGCGTGGTGACTGTGGGTGACGGGTCCGGCCTCCGCCGGACTCCGGGGCCGGTCCTCCGGTCGCCTCCCCGGCGATCGGCCGGTCGGCTGCCATCCGCCGCGACGGCTCGGCCGCTCGCCGCCGGTCCGCCGACCGGGGTGCGAAGCGCGCGGGCACGGGCTGCCGGCGGGCGGTGGGAGGCGCGTGGACGGAGCCGGGCGAGGCGGTCCGCGGACGCCCGCTGCTCGTTTCGGCGCGGATGCCGCATCCTTGAGTTGTGGAGTCTCTCGGGGACGAGTCGGTCGAGCGGAAGGGGAGGGCGCAGGGGATGAGTGCCGGCGCACCTACTCATAACGCTTCGGTGCACAACCACGGGCACGATGCGACGGACCCATCGGCCGCAGGGCACCATGGACCGATGCGCGACGACGAGGCGGGCACGGCCCCTGGGGCGTTCGGTGCGCTCGTGCATCGCGCCGTCGACGGCGACGCCCAGGCCACGCACGACCTGCTCGCGCACGTCCACCCCCTGGCGCTGCGCTACTGCCGCACCCGGCTGTCCCGGCTGCCCGGCGACGCGCGCCACTTCGTGGAGGACCTCGCCCAGGAGGTCTGCGTCGCGGTGCTGCTCGCCCTGCCCCGCTACCGGGACACCGGCCGCCCCTTCGAGGCCTTCGTCTTCGCCATCGCCTCGCACAAGGTGGCCGACCTCCAGCGCGCCGCGATGCGCCACCCGGGCTCCACGGCCGTCCCCTCGGACGAGATGCCGGAGCGCCCTGACGACTCCCTCGGCCCCGAGGAGCGCGCCCTGCTCAGCAGCGACGCCGAGTGGGCCAAGAAACTGCTGGCCAACCTGCCCGAGAACCAGCGGGAGCTGCTCCTGCTGCGCATCGCCGTGGGCTTGACCGCGGAGGAGACGGGGCAGATGTTGGGAATGTCACCCGGCGCGGTCCGGGTCGCCCAGCACCGGGCGCTCAGCCGCCTGCGCGCGCTGGCCGAGCAGTAACCCCCTGGACGGAGCCGTCGGAGCTCCCTCCGCTGAACGGGCACGCCCCCGTTCCCGTACGAACATACGAAGCCTGAAGCGGCGCCCTGACGTGGAATTTGCTAGCGAAGCTTGCCGTTAGCATGGACATCCGCACCGATCAAGGCCATTTGGGGAAGGTGTCATGACTGCAAACGTCGACGGAGTGCCCGGAAAATTCGCGACACTCGGGCTGACCTACGACGACGTGCTGCTGCTGCCGGGCGCATCCGAGGTGCTCCCCAACGCGGTCGACACCTCGTCCCGCATCTCCCGCAACGTCCGGGTGAACATCCCGCTGCTCTCGGCGGCGATGGACAAGGTGACCGAGTCCCGCATGGCGATCGCGATGGCGCGGCTGGGCGGCGTCGGCGTGCTGCACCGCAACCTCTCCGTCGAGGACCAGGTCAACCAGGTCGACCTGGTGAAGCGGTCCGAGTCCGGCATGGTCACCGACCCGATCACGGTGCACCCCGAGGCCACGCTCGCCGAGGCGGACGCGCTGTGCGCCAAGTTCCGCATCAGCGGTGTGCCGGTCACCAACCCCGCCGGCAAGCTGCTCGGCATCGTGACCAACCGCGACATGGCCTTCGAGAGCGACCGCACCCGCCGCGTGCACGAGGTCATGACCCCGATGCCGCTGGTCACCGGCAAGGTCGGCATCTCCGGCCCGGAGGCCATGGAGCTGCTGCGGAAGCACAAGATCGAGAAGCTGCCGCTGGTGGACGACGAGGGCGTCCTCAAGGGCCTGATCACGGTCAAGGACTTCGTCAAGGCCGAGAAGTACCCCAACGCCGCGAAGGACGCCGAGGGCCGGCTGCTCGTCGGCGCAGCGGTCGGCGCCAGCCCCGAGGCGCTGGAGCGCGCCCAGGCGCTGGCCGGGGCCGGTGTGGACTTCCTGGTCGTCGACACCTCGCACGGCCACAACAGCAACGCCCTGAGCTGGATGTCCAAGATCAAGTCGAGCGTGAACGTCGACGTGGTCGGCGGCAACGTCGCCACCCGCGACGGCGCCCAGGCGCTGATCGACGCCGGTGTGGACGGCATCAAGGTGGGCGTCGGCCCGGGCTCGATCTGCACCACCCGAGTCGTCGCCGGCATCGGCGTCCCGCAGGTCACCGCCATCTACGAGGCCTCCCTCGCGGCCCGTTCCGCCGGTGTCCCGCTGATCGGCGACGGCGGCCTGCAGTACTCCGGCGACATCGGCAAGGCGCTGGCCGCCGGCGCCGACACGGTGATGCTGGGCAGCCTCCTCGCCGGCTGTGAGGAGTCCCCGGGCGAGCTGCTCTTCATCAACGGCAAGCAGTTCAAGTCGTACCGCGGCATGGGCTCGCTGGGCGCCATGCAGTCCCGCGGCCAGGGCCGGTCGTACTCCAAGGACCGCTACTTCCAGGCCGACGTCACCGCCGACGAGAAGCTCGTGCCCGAGGGCGTCGAGGGCCAGGTGCCCTACCGCGGCCCGCTCGCCAACGTGCTGCACCAGCTCGTCGGCGGCCTGCGCCAGACCATGGGCTACGTGGGTGCCGCCACCATCGAGGAGATGGAGTCCAAGGGCCGCTTCGTGCGGATCACCTCGGCGGGTCTGAAGGAGAGCCACCCGCATGACATCCAGATGACGGTCGAGGCGCCGAACTACAGCAACAAGAAGTGACGCACGCGCGCGCGTGACGGGTATCGGCGGCGGCCCCGGAACCTCCGGGGCCGCCGTTGCCGTGCCCGTCGGCGATACTGGAAGACGCTGAACGCATCAGGGAAAGGCCAAGACGTGACTGAGATCGAGATCGGGCGCGGCAAGCGCGGCCGCCGGGCGTACGCCTTCGACGACATCGCCGTCGTCCCCAGCCGCCGTACGCGGGACCCGAAGGAGGTCTCGATCGCCTGGCAGATCGACGCCTACCGGTTCGAGCTGCCGTTCCTGGCCGCCCCCATGGACTCGGTCGTCTCCCCGGCCACCGCGATCCGCATCGGCGAGCTGGGCGGTCTGGGCGTACTGAACCTCGAGGGCCTGTGGACGCGGCACGAGAACCCGCAGCCGCTGCTCGACGAGATCGCCGAGCTGCCCGCCGAGCGGGCGACCCGCCGCCTCCAGGAGATCTACGCGGCTCCCGTCAAGGAGGAGCTGATCGGCGCCCGCATCAAGGAGGTGCGCGACTCCGGCGTGGTCACGGCGGCCGCGCTCTCCCCGCAGCGCACCGCCGAGTTCTCCAAGGCGGTCGTGGACGCGGGCGTGGACATCTTCGTCATCCGCGGAACGACGGTCTCCGCGGAGCACGTGTCGTCCTCGCACGAGCCGCTGAACCTCAAGCAGTTCATCTACGAGCTGGACGTCCCGGTGATCGTGGGCGGCTGCGCCACCTACACCGCGGCCCTGCACCTGATGCGCACCGGCGCGGCGGGCGTGCTGGTGGGCTTCGGCGGCGGCGCCGCGCACACCACGCGCAACGTGCTCGGCATCCAGGTCCCGATGGCGACGGCGGTCGCCGACGTGGCCGCGGCCCGCCGCGACTACATGGACGAGTCCGGCGGCCGGTACGTGCACGTGATCGCCGACGGCGGCGTCGGCTGGTCCGGCGACCTGCCCAAGGCGATCGCCTGCGGCGCCGACTCCGTGATGATGGGCTCCCCGCTGGCCCGCGGCACGGACGCGCCCGGCAAGGGCCACCACTGGGGCATGGAGGCCGTCAACGAGGAGCTGCCCCGCGGCCAGAAGGTCGACCTGGGCACGGTCGGCACCATCGAGGAGATCCTCACCGGCCCGTCCCACACTCCCGACGGCTCCATGAACTTCTTCGGCGCCCTGCGCCGCGCCATGGCCACCACCGGCTACAGCGAGCTGAAGGAGTTCCAGCGGGTCGAGGTGACGGTCGCGGACAGCCAGCACCGCCGCTGAGCCTTCTGAGCACCGCAAGGGCCGGCCGTCCAGCAGGACGACCGGCCCTTGCGTGTCTCCGTGCGCACCCGCAGCCGCGGTCCCGCCCCTCAGGCCGCCGGCGCGCTCCTCTTCACAACCGGTGCGCCGCCCCCGTGGGGGCCGCGCCCCTGGTGTCCAGGAGGAGTTGCGCCTTCACCGACAGGCCCTGCAGGTCGTAGGTGCGGTGGTGCTGGAGCAGGATCGTCAGGTCGGCGTCGGCGACCGCCTCGTACAGGGCGTCGGCCCGGGGGACCGGGCGGTCGAGGACGCTCCACGCGTGCACGTACGGGTCGTGGAAGCTCACGGACGCGCCCAGCTCGGTCAGCCGCACCGCGATCTCGCGCGCGGGCGTGCCCTGGAGGTCGGCGATGTCGGGCTTGTAGGTGACGCCGAGCAGCAGCACGCGGGCCCCGCGCGCGGACTTGCCGTGCTCGTTGAGGAGGGTGGCGGCGCGCCGGACGACGTACTCGGGCATGCGGTCGTTGACCTGCTGGGCGAGTTCCACCATGCGCAGGGTGCGGGTCGCGTGGCCGGTCAGGTCCTGGGGGAGGCCGTGGCCGCCGACGCCCGGGCCCGGCCGGAAGGCCTGGAAGCCGAACGGCTTGGTCTCCGCGCAGCGCAGTACGTCCCACAGGTCGACGCCCAGCTCGTGGCAGAGCACGGCCATCTCGTTGACCAGCGCGATGTTCACGTGCCGGTAGTTCGTCTCCAGCAACTGCACCGTCTCCGCCTCGCGCAGCCCGCGCGCGCGGACCACCTTGTCGGTCAGCCGCCCGTAGAAGGCGGCGGCCGACTCGGTGCAGGCCGGGGTGAGGCCGCCGATGACCTTGGGCGTGTTGACGGGGTTGCGGTCGCGGTTGCCGGGGTCGACCCGGCTGGGCGAGTAGGCGAGGTGGAAGTCGCGTCCGGCGCGGAGCCCGGATCCCTCTTCCAGCAGGGGGCGCAGGAACTCCTCGGTGGTGCCGGGCAGCACGGGTGACTCCAGGATGACCGTGGTGTGCGGGCGGAGCCGCTGGGCGAGCGTGCGGGCGGCACCCTCCACCTGACCGAGGTCCATCCCGCCGTCGGCGCCGCGCGGAGTGGGCGCGCAGATCACCGCGGTGCGCACCCGGCCGAGCTGGGCCGGGTCGGTGCCCGGCAGGAATCCGGTGGAGCGCATCCGGCGCAGCTCGGCGGGGCTGAGCGAGCCGGCCTCGGGGCCGGTGGCGTACCCGATGGTCGGGATGCCTGCGGCGACGGCGGCCTGGGCGAGCGGCAGGCCGTACGGACCGAGTCCGATCACGGCGAGGTCTGCGGGCATGGGGCGTGGGCCGTCCTTCCCAGTAGCCGAAGCGGAACAGGTGCGCAACCGCTGTGAGCAGCATGTACGAGCGCACTGTCACACTAGGAGTAAATATGACCGTTATGTGGGATTGTGTTCGTGTGTCTCCCGGGTCGTTGCGCGGACGTTGTCCACAGGTCGCGGGCGCGTGGTGGCCGGTGCAGGACGAGCCGGTCAGAATTTGGGCATGAGGAGGGGGTGAACGGGCTTCGCCCACCGCGGGTGCGGCCGACGCGGAGCGAGACGTCCGACAGCGGGAGGCAGCGGTGAGGACAGCGACTCTGGGCCCGGAGCGGCGCGCCGAGGCACTGGCGGCGATGGCGGAACGCGAACTGGACGTGCTGGTGGTCGGCGGCGGAGTGGTGGGCGCCGGCACCGCGCTGGACGCCGTCACCCGTGGTCTGTCCACCGGCCTGGTCGAGGCCCGCGACTGGGCGTCCGGCACCTCCAGCCGGTCCAGCAAGCTCATCCACGGCGGCCTGCGCTACCTGGAGATGCTCGACTTCGCCCTCGTCCGCGAGGCGCTGAAGGAACGCGGCCTGCTGCTGGAGCGGCTCGCCCCGCACCTGGTCAAACCGGTGCCGTTCCTCTACCCGCTCCAGCACAAGGGCTGGGAGCGGGTGTACGCCGGGTCCGGCGTCGCGCTCTACGACGCGATGTCGATGGCCCGCGGGCACGGCCGGGGCCTGCCCCTGCACCGGCACCTGACCCGCCGTCACGCCCTGCGCGTCGCGCCGTGCCTGAAGAAGGACGCCCTGGTCGGCGCGCTGCAGTACTACGACGCCCAGATGGACGACGCCCGCTTCGTCACCAACCTGGTGCGCACGGCGGTGTCCTACGGCGCGCGGGTCGCCAACCGGGCCCGCGTCACCGGGTTCCTGCGTGAGGGCGAGCGGGTCGTCGGCGCCCGGGTGCAGGACGTGGAGGGCGGCGGGGAGTACGAGATCCGCGCCAAGCAGGTCGTCAACGCCACCGGTGTGTGGACGGACGACACCCAGGCCATGGTGGGGGAGCGGGGCCAGTTCCACGTCCGCGCCTCCAAGGGCATCCACCTGGTCGTGCCCAAGGACCGCATCCACTCCACCACCGGTCTGATCCTGCGCACCGAGAAGTCGGTCCTGTTCGTCATCCCCTGGGGCCGGCACTGGATCGTCGGCACCACGGACACCGGCTGGGACCTCGACAAGGCGCACCCGGCCGCCTCCAGCGCCGACATCGACTACCTGCTGGAGCACGTCAACTCGGTGCTCGCCGTGCCGCTCAGCCGGGACGACGTGCAAGGGGTGTACGCCGGACTGCGCCCGCTGCTGGCCGGCGAGTCGGACGCCACCAGCAAGCTGTCCCGCGAGCACACCGTGGCGCATCCCGCGCCCGGCCTGGTGGTCGTGGCGGGCGGCAAGTACACGACGTACCGGGTGATGGCGAAGGACGCCGTCGACGAGGCCGTGCACGGGCTCGACACGCGCGTCGCCGACTGCGTCACCGAGGAGATCCCGCTGCTCGGCGCCGAGGGGTACCGGGCGATGTGGAACGCCCGGGCGCGGATAGCCGCCCGCACCGGTCTGCACGTGGTCCGGGTGGAGCACCTGCTGAACCGGTACGGCTCCATGGCGGAGGAGGTCCTGGACCTCATCGCCGCCGACCCGACGCTGGGCGAGCCGCTGCGGGCCGCCGACGACTATCTGCGCGCCGAGGTCGTGTACGCCGCCTCGCACGAGGGCGCCCGGCACCTGGACGACGTGCTCACCCGCCGCACCCGCATCTCCATCGAGACCTTCGACCGGGGCACCCGCAGCGCCCGCGAGGCCGCCGAGCTGATGGCGCCCGTCCTCGGCTGGGACAAGGGCCAGATCGAGCGCGAGGTGGAGCACTACGAGAAGCGGGTGGAGGCCGAGCGGGAGTCCCAGCTCCAGCCGGACGACCTGACGGCGGACGCGGCCCGGCTGGGAGCGCCGGACATCGTGCCGCTGTAGCCGGAACCGGTGCGGCCGGAACCACCCGGACGAGTGAGCCGGGCCGGGATCTCCGCCGCCGGCCCGGCCGTTGTACCCGGTGCGAGGACGGATCCGGCGGCGCGCGGGGCGGGTCCGGCGGCTGGTGCGCCGGGGTTCTGCGGGTGCCGGAAAGGATGTCGGAGAGCGGCCGGGGCGGGCTGGGAGGGGCGAGTGGGGCGCATGGTCTGACGCGGACTCAAGGTGACGGTGCGGCGGGTGTTCCGGTGTGCGCGGCCCCCGGCGCGGCAGTGGGCACCCTGGGCGTCGGGCACTTGTCGGGTGAGAGACAATGGAGGCTCTGTCAGGGCGGGTTGCATGAGGGGACGCATGTCGGAGGCGGAGCGGGCGGGAACATCCCGTCAGGAGACTCGTCAGGGCAAGAACGAGGGTCGTCTCCTCGCCGGGCGGTACCGGCTGGGAGACGTGCTGGGCCGCGGCGGCATGGGCACGGTGTGGCGCGCCGAGGACGAGACCCTCGGTCGCACGGTCGCCGTCAAGGAGCTGCGGTTCCCGTCGAACATCGACGAGGAGGAGAAGCGGCGTCTGATCACGCGCACCCTGCGCGAGGCCAAGGCGATCGCCCGGATCCGCAACAACAGCGCGGTGACGGTCTTCGACGTGGTCGAGGAGGACGACCGGCCGTGGATCGTCATGGAGCTGGTCGAGGGCAAGTCCCTGGCCGAGGTCATCCGTGAGGACGGCCTGCTGGAGCCCAAACGAGCGGCCGAGGTGGGCCTCGCCGTCCTCGACGTGCTGCGCTCCGCGCACCGCCAGGGCATCCTGCACCGGGACGTGAAGCCGTCCAACGTGCTGATCGCCGAGGACGGCCGGGTCGTGCTCACCGACTTCGGCATCGCGCAGGTCGAGGGCGACCCGTCCATCACCTCCACCGGCATGCTGGTCGGCGCCCCCTCCTACATCTCCCCGGAGCGCGCCCGCGGGCACAAGCCCGGTCCCGCGGCCGACCTGTGGTCCCTGGGCGGCCTGCTGTACGCGTCCGTCGAGGGTCTGCCGCCGTACGACAAGGGCTCGGCGATCGCCACGCTGACCGCGGTGATGACCGAGCCCCTGGAGGAGCCCAAGAACGCCGGCCCGCTCAGGGACGTCATCTACGGCCTGCTCAACAAGGACCCGGCGCAGCGGCTCGACGACGCCGGCGCCCGGACCATGCTCAACGCGGTGATCCACGCGCCGGAGCCCGAGCCGATGGACGCCACCCGTGTCGTCCCGCTGCCGGCGCAGCCCGGCGCCCCGGAAGGCAAGCCGGGCCAGGAGGCCGGGGAGAAGCTGCGCGGAGCCCTGCGCTCGGTCCGCAAGGCGGCCGGGGCGGCCACCGCGGCGGCGGCCGTGCGGGCGAAGAGCAACAGCGGGACGGCCGCTTCGGGTACCGGCGCCGCGGACACGGAGGGCGGTGCGGGCGCCGCGGAGCGCGGTCGGACCGGCGCCGCCGCGGGTGCGGGCGCCGGCGCCGGCGCGCGGGGGAGGCAGGCCGGCCCCGCCCAGGGCTCCCCGTCCGCGCCGAACTCCGATGCGACCAAGCCCAGTTCCGGGTGGCCCGTGGTGCCGCCGCCGGACCTGGACCTGCCGCCGCGGCCGGTGCCCAGAGCGCCGCTCACCGACGTGGTGCCCAGGCGGACCCTGGTGATCATCGCGGTCGTGGTCGCGCTGGCGGTGATCGGCACCGTACTGGCCGTCGTGTTCGGCGGCGGTGACGACAAGGGCGGCGACCGCGGCAGCGGCGCCAAGGCGGCGCCGAGCGCGAGTGCCTCCACCAAGGAGGACAAGAACACGGGCGGCGAGAGCAGCCCCGGCGACGGCGCCCGGACCGACGGGAGCGCCTCGGCCTCCGCGTCGTCCGGCTCGTCGTCGGACGACGGGGCGAGCGCGAGCGCCTCCGGCGACAGCGGGGACTCCGGCTCGTCCGGCTCGAAGGGCGGCGGCAGCGCGCCCGTCGCGTCGACCCACAAGGGCGGCCAGGGGTACTCGATCGGGCTGCCCAAGGGCTGGAAGTACGAGTCCACCGGACGGGCCGGGGACCGCTACACGGGTCCCGACGGACAGACGCTGCTGGTGGCTTGGACCAGCACGCCCAAGAACGACCCGGTGGCGGACTGGAAGAGCCAGGAGCGCTACATGGTGCGTTCCCAGTACCAGCGGATCCGCATAGAGAAGGTCGACTACCGCGACTGGAACACCGCCGACTGGGAGTTCACCTACTCCGACAACGGCACGCGGTACCGCACGATCGACCGCGGTTTCGTGGTGAACGGGCATCTCGGCCACGCGCTGATGTACACCGCCAAGGCCGGGAAGTGGCAGAGCGACCTGCGCAAGGACACCTGGCGGACGCTGACGAAGTCCTTCGAGCCCAAGTCGTGACATGACCGAGCCCGGTTCGGATCCGTGAGAATCCGTCATCCCCTCAATGCGGGTTGCCTCCGGCACGTATCGTGAATGGTTGCGGACCGTACGGAGCCGGATGCGGACGCGGAACGGACCGTAGTGGAACGGATCTGAACGACCAGGCGGCCGGGGGAGGCAACGTGGACGACTACGCGGGCCGGGTGCTCGCGGACCGCTACCGCCTGCCGCTGCCGCCGTCCGACGAGTACGAACTGACCGAGACCCGGGCGTTCGACACCTACAGCGGCCAGGAGGTGCTGGTCCGTCAGGTGCCGCTGCCCGAGGTCGTCGAGGCCGAGGTGCTCGACTCCGAGGGGCTGCCCGAGGGCTTCACGGCCCGCGAGCGCGGCGGCCGCCGCTCACCCGCCGCCCGCACGGCCACCCGCCGCCCGTCGGACCCCGCGGTGCGGCGCGCCGTCGAGGCCGCGCAGGCGGCGGCCCGCATCCCCGACCATCCGCGGCTCGACCAGGTCTTCGACGTGTTCGCCGAGGGCGGCTCGCTGTGGATCGTCAGCGAGTGGGTGGCCGCCCGGCCCCTGTCCGCGCTGCTGGCCGAGCAGCCGCTGGCGCCGTACCGGGCGGCCGAGGTCGCCTCCGACGTCCTCATGGCACTGCGCGTGCTGCACGCCCACGGCTGGACGCACCGCAACATCACCGCCCGCACGGTCCTCGTCTGCGACGACGGCCGGGTGATGCTGACCGGACTCGCGGTCGGCGCGGCGGAGGAGGCGCTGTGCGGGTACGACCCGGTGCCGGCCCAGGACGGGCCGCAGGACCCGCTCGGGCCGGCCGGTGACGGCGGCGGTACGGACGTCCGGGCCCCCGGCGGACACCTTCCCGGCGCCCCGGGCACCCCGGGCAGCTCAGGGAGCCAGGGGTTCGGCGGCGCGCCCGGGCCCGCCGAGCCGGTTCCGTCCCCCGACGCCGATCCCGAGGCCGCGCGGCGTGCCGCGATCCAGGCGCGGGCGGCCGGCGGGCTGCCGGTGCCGGGCGGTGCTCCCCCGGGGACCGTCGCGGTGCCGCCGTCCGGACGCCGGGCCCTGGAGAGCGGCGACGACGTCCGTGCCGCCCGCGCCGGGGCGATAGCCGCCTACCGCGCCGGCACCCGTGCCGCCGCCCGGGTGCAGGAGGCCCAGCAGAACGGCCGCGCCGCGCTGCCCGGCGCCCGTCCGCCCGCCGAGGGCGACACCGGGGCCGCGGGCGCGGCGCAGCAGCCGTACTCAGCCGGCCGGACCGCGATCCCGCCCGGCCGGACGGCCGACCCCCACGGCGCGCCCGGCACCGCCTGGCACGGCGCCGCACCCCGCACCGCCCCGGCCGGCGACCCGCAGCGACCGGGACTGCCGTCCGGCGACGACACGGCCTCCGGCTCGGGGCGCCTGCCGTTGCCCGGCCAGGCGCCCCCGCCCGGATACGGGAGCGCCGGCTCCGGCCAGTCGCCCGCGCCCACGTCGTACGGGGCTCCTGGCCCTGGTCAGCCATTCGCCTCTGGGCACGGGGCTTCCGGCCCCGGCGCCATGGTCCCGGGTCAGTCGTCCGCGCCCGGATACGGCGCACCCGGCCCCGGTCACGACGTCGCCCCGCGCGGCAACCCCTCCGCAGCGGGCTCCGGGTGGGACGACCCCGGGGCCGGGAGTGGCGCCGCGCGGCGTGGCCCCGGCACCGCGCTCGCCGCCGAGCGGGCCCGGCAGGTGCGGATGACCGTGGTCGGGCCGGTCACCGAGCGCTGGGCACCGGAGCAGGCGGGCCCCGTGCACGAGAACTGGCAGTTGGCCGCGCCGATCGGGCCCGCCACCGACCTCTGGGCGCTGGGCGCGCTGCTCTTCCGCGCCGTCCAGGGACACGCCCCCTATCCCGAGGAGTCCACGGCCGAGCTGGTGCAGCTCGTGTGCGCGGAGCCGCCCGCCTTCGCCGAGGAGTGCGGGCCGCTGCGCCCGGTCGTGGAGTCGCTGCTGCGTCAGGACCCCACCGACCGGCCGGACTTCGAGGAGCTGAGCGGCTGGCTGCGCTCCCTGGTGCGCTCGGCGCCCGAGCCGGACGCCGGCGCCCATGTGGTGCCCGTGCCGCCCGCCGACCCCAACCGCCTGCCGATCGTCCGGCGGCGCGGCGAACTCGTACGGCGGCGGCGTGCCCGGGTGCCCGCCACCCATCCGCACGGGCGGCACAAACGCGCCGCCGAGCAAGCGCGTTCTCCCCGCAGCCTGGGCAGGCTGCTGCTCCTGCTGGTCTTTCTTCTGCTGGCCGGCGCGGTGGCGTACGCGATGCTGTTCATGCCCAAGCAGGGCGAGAGCGGCGCCGGCGGCGACCGCACCGGCAGCGCCGGTGAGGCGAGTCCGGCGCCCTCGCCCTCCGAACGTCCCTCATCCGCGGGGCCGTCCGATTCCGGTCCCTCGGCGTCCGCACCCGCCGCCGAGACCCAGACCGGCGGCGACCCCTCCGTCGCCGACGGGTTCACCCTGCGCAAGGACCCGGACGGCTTCCGCATCGCCGTCGCCAAGGGCTGGGACCGCACACCGAAGAACGGCAGCGGCCAAGTCGTCTACTCCCACGGGGACTTCGAGCTGCTCGTCGTACCCGGACGGGACGGAACAGGCGGCTACGGCAGCGATCCGATGGTCTACCAGCGGGACAGGGAGCGCGAACTCCAGCCGTACCGGGACTCCAGCTGGGCCACGGCCACCGGCCTGCGGACCATCGAGGTCGGCGGACGGACCATGGCAGAGGGCCAGTTCACCTGGACCGACGGACAGGGCCGCGACCGGTACGTGCGCAACATGGCGATCCTGCTGAACGGCCGCTACCACATCGTCCAGGTCCGAGGCCCGGAGGCCGAGCGCGACGAGGTGACACGGCTGTACGAGCAAGCTACCGCGACGTACCGCTACACGGGTTGAGCGCCCCGTATACCGCCTGCGTGAAACGGTGTTGGGGTCCGCCCGCGCGCCGGAAGCGGTAACCGTCACAGGACTGTCACCTTGGTACCCCTCGTGTTCCCAGGGGGAGGGCCGGTCCTTAGTCTGACCCTGTCAATAGCATTGCGGGGCAACGTGAATCAGATGCAGGGCCTGCTCATAGCGGGCCGCTACCGGCTCGCCGATTCCATCGGCAGCGGCGGCATGGGCCGGGTGTGGCGCGCCCACGACGAGGTGCTGCACCGGCACGTCGCCGTCAAGGAGCTGACCGCGGCGCTCTACGTCTCCGACAGCGACCGGGCCGTCCTGCTGGCCCGCACCCGGGCCGAGGCGCGGGCCGCCGCACGCATCAACCACTCCGCCGTCGTCACCGTCCACGACGTGCTGGAGCACGACGGCCGCCCGTGGATCGTGATGGAGCTGGTCGAGGGCCACTCGCTGGCCGACGCGGTCAAGGAGCGCGGCCGCATCGAACCCGCCGAGGCCGCGCGGATCGGCCTGTGGGTGCTGCGGGCCCTGCGCGCCGCGCACTCGGCCGGTGTACTCCACCGGGACGTCAAACCCGGCAACGTCCTCCTCGGCCGGGACGGCCGGGTCCTGCTCACCGACTTCGGCATCGCCCAGATCGAGGGCGACTCCACCATCACCCGCACCGGAGAGGTCGTCGGCTCGGTCGACTACCTCGCGCCCGAGCGGGTGCGAGGTCACGACCCGGGCCCGTCCTCGGATCTGTGGGCGCTCGGGGCCACGCTGTACACGGCGGTCGAGGGACGCTCGCCGTTCCGCCGGACCTCGCCGCTGAGCACCATGCAGGCGGTCGTCGAGGAAGAGGCGGAGGAGCCCCGCAACGCCGGTCCGCTCGGCCCCGTCATATCCGCCCTGCTGCGCAAGGAACCGGCCCAGCGGCCGGGCGCGAAGGAGGCGGAACGCATGCTCGCGGAGGCGGCGCAGGGCCGCCTGCCGCAGACCACGCAGGCGTTCGTACCGGCGCAGAGCCCGGGCACGCAGGCCGGCGCGCCGGGGAACACCGGCCACGCGCCCGCCGGTTACCCCTCGGGAGGGGCCACGCGCGCTCACGGCGCACCGGCGGCCGGGGGCCGCTCCACGACCGGGGCGACGGCCGTGGCCCCCGCACCCGCGGGTCCGCCGGACCGGCCCAGGCGACGGCTGCGCACCCTCGCGCTGGTCGTCGCCGTCGCGGCCGTGTTCGGCGGCGCCGCGGCCGTCGCCTACCAGCAGTGGGGCGGATCGGAGCACGGCACCGGCGCGAGCGGGGGCACGGGCCGGCTCACCCCCTCGCCCTCCACCAGCCCCAGCTCCGGCGGCAGCGCCACGCCGGGCCCCGACGGTGTCCTGCCCGCCTCCTGGCAGGCGTACCCCGACCCGTGGGGCTTCACCGTCTACCTGCCCAAAGGCTGGTCGCGCCGGGTCGTCGAGGCGAAGGACGGCGCGGCCGACCCCGACCTCCGGCAGGTCGACTACACGCCCGACGGCGGCAAGCACTTCCTGCGCATCTCCATGGACACCAGCTCGGACTTCGCCAACGCCCTCGCGCACCAGAGGAACCTGGAAGGGCAGGTCCAGTCGCTCGTCAACTACCACCGGGTCACCATGAAGGCGAACACCTACCGCGACCGCGAGGGCGCGGTGTGGGAGATGACCTGGGACGCGCTGGCGAAGGACCCGCCCTACGTGGCCGGGCCCCGGCACGCCATCGAGGAGACGTACTTCTCGCGCGAGGGAACCGAGTACGCGATCTACATGTCGACGCCCGAGGCCGACTGGCCGCGGACCAGCAAGCAGTTCCAGTGGGTGCTACGGAGCTGGCAGCCGCCGAGCACCGGCTGACCTGACCTGCCGACCCACTGATCGTCTGAGCTGAATTGCCGCCGGCCGACCGGCCGACAGGTTCGGTCTCGGCACTCGGCACTTGGCCGATCACCGACCCGAACGGGTGCGGCCGGTGCGGCATGATGGGCCTCATGGGATCCGACGGGGACGACTTCCGCGTGATCGCGGGCCGTTACCGCCTCCAGGAGCGGATCGGGCGCGGCGGCATGGGCGTCGTATGGCGGGCCAGCGACCAGGTGCTGGGCCGGCTGGTGGCGGTCAAGGAACTGGCGGCCGACGACTCCCTCCCGGACGACGACGCCCGCCGCCGCCGTGACCGCACCTTCCGTGAGGCGCGGGCGGTCGCACAGTTGCGGCACCCGCACATCATCGTCGTGCACGACGTCATCGAGCAGGACGAGCGTCCGTACCTCGTCATGGAGTTGATCGACGGCGGCTCGCTCGCCGACCGCCTCACCAGGCACGGCCCCGTCGACGCCGCCGAGGCCGCCCGGATCGGCGCCGACCTGCTGAGCGCGCTGCGCGTCGCGCACGCGGCCGGCGTGCTGCACCGCGACATCAAACCCGCGAACGTGCTGCTGGAGTCCGGCACCGGCCGGGTGGTGCTGACCGACTTCGGCATCGCGCAGGTCGCGGGCGCCACCACGCTCACCGAGACCGGCTCCTTCGTCGGCTCGCCCGAGTACACCGCCCCGGAGCGGATGGCCGGCACCCGCACCGGGCCCGAGTCCGACCTGTGGTCGCTGGGCGCGCTGCTGTGCACGGTGCTCAGCGGCGAGTCCCCCTTCCGGCGGGACTCGCTCGGCGGCATCCTGCACGCCGTCGTCGCCGCCGAGATCCGGCCACCCGCCGAGGCCGAGCCGCTGCTGCCCGTCGTACGGGGCCTGCTGGAACGCGACCCGGACCGGCGGCTGGACGCGGCGGACGCCGAGCGGATGCTGCGGGCCTTCCTGGAGACGGGCCGCACGCCGGCCGCCCCGGAAACGCCGGCGACCGGCCGCACCCCCAGGCTCGTCGCCCGGGCGGCCCGCGCGGCCGGAGCGGGTCACCCGCCGGCCGAGCCCGACGCGCCGCGGGCGCCCGCCGACCCGCCGACGCCCGTACAGCCCCCGCCCGGCCGGCAGTCGTCGCGCGGTGTGCTGATCGCCGCGCTGCTGGTCGCGGCGGTGGCCGGGGCCGGTGTCTCGGCGGCGGCGCTGCTGCTGCACCGGGGCGACGGCGGCGGCCCGCCCGGTGGCCCGACCAGCAGCCCGGCGGCGCCGACGAGTCGCTCCGCGTCCCCGCCGGCCGGCAGCGCCTCGCCGTCCCGCGCGGGCACCGCGCCCGCTGCCTCCCGGCCGCACACCGCCCCCTCCGGCTACCGCACCGCGCGGGACCCGGCCGGCTTCTCGCTCGCCGTGCCGGAGGACTTCGACCGCGAACGGCAGGGCGAGCGCGTCTTCTACCTCTCCCCGGGGCAGACCTTCCGGCTCGGCGTCAAGGTCTCCCCGCCCGACGCCGGCGGGCCCGCCGCGGTGATGAGCCGGGCGGCGGCGGAAGGGGCCGGCACCAATCCGGGTTACCACGACGGCCGGGTCGTCGGGACCACGCACTCCGGGCACCCCGCCGCCCTCTGGGAGTTCACCTGGGACGGCTTCAGCGCGGCCGAGGGGCCGCGCCACACCTACGACCTGTGCTGGGAGGAGGACGGCCGGATGTACGACGTGTGGGTGTCGGCGCCGGTCGGACGGGTCCGGGAGGCCCGGGAGTACTTCGACGTCGCCGTGGACACCTTCTCGGTCACGACACGTTGATTCCCGCCCGGTCACGGCTTCGTGACCGGTTCGTGCTCCCTGTGGTGGCGGACGCCGGTGGCGCGATATGGATGGTCCATGAGCAGCGACGGGGGAGCCGGCCGTACGGCCGACGACACGACGAGTTTTGTTCTGCAACCGCCGAACCCGACGCCGGATCCGGTGCCGGGCGCACGGCCCGGTGCGGCGCCTCGGCCGGCTGCGGAGCAGGCGGCCCCGCAGAGCCCGCACCAGGCACCGGCCCCCGCGGCTCAGGACGGCACCGGACGGCTGATCGCCGGCCGGTACCGGCTGCTCGCCAGGCTCGGCCACGGAGGCATGGGCACGGTATGGCGGGCCAAGGACGAGACGGTGGACCGCGAGGTCGCGGTGAAGGAGCCCCGCGTACCGGACCACCTTCCCGAGCGCGAACGCGCCAACGCCTTCGAGCGGATGCGCCGCGAGGCCCGCGCGGCGGCCCGGCTCGACCATCCCGCCGTGGTCAACGTGTACGACGTCGCCGTGGTCGACGGCCGGCCGTGGATCGTGATGGAGCTGGTGCACGGCCGCTCACTGGGCGGCGCGCTCCAGGAGGGCACGCTGGACGCGCGCGAGGCGGCGCGGATCGGCCTCGAGGTGCTCGGCGCGCTGGAGGCCGCGCACGCGGCGGGCGTCCTGCACCGGGACGTCAAGCCGGACAACGTGCTGCTCGGCCGGTACGGCCGGGTCGTGCTCACGGACTTCGGCATCGCGCAGATCGAGGGCGAGACGAACCTGACCGACACCGGTGGCTTCGTCGGCTCGCCCGAGTACATCGCGCCGGAACGGGTGCTGGGGCAGCGTCCCGGTCCGGCGAGCGACCTGTGGTCCCTGGGTGTCGTCCTCTACACCGCCACCGAGGGCGTCTCCCCGTTCCGCCGCAGCAACACCCCGGCCACCCTGCAGTCCGTCCTCAACGCCACCCCGGCCGCGCCCGCCGCCGCGCGCGGCCCGCTGGCGGAGGCCGTCAACAGCCTGCTCCGCAAGGACCCTTCCCGCCGCCCGACGGCCGCCCAGGTCCGGGTGCTGCTGGAGGCGGCCGCCGACCCGCCGGCCCCGGAGCCCACCCAGCACGTGGCGTTCGCCGCGCCCACCACGCCCGCCGGCCGTGCCCCGCGCCCGGGACGCAAGGTCTGGCTGGGCCTGGGGGCCGCCGTGACCGCGGCGGCGGTGGCCGGGTACCTCGTCCTCGCCGACCCCTTCGCGGGACCGCTGCCGGACGGCTGGACGAAGCACACCGACGCCGGGCTCGGCGTCACCCTCGCCGTCCCCGCGGCCTACGAGACCGGTCACCCGGACAAGAACGACTCCGACCAGAGCTGGGTGTCGTACACGGACCCGAGCGGCGCCGTCTCGGTCGTGCTGGACCTGACCCGGAAGTCGGAGGACTCGCTCAACACGATCAAGAGCAACGCGGTGGCCCAGATGCACGCCGACGACGAGAAGTTCAAGAACGAGGGCGAGTACAGCCTCGACATGCCCAAGGGCGCGACGACGCACCCGGACGACGGAACCGAGTACCGCGGCAGACAGGCCGCCACGAACACCGTCGAGTACCAGACCGACGACTCCCAGCACCCGCGCCCGCGCGAGCTGCGGATCTTCTACTACCGCACCGGCTCCGGAGACCTGTACCGGCTCACCATCGGCTACCCGGGCAAGGGCGACCTCACCGACCGGGGCCGCGAGGTCGCCAGGACCGCGATCGCCAACCTGGACGTCAAGAAGCCCTGAGCGACGGCCGGATCGGGGCGCCGGACCGGTGTCCCTTCGACAAGGGCGGGGTGCGCACGGTACTCATGTGACATGAGTGGAGACGGCGAACTCCCGCCCGGCGCACGGCTGATCGGTGGACGCTACCGACTTCTCGGGCGCCTGGGCGCCGGGCCGGCCGGGACCGTCTGGCGGGCCCGGGACGAGCAGGAGCGGCGGGACGTCGCCGTCAAGGAGCCCGTGCTGCCGGGGCGTCCGGCCGACGACGAGGAGAGCCGGCGGATCGCGCACCGGCTGCACCGGGAGGCTCGGACCGCCGCCCGGCTGCGGCATCCCTCGGCCGTCGCCCTGCACGATGTCGTCCTCGACGGCGGACTGCCGTGGATCGTCATGGAGTTGGTGGAGGGCGAGTCGCTCCAGGAGGCCGTGCGGCGCGGGCCGCTGCCGCCCGCCGAGGCCGCGCGGATCGGGCTCGCCGTCCTCGGGGCGCTCAGGGCGGCGCACGCCGTGGGGATGGTGCACCGGGACCTCAAGCCCGCCAACGTCCTGATCGAGTCCGGTACCGGGTGGGTCGTCGTCACCGACTTCGGGATCGGGGACGGGCCGGCCGCGGACGTCCCCGCCGGGTTCGCCGCCCCGGAGCGGGCCTCCGGACGTGGCGCCGGGCCCGCCTCCGACCTGTGGTCCCTCGGCGCGCTGCTCGCCTCCGCCGTCGCGGGCGGCGACGCCGGCCCGCTGCGGCCGCTCCTGACCCGCCTGCACGCGCCGGACCCGGACGCGCGGCCGCCCGCGGAGGAGGTCGCGGCCGCCCTGAAGGCCTGCGCGACCGCACCACCCACCCGCCCGTCCCCGGCAAAGCCCGACGCGACCGTGCCGGCTGTCCGCGCGGCGCCTTCGGAGCCCGACGCGACCGTGCCGCCCCTCCGCCCGGCGTCCCGGAAGCCCGATGCGACCGTGCCGGCCGCCCGCCCGGCGCCTGCGGAGCCCGATGCGACCGTGCCCGCCGTCCGCCCGCCCGGGAGCCCGATGTGACCGCCGTGCCGGCTGTCCGTGCGATGCCTCCGGAGGCCGGCGCGACCACCCGCCGTCCGTCAGGCGCCCTCAGAGCCCGATGCGACCGCGCCGGCTGTCCGTGCGGCGCCTGCGGAGCCCGGTGCGACCGTGCGGGCTGTCCGCCCTGCGTCCCGGGAGCCCGATGCGACCGTGCCGCCCGTCCGCCCGGCGCCCCCGGAGCCCGACGCCACCGGGCCCGCCGTCCGCCCGGCGCCCCAGGAGCCGCTGCGAACCCTGGCGGCCGAACCGCGCCCCTGACCCGAATCGCGCCGCCCTCGCGCCGACTTCGTCGCTCCCCGGGCCGGAAAAACCACACTCCCGTTGATCATCACTCGACAACGCGCTGATCAGCGCGTTTGCTGCCAGTGATCACTGGCGTAGTGTGTGCACTCGGTGAATCCCCGTTACCGACGGGTACCCAAAGCCTCCGCCGCGGCATACCCTGCGCGTCATGACGGACTCGCAGGCCCCGGACATCACCGGTACCAACCCGCTCGCGCCCGCCCCCGAGGGCGTGCGCACCGCCGCCGACGTGGTCACCCCGACACTGGTGGCCCAGCTCACCAAGGGCGTCGTCGGCTCCGGCCGCACGGCCAACCACACTCCCTTCACCGGCGAGAAGCTGGCCGACCTGCCCGAGTCCACGCCCGAGGACGTACGAAAGGCCTTCGAGGCCGCCCGCGCCGCCCAGGCCGTGTGGGAGAGGACGCCCGTGCGGCAGCGCGCCGCCGTGCTGCTCCGCTTCCACGACCTGGTGCTCGAGCGCCAGGCCGAGGTGCTCGACCTCATCCAGCTCGAGACCGGCAAGGCCCGGCTGCACGCGCACGAGGAAGTGCAGGCCGTCGCCGTCGCGGCCCGCCATTACGGCCGCAAGGCGCCCAGCTACCTGCGGCCCAAGCGGCACACCGGCGCCGTGCCGACCCTGACCAAGGTCACCGAACTCCGGCACCCGCGCGGGGTCGTCGGGCAGATCGCCCCGTGGAACTACCCCCTGGAGCTGTCCGTCGGCGACGCGCTGCCCGCCTTCGCCGCCGGCAACGCGGTCGTCATGAAGCCGGACACCGAGACCTGCCTCACCGCGCTCTGGGCCCGTGACCTGCTCATCGAGGCCGGGCTGCCCGAGGACGTCTTCCAGGTCGTGCTCGGCGAGGGTCCGGTCGTCGGACCCGAGCTGGTCAGGCACGCCGACTACGTCTCGTTCACCGGCTCCACCCGCACCGGCCGCGAGGTCGCGCAGGGCGCCGCCGCCCGCCTGGTCGGCGTCTCCCTCGAACTCGGCGGCAAGAACGCCATGCTCGTGCTGGAGGACGCCGACATCGAGAAGGCCGCCGCGGGCGCCGTCCGGGCCTGCTTCTCCTCGGCCGGCCAGCTCTGCATCTCCATCGAGCGGCTGTACGTCCACGAGTCCGTCGCCGACGCCTTCCTGGAGCGCTTCGCCGCCCGCACCCGGGCCATGCGGCTCGGCAACTCCCTCGCCTACGGCGCGGACATGGGTTCGCTGGTCGGCGAGCGGCAGCTCAAGACCGTGGAGGGGCACGTCCAGGAGGCCGTCGCCAAGGGCGCCCGGGTGGTCACGGGCGGCGTGGCGCGCCCCGACATCGGCCCGTACTTCTTCGAGCCGACCATCCTCGACGGCGTAGAGGAGTCCATGGCCGTCTGCGAGGAGGAGACCTTCGGGCCCGTCGTCTCGCTGTACCGCTTCAAGACCGAGGACGAGGCGGTCGAACGCGCCAACTCCACGCCGTACGGCCTGAACGCGTCCGTGTGGACGAAGTCCGCCCGGCGCGGCCTGGACGTCGCCTCCCGGCTGCGCACCGGCACGGTCAACGTCAACGAGGGCTACGCGCCCGCCTATGGCAGCGTCCAGTCCCCGATGGGCGGCATGAAGGACTCCGGCCTCGGCCGCCGCCACGGTTCCGAGGGCATCCTCAAGTACACCGAGGCCCAGACGGTGGCCAGGCAGCGGTTGCTGCCGATGGCGCCGTCGCTGGGGATGGACGACGCGCAGTACGCCCAGTTCATGAGCCGCAGCCTCCGCCTGATGAAGGCCTTCCGCTTCCGTTAGCCACGACCCCACCGCCAGCAAGCCCGTTCTCGACGAGGAGAGCACGTGTCGCAGGAGAAGTCTGTCCAGACCCGGGACGAGGACGGGTACGACTACGACGTCATCGTGATCGGTTCGGGGTTCGGCGGCTCGGTCTCCGCCCTGCGCCTCACCGAGAAGGGGTACCGGGTGGGCGTGCTGGAGGCCGGCCGCCGCTTCACCCGCGACTCCCTGCCCAGGAACTCCTGGGACCTGAAGAACTACCTCTGGGCCCCGCGGCTCGGCATGTACGGCATCCAGCGCATCCATCTGCTGGGCAACGTGATGGTGCTGGCCGGCGCGGGCGTCGGCGGCGGCTCGCTGAACTACGCCAACACCCTCTACGTGCCGCCGAAGGCCTTCTTCGACGATCCCCAGTGGCGCGGCATCACCGACTGGCAGCAGGAGCTGAAGCCGTACTACGACCAGGCGCAGCGCATGCTCGGCGTGCGGCTCAACCCGACCATGACGCCGTCCGACGTGCACCTGAAGGCCGCGGCCGAGAAGATGGGCGTCGGCGACACCTTCCACCTGGCGCCCGTCGGCGTGTTCTTCGGCGACGGCAAGGACGCCGACGGCACGGCGCAGGGCCGGCCCGGCGAGCGGGTGGACGACCCGTACTTCGGCGGCGCCGGGCCCGCCCGCAACGCCTGCACCGAGTGCGGCGAGTGCATGACCGGCTGCCGGCACGGTGCGAAGAACACCCTCAACGAGAACTACCTGTACCTCGCCGAGAAGGCCGGCGCGGTGGTGCACCCGATGACGACGGTGGTGTCCGTCACCGACGACTCGCGCGGCGGCTACGCGATCGCGACGCTGCCGACGGACGAGAAGAAGAAGGGCAAGGGGCGGCTGTTCACCACGCGCAGGGTCGTGGTCGCGGCCGGCACGTACGGCACCCAGACCCTGCTGCACCGGATGAAGGCCGGCGGCCAGCTGCCGCGTCTGTCCGCCCGGCTCGGCGATCTGACCCGCACCAACTCCGAGGCGCTGGTGGGCGCGCAGACCGACAACCGCCGCTACCGCAAGGCGACCGGCGAGCAGCGGGCCGACTTCACGCGCGGCGTCGCCATCACGTCCTCGATCCACCCCGACGACAGCACGCACATCGAACCGGTCCGCTACGGCAAGGGCTCCAACTCGATGGGCGGGCTGTCCATCCTCCAGGTCCCCTACGCCGAGGGCTCCTCGCGCGTCCTGGCCTGGCTGGCCAACGCCGCCCGCCACCCCCTCCTCGTCGCCCGCTCGCTGTCCAACCGGCGCTGGTCGGAGCGGACCATCATCGGGCTGGTGATGCAGTCGCTGGACAACTCGCTGACGACGTACCTGAAGCCCGGCGGGGTCGGCAAGGGCCTGCTCACCGCCCGGCAGGGGCACGGCGCCCCGAACCCCAAGCAGATCAAGGCCGCCTCCGAGGCCGCCACCGTGCTCGCCGAGGAGATCAACGGCTTCCCGGGCAGCAACGTCGGCGAGCTGATGGGCACCCCGCTGACCGCGCACTTCCTCGGCGGCTGCCCCATCGGCGACTCCCCGGAGACCGGTGTGATCGACCCCTACCACCGGCTCTACGGCCACCCCGGCATCTCGGTGGTGGACGGCGCCGCCGTCTCGGCCAACCTGGGCGTCAACCCGTCGCTGACCATCACCGCGCAGGCCGAGCGGGCCATGTCGTACTGGCCGAACAAGGGCGAGGAGGACCCGCGCCCGGCACAGGGGGCGGCGTACGAGCGGCTGAAGCCGGTGGAGCCGCGCGAGCCGGCGGTCCCGGCGGACGCGTTCGGCGCGCTCAGGCTGCCGTTCCTGGGCATCCCGGCGGTGCCGCCGAAGAAGTAGGCCGGACCCGGAGACGCCGAGGGACCTGCATCCCCCTCCGAACGCAGGTCCCTCGTCTCTTACCGTCTACGTGATCCGGCAGCAGGTTTGATCCGCGAGGGCGGTGAATGGTTGCTTCCGGATTCACCGGAATTTTTGTGTCATGGATCACATTCGGTGGGAGTCTCCGGCCGGACACGACGAAGGGCACGACGAAGGGCCCCGCGGGACTCGAGCCGCGGGGCCCTCTCTTCGCCGGCACCGGCGCAAGGGCGCGCTGGTGCCCAGGAGCGGCGCCGGGGGGTCGCGCCGCCTGCTCATGTGTCCTGACCTGGTGTTTCCGCGGACGGCCCCGGGCGTCCCCGGAGCCGGCCGTTCTCTTGGGTGACCGGGCTGCTGTCCCCTGCCGTCCGGTCACTTCTCCGGAGCGAGGTCCCACGGTGTACGGCACGACCCGTACGCCTCATCGCTCCGGTGAGCCACGCGTGGTTCTGTCGGGCCCGCCCCTGGCTGGCACGGACAACCGGCTCAACGAAGCGGTGCGGGGGGCGGTCACGCGCCGTACGGGTGAGAACCGGCCCGAACTCAGATGCGACCCCGGCACAGCTCCAGCATGGTCATCGCCAGCGCGGTGCCCGGCTTGCCGAGCGCCTCGCGGTAGCGGCCGAGGATCTCCATCTCACGGGAGAGGTTCACCCGCCGGCCGCCGGAGGCGATCCGGGTCTCCTGGACGACGGTGGAGACGGCCATCCGCTCCTGGATGAGCCCGATGATCCGGTCGTCGAGCGCGTCGATGCGGGTACGGGCGTCGGTGATGGTCTGTTCCGCGGTGAGAGTGGTCATATCGGGGGCTCCTCGTGAAGGTGGCTGGCGGAGGCCCCGGAACGGCAGAACCCGGAGAAACGACAGGCGCCCCGGGCCTTGTCGGCCCGGGGCGCCTGGTAAGTCGCTTGGCGGTTCGCTCAAGCAGCACGACCATGGCAGCCGGCGGGCCGGGTGCCATAGGTAAAGAGGAAGGTCGGGTGCGCGAGCATGCGTCCAGTATGCCACGGTCCCGTCCGGGGGAGGCGTACCCGCCCGCACCGTTAGACTCGTTAGCACAGACCCCGCCCGACCACCAGAAGGCACCCCGTGTCATCAGCGACTTCGCCTGCCGCCTCCCCCGACACCGTCCTGGTCGTCGACTTCGGCGCGCAGTACGCCCAGCTCATCGCCCGTCGCGTCCGCGAGGCGCGGGTCTACAGCGAGATCGTGCCGAGCACCATGCCGGTCCAGGAGATGCTCGCCAAGAACCCCGCGGCGATCATCCTCTCCGGCGGCCCCTCGTCCGTGTACGAGGAGGGCGCCCCCCGGCTCGACCGCGCGCTCTTCGAGGCCGGCGTCCCCGTCTTCGGCATGTGCTACGGCTTCCAGCTCATGGCGCAGGTCCTCGGCGGCACCGTCGACAACACCGGCGCCCGTGAGTACGGCCGCACCGACCTGCACGTCTCCAAGTCCGGCTCCACCCTGTTCGAGGGCACGCCGGACGAGCAGCACGTGTGGATGTCGCACGGCGACGCCTGCTCCGCCGCCCCCGAGGGCTTCGCCGTGACCGCGTCCACCGACGTCGTCCCGGTCGCCGCCTTCGAGAACGACGAGAAGAAGCTGTACGGCGTCCAGTACCACCCCGAGGTCATGCACTCCACGCACGGCCAGCTCGTGCTGGAGCACTTCCTGTACCGGGGCGCGGGCCTCACCCCGTCCTGGACCACCGGCAACGTGATCGAGGAGCAGGTCACCGCGATCCGCGAGCAGGTCGGCGACCGGCGCGCCATCTGCGGTCTGTCCGGCGGCGTGGACTCCGCCGTCGCCGCCGCGCTCGTCGCGCGGGCCATCGGCGACCAGCTCACCTGCGTCTACGTCGACCACGGCCTGATGCGCAAGGGCGAGACCGAGCAGGTCGAGAAGGACTTCGTGGCCGCGACCGGCGTCAAGCTGGTCGTCGTGGACGCCGAGGAGCGCTTCCTGACCGCGCTCAAGGGCGTCTCCGACCCGGAGGAGAAGCGCAAGATCATCGGCCGCGAGTTCATCCGCGTCTTCGAGCAGGCGCAGGCCGAGATCATCGCCGACGAGGGCCCGGCCGTGGAGTTCCTGGTCCAGGGCACCCTGTACCCGGACGTGGTCGAGTCCGGCGGCGGCACCGGCACCGCCAACATCAAGTCGCACCACAACGTCGGCGGCCTGCCCGAGGACCTCGAGTTCAAGCTGATCGAGCCGCTGCGCAAGCTGTTCAAGGACGAGGTCCGGATGGTCGGCCAGGAGCTGGGCCTGCCGGAGGAGATCGTGCAGCGCCAGCCCTTCCCGGGCCCCGGCCTCGGCATCCGCATCGTCGGCGAGGTCACCAAGGAGCGCCTCGACCTGCTCCGGGACGCCGACGCCATCGCCCGCGAGGAGCTGACCGCGGCCGGCCTGGACCGCGACATCTGGCAGTGCCCGGTGGTCCTGCTCGCGGACGTCCGCAGCGTGGGCGTCCAGGGCGACGGCCGCACCTACGGTCACCCGATCGTGCTGCGCCCGGTCTCCTCCGAGGACGCCATGACCGCCGACTGGTCGCGGCTGCCGTACGACGTCCTCGGCCGCATCTCCACCCGGATCACCAACGAGGTCCGCGACGTCAACCGCGTCGTCCTCGACGTGACCTCCAAGCCCCCGGGCACCATCGAGTGGGAGTGATCCTCTCCCGCTGAGGATCAGGTCCGCCTGAGCGTGCGCACCGGCGCGCCGGGCCGCCAGACCTGGACGACCAGATGCGTGTCGTCCTCGACGAAGGTCCGCACGACCTCCGTCAACTCGGTGCGGAAGAGGTGGAACGGCTGCGGCGGTTCCACCTCTTTCACGTACGCGGCCTTGGTCACCCCGTCCCCGACCTCGTACGCCCGCCCGGCGATCCGTACGTCACCGCCGCCCATCGCGGTGCCCTCGCCCGGGTTCGCCTGCAGCGCGAAGCGCGGATCACGGCGCAGGTCCAGGGCCTTCCACGAGCCGGCCATCATGCCCAGCCACAGCTCGCCGCCCCGGAAGTCGGCCTCCAGGCCGGAGGTACGCGGGGAGCCGTCCCGGCGCAGGGTGGCGAGGACATGGTGACGGAAGGCGCCGAAGCGCCGCTCGGTGATCGCCGCGAGCTCGGGCGCGGCGGTGGTGAAGGCTGCCCAGTTCATGCCGGCCAGTCTCACCGGCAAAGCGGACACCCTCTGTCGGGTATCCGCCGCCCACGTCATCTTTACCAACCAGCGCTGCCCTTTTGCGCCGACCGGCGGTAACTTCCCGCCCGTACCGCAAACCCCCACGCTGGAGGACCCATGAACGGGCCCACGCCGCCGCCTCCGCTGCCCACCGATCAGCTGAGATTCGCCATGCCGCCGATGCACGACTCGGTGGAGGACGAACGCCGGCACCGCAAGGAGCGGCTCGCGGGCGCCCTGCGGGTCTTCGGGCGCTCCGGACTCGAGGACGGGGTGTCCGGGCACATCACCGCCCGCGATCCGGAGTACAGCGACTGCTTCTGGGTCAACCCGTTCGGGATGCCGTTCAAGCACGTCACCGTCGGCGACCTCGTGCTCGTCAACCAGGACGGGCAGGTCGTCGACGGCCGCTACCACGTCAACCAGGCCGCGTTCACCGTGCACGCCCAGGTGCACGCCGCCCGGCCCGACGTCGTCGCGGTCGCGCACTGCCACTCCGTGCACGGCAGGGCCGTCGCCGCGCTCGGCGACCTCATCGACCCCATCACCCAGGAGAGCTGCGCGTTCTACGAGGACCTGGCGCTGTACGACGCCTACACCGGCGTCAACGTCGACGCCGACGAGGGCCGCCGCATCGCCGGGGTGCTGGGGTCCCGCAAGGCTCTGGTGCTGCGCAACCACGGGCTGCTGACCGTGGGGAACTCGGTCGACGCGGCGGCCTGGTGGTTCCTGTCCCTGGAACGGTCCTGCCAGGTGCAGCTCATGGCCAAGGCGGCCGGCCGGCCGGTCCTCATCGACCACAAGCTGGCCGTGGCCACCCGCGAACAGCTCGGCGGCGACCTGGTGGCCTGGATCAACTACCAGCCCCTGTGGCAGGACGTCAGCCGCAGCGAGCCCGACCTGCTCGGCTAGCTCCCGGCCGTACGGGGGCCCCGGGAGCCGCGTCAACGCGGTGGCCCGGGGTTCACCCGGCATGACCCGGACCGGCGAACCCCGGACGGCCCGGGGTAGGGCACAATTCGCTGTCGTCGCAGGGGAGTTGCGCGGCCGGAAATGCGCACTATGGGTGGCTTCGGGTCGTGTC
This sequence comes from Streptomyces sp. NPDC003720, assembly GCF_042875075.1. NCBI lineage: Bacteria > Bacillati > Actinomycetota > Actinomycetes > Kitasatosporales > Streptomycetaceae > Streptomyces > Streptomyces sp. NPDC003720. The sequence continues at coordinate 66,401 of NZ_JBIANZ010000008.1, forward strand.
GAGAGGCAGTGCGGAAGGCGGGCGTCGGGCGTGGCGGTGCAGGAGGCCAGACAGAGCACGGGTGCCGACGGCGCCCATGAGGGCGGCTGTGCGTGCGGGGACTGCCCGCACGGGGCCCGGCAGGGGCACCGGCGGGCCGTCGCCGCGTTCCTGCGCGTCCGCGACGAGTTCGCGGCCGGACAGGGCCTGCCGCCCGCGGTGGCCCACTCGGCCTCCGCCTCCCGCCAGTGGGTGTCCGAGGAGCTGACCCAGCGGGCCGAGGAGGTCGCCGGGCGCGGCCGCGCCGAGGGCCAGGCGTGGCTCGCGCGGCTGTGGCTGCGGACGGTGTGCGCGGTGGGCGGAGCCGTCCTCGCCCTGCTGCTCGCCGAGTCGCTCACCGCGATCGGCGCGGGCTGGAGCAGCGCCCGGACCGCCGCCCTGCTCGCAGCCCTCGCCGTCGGCGGCGTGCTGGCGGCCGCCTCCTGGTGGCACCGGGCCCGCGGCGGCGTCCTGGCCCCGCTCATCGGCGAGGACAACCGCTTGTCCACCTCCCGCACCGTGGCCGCCGGCTGGATCCTCCTCGCGACCTACTCCGTCCTGCTGCTCGCGGGCCGGCTGGCCGCCGCCTCCGGCCACACCGAACGCGACGCGCTGCTCGCCGGCCTGGACCTCGCGCGCGGCGCGGGCCTGCTGACCGTCCTCGGCGTGCTGTGCGGCATCGCCGTACTGGTCCGCCGGGTGGTCGGCCTGCGCATCCTCGCCCAGCGGCTGCAGAAGGTGCCGGCCCACCGGCCGCGCGCGGCCGACCTGCTGACCGACGACTCCGGCCGGGGCGCCTTCGCCGACATCCAGTACGTCGCCGTCAACGGCGTCGCCCTGCTGTTCGCCGCCGTCCGGCTGGCGCGCCGCCCCGACCAGCTCCCCGACCTGCCCTGGGGGCTCGCGGTCCTGGTACTGGTCTCCGCCGCGACCTACCTGGCCGGCAAGTACGCGGAGGGCGGCCGTCCGGTGATCCTCTCCGTGGTCCGCGCCCGTGAGCCCGGCGATCTGGACGGTCCGATCCGCACCGGCGACGACATCGAGATCCGCGGCACCGGCTTCGTCCCGCCCGGCGCCCACGGCGCCGACCGGCTCTCCCGCACCGTCGTCCGGATCGGCGCCGTCGACGTCCACGTGCCCCTGGTCCCCGTCACCGGCGGCTTCCGCAACCCCACCGACACCGTCCTGACCGTCCCCGTGCCGGTCGAGGTGGAACCCGGCGCGGTGGAGGTGCAGGTGATCACCGCGGGCGGCGCCGCGACCAACCGGTGCGTCGTCCAGATCACGGAGTGAGGTCCGGGTCGGGAGCGGCCGGGTGAGCCGGTCCCTCCATTCGGTCCGGCCGTCCACCCGGATGCGAAGGTCGGAAGTCGGTAAAAGCGGTGAAAGCGTCCCGCAGAGGATTGAACGGTTCCCCCTTGTCATACGTATCGTCGATTGAGGGGTCCGGCACGGCGGGTGAGAGGCGGCTGGCAGCGATGACTCAGGGTATTCGGACGGACACCTACACGACCGATCTGCACGGCATGCGCGGCTGGCGGGACACCGCCACCCGGTACGCCCTCCTTCCGCTCCGGATCTACCTCGGCGTGACTTTCATGTACGCCGGCCTCAACAAGATCACCGACAGTGCCTTCCTCAAGTCCGGCGGAGCCGGGTCGATCGGCGACACCATGCGCGCGGCCCGCGGCTCCGCCGCCCTGCCGGCCCTGATCGACCTGGCGCTCAAGAACCCCGTCGGCTTCGGCTTCGCCATCGCCCTCGGCGAACTGGCCGTCGGCATCGGCACCCTCCTCGGACTCTTCGGCCGGCTGGCCGCCCTCGGCGGCGCGCTGATCTCGCTCAGCCTCTGGCTGACCGTGAGCTGGGCCTCGACGCCGTACTACTACGGCAACGACCTCGCCTACCTGATGGCCTGGCTGCCCCTCGTCCTCGCCGGAGCCCCCTACCTCTCCCTCGACGCGGTCCTCAGGTCGCGCCGCCGTGCCCGGGCGGGCGGCTACCGCTGACCGCTGCGCGCGGCCTGCCGTCTGCGTACGCCCCGCGCCGCCGCCGTGCCGGCGCCGGCCAGGCAGAGGCCGCCCACCACCAGCGGGATGATCAGGAACCACGGGGCTTCCCACAGCCCGGCCGCGTCGCCGGCGTAGACCGCTCCGGCGGCGCTGAGGAAGAGCCCGGCGACCAGCTTCCCCGGCTGGAACTCATGACGCAGCACGGCTGACCTCCACCTGTCCGACGCCCACCCGCAGATCCAGGGTCAGCGTGCCGGCCTTCTTGCCGGACCCGACCGGTGCCAGGGTCACTTCCTCGTGCCTGCCCGGCTTCACGTCCACGTCCTTCCTGCTGTCACCGGGCAACCGGATGTCGCCCACGCCCACGTCGATGCTCATCCGCACGGTCGCGTCCCGGGGCAGGAGCACCTTCAGCTGCCCCGCGCCCACCTGGGCGTCGGTGGTCACCGTCCGCCCCTTGCCGGGGTGCACCCGCGTCAGGTCCAGGGTGCCGACGCCGGTGCCCACGGAGTAGGCGGGCCGCACCTGCGCCGTCGCGGCCGGTCTCCAGGACGTCCGGTTCCAGTGGGTCGCTATGTCCTTCGGCAGGGCCGTGGCGCCCGCCAGCAGCCCCGCGGTGACGATCGCCAGGAGCACCGATCCGGCCCCCGTCCGGCCCAGGAACGCGCTGACCGCGATGCCGAGGCCGAAGACCACGAGCGCCCAGGCGAGGCCGGTCTGGAGACTGGTGCCCAGTGGGTGCGTGTCCCAGGTCAGCCCGGTGCCCAGTCCGCCGGCCAGCAGGGCGCACAGGAACACCCAGCCGCCGATCCAGCGCGGGCCGCGAGGTCTCGGCGGCGCCGTCCGCGTCGGCCGGGCGGCGCCGGGGTGGGTCCAGGGGAGGCCGATGCCCAGGTCGACGGGGGCGATGTCCCGGTCGCGGGTGTCCGGAGGGCCCCACAGATACCCGGTGCCGCCGACATGGGTGCCGTCCTTGACGATCGGGTCCCGCCACCAGGAGGCGTGGTGAATGGCGATGACCGGCGGCGCCTTGGCCTCCGGCGGGGCGTCCGCGGCGGCCTGCGCGGCGAGCGGATCCGGGTCGGGGGCGCCGCGGTGTCGCGACCAGTACCCGGCGCCGGCCAGCAGCAGGGAGAGCACCACGGCGAACGCCAGCACCCCGCCGTTCTTCAGCATGGTCAGGAAGATCCCGCAGCCGACCAGCGCGAACAGCACGGCGGCCAGCGCCTGCCCGTCGACCCGCCCGGTCAGCAGCTTGCGGACTTCGTTCTCCTCTTCCTCCTCGTACGGCACGAGCAGCCAGGCGAAGCCGTAGAAGATGAGACCGATGCCACCGGTCGCGGCCAGCACGGCCAGGGTGATCCGGAAGATCACCGGGTCCATGTCGGCCTGCCGTCCGAGCCCCGCGCACACGCCGGCGATCATCTTGTGCCGGCGGTCGCGCCGCAGGCGGCCCGGGGCCCCGGCGGTGTCCTGGTCCTCCGTCCCCTGCTCCGGCTCCCGCTCCGCCGTCGTCGTCCGCCCCGCGGCGCCGGTGCCGGCGGGTCCCTCAACTCCGGGCGCCTGCGTCCCTCCCGCCGCGGCGGGCGCGGCATCCGCCGGCCCGGTGCCCGGGGCCGGGCGCGGGCCGGAGCCGGGTCCCGTACCCGTCGCGGCGTGCTCGTGATCGGTCATGCGTCCATGGTGACGGTCCGTCCGCCGCGAGGGGAGTCGGGATGACCCTGGGCGAACCCTGAGATCGGCCCGGAGGGACGGCGGGAAGGCGTTCGGCGGCGGTCGGCCGCCGCGCACCGCCCGACCGTAGATCAGGGGAGTCTAGGGGGCGGACCCTGATGCTCCGCCCCCGCGGCCGTGTGACCATCGATGGCATGCCGGAAGCCGCAGCCTCGCCCCTCGACGACCCGCGGCCGCCGCGCAAGCTCTACCGCAGCAGCGACGGCCGCTGGCTGGGAGGAGTGGCGCGGGGCCTCGCCGGGCACCTCGGCCTGCCCGTCATCTGGGTCCGGCTCGCCTTCGTCGGCCTGTTCATGGCCAACGGACTGGGCGCGCTGCTGTACGCCGCGTTCTGGTTCTTCGTCCCGCTCGGCGTCGGCGGCGTCGGCGGCCACAAGCCGCCGCTGGTCGGCACCGAGACCTCGCCGGAGGGCCGCCGCAGACTGGTGGCCCGCAAGCCGGACAAGGGGCAGATGGTCGCCCTGCTCCTCATGGTCATCGTGTCCATGGTCTTCGTGGGCAGCGTCAACGTGACCAACGGGGCCAAGGCCTATCTCCTGCCCGCCGTGCTGGTCGCGGCCGGTGTCGCCCTCGTCTGGCGCCAGGCGGACAACGCCCGCCGGGCCCGCTGGGTCGAGGTCGGCAGCCGCCGGCGCACCCTCACCCTGCTGCGCGCGGGCGTCGGCGTCCTGCTGGTCACCGCCGGCGTCTCCGCCATCTTCGTCATGCAGGGCTCGGCCGCCCACCTCGGCGCGGTCCTCCAGGCCGCGCTCGCCGTCCTCGTCGGCATCACCCTGCTTGCCGGCCCCTACCTGGTCCGGATGACCCAGGACCTGTCCGAGGAACGGCTGATGCGCATCCGCGCCCAGGAGCGCGCCGAGGTCGCCGCCCACGTCCACGACTCCGTGCTGCACACCCTCACCCTGATCCAGCGCAACGCCGACAACGCCGGCGAGGTGCGCCGCCTGGCCCGGGCCCAGGAGCGGGACCTGCGCACCTGGCTGTACAAGCCCGAGGGCACCGGCAAGGACGAGGCGGACGAGCCCGACACGGTCGCCGAGGCGGTGCGGCGCAGCGCCGCCGAGGTGGAGGACAAGCACGGCGTGCCCATCGAGGTGGTCGTCGTAGGCGACTGCCCGCTCGACGAACGGACCGCGGCGCAGATGCAGGCCGCGCGCGAGGCGATGGTCAATGCCGCCAAGTACGGTGGCGAGGGCGGCGCCGTACAGGTGTACGCCGAGGTCGAGGGGAGGACGGTGTTCGTGTCGGTCCGCGACCGCGGCCCGGGTTTCGACCTCGACTCGATACCCGCCGACCGCATGGGTGTCAGAGAATCGATCATCGGCCGCATGGAGCGCAACGGCGGCACGGCCCGGCTACGGGCGGTGCCGGGCGGCGGCACCGAGGTCGAACTGGAGATGGAGAGGGCGGAGAAGACGTCATGAGCGACGCGACCGAGGCGAGCGGTACGGCGGGAGCGGCGGAACCGGCCGGGTCCGGCCCGGCCGGTAAGCGGCATGTGCGCGTGGTGCTCGTGGACGACCACCGCATGTTCCGCACCGGTGTCCAGGCCGAGATCGGCCAGACCGCCGAGACCGGGGTCGAGGTGGTCGGCGAGGCCGCGGACGTCGACCAGGCGGTCTCGGTCATCACCGCGACCCGGCCCGAGGTGGTCCTGCTCGACGTCCATCTGCCGGGCGGCGGTGGTGTCGAAGTGCTGCGCCGGTGCGCCGCGTTGACGGCGGACGCCGAGCGGCCCGTCCGCTTCCTCGCCCTGTCCGTCTCCGACGCCGCGGAGGACGTGATCGGCGTGATCCGCGGTGGCGCCCGCGGCTACGTCACCAAGACCATCACCGGCACCGACCTGGTCGACTCGGTCTTCCGGGTACAGGAGGGAGACGCGGTCTTCTCCCCGCGCCTGGCCGGGTTCGTCCTGGACGCCTTCGCCTCCACCGACGCCCCGCCGGTCGACGAGGACCTGGACCGCCTCACCCAGCGCGAACGGGAGGTGCTGCGCCTGATCGCCCGCGGTTACGCCTACAAGGAGATCGCCAAGCAGCTCTACATCTCGGTGAAGACGGTCGAGTCCCACGTCTCGGCGGTCCTGCGCAAGCTCCAGCTCTCCAACCGCCACGAACTGACCCGCTGGGCCACGGCACGCCGGCTGGTCTGAGCCGCCGCGCCGCCTCACGACACCCTGGTCGCCCCCGCGAACGGCATCTCGTCGACGGGGGCCACCCGGACCGGGGCTGAGGGGTTCGGGGCGTGGATCATGCGGCCGTTGCCGATGTAGATGCCGACATGGCTGATGCCGGAGTAGAAGAAGACCAGGTCGCCGGGCTGGAGCTGGGAGCGGGGCACCCGCCGGCCCGCGTTGATCTGGGCGTAGGTGGTGCGGGGCAGGGAGACGCCCGCGGAGCGGTAGGCGGCCTGCACCAGGCCCGAGCAGTCGAAGGCGTTGGGCCCGGTCGCGCCCCAGACGTAGGGCCTGCCGAGCTTCTGGTAGGCGTAGGCGACGGCCGCGGCCGCGCGGGAGACGGAGGCGGCGACGGACCCCGCCTGCTCAAGGGCCGCCCGGGTGTCCGAGGCGGAGCGCGAGGCGTGCCCGGCGCCGGCTCCCGCGCCGGCGATCCGTGACCGCTCCGCCGGAGTGAGCCGGGCCAGCAGCCTGCGCGCCTCCCCGAGCTTCGCGGTGACGGTTTGCTTGTGCCGCCGTACCTCCGCCTGCCGCGACCGCAGTGACGTCAGCTCGGCGCGGGCGTCGCCGCGCAACTGCTCGATCTCGCGGAGCTGCTCCCGTACCCGGGTCACCGTCCCCGCCTGCCGGTCGCCCGCCCGCTCCGCGAAGGCGGCGCCGTCCAGGTACCGGTCCGGGTCGCTGGACAGCGCGAGCTGCCACGAGGGGTCGATCGCGCCGTCGCGGTACTGCGCCGCCGCCAGCGAACCGAGCTCGTCGCGCGCCGTGTTGAGCTTCTGCTGTCGGCGTGCGGCCTCGTCCCGCAGCGAGTTCAGCCGCCGCTGGGCCGCGTCCGCCTTCTCCTTCGCCCCGTCGTACTTCTCAGTGGCGGTCTCCGCCTCCCGGTACAGCCTGTCGACCTTGGCCTTCACCTGGGCCGGCGTCAGCTGCGGTTCGGCGTTGCCCGTGCCCTCGAAGGCCGCCGCGGTGGCCGCGCCCGCCAGGGCGAGGGTCACGGCCGTGCGGGCCGTGTTACCGCCGAGGGAGCGCTGTCGGGGCCTGCGGTGCGCTGCCACCTGGACCGTCACGTCCTTCCATGGGACCTCTGCGGCCGAGCGGTCGGGGTGTCCGGCGGCCGCCCGCACAGGGGAACGGACCACCGCCGGACCTTTCTCGGCGGAGGTGACCGGCGGCCGCCCCTGGCCCGGGCGGCGTGGGAAGCCGGTCACCTGGGGGAGGACGCTAGGCCGGACTGTGACAGGTTGGTAACGCACTGTACGGAAGTGGCCGAGACGGACCGGGGCGCGTCAGTCCGTGACCGCTCTGCCGGGCCATGGTTGCCGCCTTCACGCTGCGTAGTGACCGAAGCGTGCATTGAGGGGTTCACGGGGGCCCTGTGGTGCTATGTGGCGCATATATGCAAGATCAACTCACACGGAGCGCGGCTGTGGGCGGGCCCGGTGACCGGCCGCCCGGGGCCTCCTCATAGGCTCCGGGTCATGGACGTACTCATCCATCTCTTCGTCGGCCTGCACATCATCGGCATCGCCGCACTGCTCGGCGGTTTCCTCACCCAGATGAAGGCGATGGGCCAGGGCACGGCCCGGTTCGTCCCCGGGATGCTGCACGGCGCGTTCACCATGCTGGTCACCGGCGTGGCCCTGGTCGGGCTCAACGAGGCCGACGGCCACCACGTCAACTCCTTCAAGATCGGCGTGAAGCTGGCCCTGCTGATCGTGATCCTCGGACTGGTCTACGTCCAGCGCGACGAGGAGAAGGTGGACAAGCGCGTCTTCGGGCTCGTCGGCCTGCTGACCGTGGCGAACATCTTCATCGCCGTGCTGTGGACGTGAGACTCAGCGCGCCCTGACGAGCCCGGCGCGGCCCGCGAGCACCGCGCCGGCCGCGACCGCCACCCACACCGCCACCGTCAGCCACACCAAGGCCTCGCCCGGCTGCCGCAGCCACCCGATGCCCATGAACGCGCCGACCGACAGGGCCGACGCAGCGGTCATGCCCAGCGAGAACACCGTCGACCACCGCCGCACGTCGTAACGCAGCCGCGGCCGGGCCACCTCGGCCGCCAGCAGGACCACACAGCACGCCAGGTCCAGTACCAGCAGCGCGACCGTGACGTTGCGGAGCACGCCCCGGTCGTCGTCGTTCCACAGGTACAGCCGCGCACTGTCGGCGGCCAGCAGCTTCGCCCCGGCCAGCGCCGAGATGGCGAGCGCCCCGCCCACGATCCAGTGGTCGCCGGCGCCCTCCAGCACCTGACGCGGATCGAAGCGCGCCAGCGCCAGGCAGTAGAGGACCAGGCCTAGCCAGAACAGCACCAGCGCGGCGCGCGCGAGCCAGGCCGTCGTCTCCGCCGCGGCCAGGGTGGCCGCCAGCACCGCGAGCCCCTGTGTGGCCACGCAACACAGGAACACCGCCCCCGGCATGCGCCGCTCCCAGTGCCGTACGACGAGAAGCAGCAGCACCGGCCACAGCACAACCGCCAGTGCCAGGGCGGCCTCGGCCAGGGTCTGCCGGCCGAGCAGCGAGAGCCGGGTGCCGAGCACGGTCGTGGCGGCCACGGCGGTGAGCGCGCCGGGGCTCTTCGCCTCGGCCATCCACCGCGGCCGCTGCGTCACCAGCCGCACGGTGAAGTCGGCGGCGAGCGCCGCCCAGGCGAGGCAGCCCAGCCACAGGAAGACGAGCGACACCGTCTCGGCACCGGTCAGATGCAGGGCCACCGACACGATGCCGCTCGCCATGACGGCCGCCCCCGCCGCCGGCGGACGCCCCGCCCACCACGTACGCACACCGGAGAAGCGGGGCATGGGCATGAGCCCGATGCTAGGCCGTGTCCGCAAAGTCGCGTCTGCGTCACGACGCCCGGCACGCACTCTCGCCGCACCGGCCGAAAGCCCGAGTACACCCAGTACGAGGGCATCCGACCGGCACTCCCCCAGCCTTCGGCCGGGGGGACCCCCAGAGCACGCACCGGACGCCGCGACGCCCGCCCTGCGGGCGAACGACGCGACTTTGCGGACACGACCTAGGGAGCGGAGCCGCCCGCGCTCGCGGGGCACGCGCGCGTGGAGCCCGAAAAGAGCACCGTCAGGCCGGCCGCACCACCCGGTGGACCACCGACTCGCCCGCCAGGTGCACCGGCTCCTCGCGCACGTACGCACCGGGGCGCGGGGCGTGGATCATCGTCCCGTCGCCCGTGCACAGGCCCACATGGCTGCTGTCGTGGTGGAAGAAGACCAGGTCGCCGGGGCGCGCTTCGTCGAGCGGGACGGCGGTGCCCATGGCGGCCTGGTCCCGCGCGGCACGCGGCAGGGCGACGCCGGCGGCCTTCCAGGCGGCCTGGGTCAGGCCGGAGCAGTCGTACGAGCCGGGCCCGCTGGCGCCGGAGACGTACGGCTTGCCGATCTGGGCACGGGCGAAGGCGATCGCCCTCTCTGCCTTGGTGACGGGGGCGTGCGGTACGACGGGCGGAGTGCTCGGCCGCCGCGCTGCGGACCGCGTCCGCTCCGGCGCCTGGGCCGGGACCGGAGAAGCAAGGACCGGAGGAGCCAGGACCGGGCCGGCGGCCGGTGCCGAAGCGAAGGCCTGAGCCGGGTCCGGAGCCGGGATCGCATCGAGTAGCGGGTCCGGAGCCGGGGGCGCCTCGAGCAGCGGGTCCGGAGTGGGGATCGCATCGAGAATCGGACCCGCGGTCGAAGCCGGGGCCTGGACCGCCAACGGATCCGTGGTGGAGGCCGGGGCCTGGAGTGGAGCCGGTGCCGGCATCGGTTCCGCGGCCGAAGCCGTCAGCCGGATCAGCAGCCCGCGCGCGGTGACGAGTTTGTGCTGGACGGCCGCCTTGGCCGTCCTCACGTCGTACGGTGCGGCGGTCGCCGGCGCCTCGTGAGCCCTGGGGGCCTTGCGCTCGGCGGCGCCCTTCACCCGGGAGGCCAGCCGGTGCATCAGCCGGTTCTGGGCGAAGTGGTCCTCCGGGAACTCCGCGAGGAGCGAACCGGCCGGCTCCGGAGCGGCGGCGAACGGAGCCAGCCCCTCGCGGGCCTTCGTGAACAGTCCCGGGCGCCGGACGGCCTCCGCGCGCGGGGCCTCGGCGCGAGCCCGCTGCACGGCCGCGGGCTCCTCGTCCGGGTCCGCCCTGCGGTACAGCTCGTCGATCTTCTTCTCGACCTCCTCCAGGCTCGGCCTGCCGTCGCCCGCGGAGGGGGCGGAGGCCGAGGCGGACGCGGCCGTCTGGGACAGGACGGCCACGGAGGTGAGGGCGGCGGTGGCCAGGACGGGGGTGCGGATGCCCGTCCCGCGGGTCCCCGGGGGACCCGGCTTGCGGTGCGACGCCAAGGCTGGCGACTCCTTCCAACGTGCCGCCTACCGGGTTAGCTGTCGGGTTCGGGCGGGTGGTTCGGAAGGGTTGCCCTACGGCGTCTTCCCGGGCGGGAGTCGGCCGATTCACCCCAGGATCGGTGGGTCCCCGGCTCCGGCCGCCGTGAAGGGCGCACCGGACTCGGCGGAGGCCGCGCGGCCCGGCGAGGTTCGCCGGTAGGGGTCGTGCGGCCTGACGGAAACCTAGCCAACTCGTGTGACTCCTGTGAAGGTTGCTGTGCCATATGTCCGATACATTTCCGTGACCCGGGGCCGGTTTCATACAGGCGTGACAAGGCGATCTCGCAGGGTGAGGAGTCCGGCCGGGTCCGCGGCACGCCGGCCGGCGCGCTCGACGCGGGTCCTGTCGCCGACCTCACGGCCGCCGGTTTTCCGGTGCCGGGACCGGTTGTCGGTGCGGCCCCCTAGACTCGTAGAGCGATGAGCAGCCTCTTTGACGACAGCTTCCTGGCGGACCTCCAGGCCCCTCGTGGGCACGCGGAGGAGCCCCCGCCGCCGCCCGAGGACGATCACGCTCCGGAGCCCCTTCCGGACGATCTGTTCGGCGGGAAGTTCGACGTGCCGCCGGACCGGGACGCGCACTACCGCGACGGCGCCCCGCGTCCCGTGACCGACCCGGACGCGCTGCTCCGGGGGCTGAACGACAACCAGCGCGCCGCGGTGGTCCACGCCGGCTCTCCGCTGCTCATCGTGGCCGGCGCAGGCTCGGGCAAGACCCGCGTGCTCACCCACCGCATCGCCCACCTGCTCGCCGCGCGGAACGTGCACCCCGGCCAGATCCTCGCGATCACCTTCACCAACAAGGCCGCGGGCGAGATGAAGGAGCGGGTCGAGCAGCTCGTCGGCCCGCGCGCCGGCGCGATGTGGGTGATGACCTTCCACAGCGCGTGCGTGCGCATCCTGCGCCGCGAGTCCAAGAGACTCGGCTTCACGTCGTCCTTCTCGATCTACGACGCGGCCGACTCCAAGCGCCTGATGGCCCTGGTCTGCCGCGACCTCGACCTCGACCCTAAGCGCTACCCGCCGAAGTCCTTCAGCGCCAAGATCAGCAACCTCAAGAACGAGCTGATCGACGAGGAGGACTTCGCCGCCCAGGCCACCGACGGCTTCGAGAAGACCCTCGCCCAGGCGTACGCGCTCTACCAGTCGCGGCTGCGCGAGGCGAACGCGCTGGACTTCGACGACCTGATCATGACGACGGTCAACCTGCTGCGCGCCTTCCCGGACGTCGCGGAGCACTACCGCCGCCGCTTCCGGCACGTCATGGTCGACGAGTACCAGGACACCAACCACGCCCAGTACGCCCTGGTCCGGGAGCTGGTGGGCACCGGGCAGCACGACGAGGACGTGCCGCCCGGCGAGTCGGACCTGCCGCCCGCCGAGCTGTGCGTGGTGGGTGACGCGGACCAGTCGATCTACGCCTTCCGCGGCGCGACGATCCGCAACATCCTCCAGTTCGAGGAGGACTACCCGAACGCGACGACGATCCTGCTGGAGCAGAACTACCGCTCCACGCAGACCATCCTGTCCGCCGCCAACGCGGTCATCGAACGCAACGAGTCCCGCCGCCCGAAGAACCTGTGGACCAACGCCGGCCAGGGCGCGCGGATCACCGGTTACGTCGCCGACACCGAGCACGACGAGGCCCAGTTCGTCGCCGAGGAGATAGACCGCCTCACCGACGCGGGCGAGGCGAAGGCCGGGGACGTCGCCGTCTTCTACCGCACCAACGCGCAGTCCCGTGTCTTCGAAGAGATCTTCATCCGCGTCGGCCTGCCGTACAAGGTCGTCGGCGGCGTCCGCTTCTACGAGCGCAAGGAGGTCCGGGACGTCCTCGCCTACCTGCGTGTCCTCGCCAACCCCGAGGACTCGGTGCCGCTGCGCCGCATCCTCAACGTGCCCAAGCGCGGCATCGGCGACCGGGCCGAGGCGATGATCGACGCCCTCTCCCAGCGCGAGAAGATCAGCTTCCCGCAGGCACTCAAGCGCGTGGACGAGGCCTACGGAATGGCCGCGCGCTCCACCAACGCGGTCAAGCGGTTCAACACGCTGATGGAGGACCTGCGGACCGTCGTGGAGTCCGGCGCCGGACCGGCCACCGTGCTGGAGGCCATACTCGAACGCACCGGTTACCTGGCCGAGTTGCAGAACTCCACCGACCCGCAGGACGAGACCCGCATCGAGAACCTCCAGGAACTCGCGGCGGTGGCGCTGGAGTTCGAGCAGGAGCGCGCGGAGGGCGAGGCGGGCACGCTCGCCGACTTCCTGGAGCAGGTCGCGCTGGTCGCCGACTCGGACCAGATCCCGGACGAGGAGGACGGCGACGGCGTCATCACCCTGATGACCCTGCACACCGCCAAGGGCCTGGAGTTCCCGGTCGTCTTCCTGACCGGCATGGAGGACGGCGTCTTCCCGCACATGCGCGCCCTCGGCCAGACCAAGGAACTGGAGGAGGAGCGGCGCCTGGCGTACGTGGGCATCACCCGCGCGCGGGAGCGGCTCTACCTCACCCGGTCGGCGATGCGCAGCGCCTGGGGCCAGCCGTCGTACAACCCGCCCTCCCGCTTCCTGGAGGAGATCCCGACCGCCCACCTGGAGTGGAAGCGGACCGGAGGGGCGGCGCCGATGTCCTCCGGACCCGCTGCCGGGGTCGCCGCGTCGCTGTCCTCCTCCCGCTCCCGTTCCGCGGCGTCGGGCGCGTCCGGGTTCGCCACCCGGCGCTCGGCCGAGAAGCCCGTGGTCGCCCTGGCCGTGGGGGACCGGGTCACGCACGACCAGTTCGGTCTCGGCACGGTCGTCGGGGTCAAGGGCACCGGCGGCAACGCGGAGGCGACGATCGACTTCGGCGACACCAAGCCGAAGCGGCTGCTGCTGCGGTACGCGCCCGTCGAGAAGCTCTAGGCCACCCGTCGGGCAGCCCAGGACGACAGGAGCCCCGCCGGCCGGGCGGGGCTCACGTCATTCTCCGGTTGCTTCGAGGCTCAGTTCGGGTCCAGCCCGTGGCTGCGCAGCCACGGCAGTGGGTCTATGGCCGCCCCGCCGGCCGGCCGGACCTCGAAGTGCAGGTGCGGGCCGGTGGAGTTGCCGGAGTTGCCGGAGTAGGCGACCGGCTGGCCGGCCTTGACCTCCGTACCGGAGGCGACGCGGTAGCTGGAGAGGTGGCAGTACCAGGTCTCCGTGCCGTCCTTCGCCGTCACGATCATCATGTTGCCGTAGGCGCTGTTCCACTTGGTGGAGACGACGCCGTCGGTCGCGGCCATCACCGTGGTGCCGTACGACACCGGGAAGTCGATGCCCGTGTGGACGGACATCCAGTTCACGCCCGCCTGGCCGAAGTAGGCGCTGAGCCCCTTCTGGGCGACCGGGATCGCGAACTTGGGCCGCAGCCGCTCCTTGAGCGCGGCCTCGGCGGCGGCCTTCTTCTTCTGCAGTTCCTGCTGGGTCTTGAGGTCGATGCGTTCCTGCGTCCGGCTGGCCCGGTCGGCGAAGTCGTCGGCGCCCGCGGAGAGGGTCCTGAGCTGGCTGTCCAGCTTGCTGTTGGCGACGGAGGGCTTGACCGACTGCGCGTCCGACGCGGTGGTCGAGGTCTCCTTGCCGTCGTCGGTCAGGCCGCCGACGGAGGCGGCGGCGATGCCGGCGACGCCCATCACACAGGCCGACGGCACCGCGATGGTCAGCAGCGCGGAGCGCTTGGGCGGTGTACGGCGACGGGAACGCGACGCGCTGCGGGAGCCCGCGCGAGGAGCGGGGATCGGAGCGGACTCCTCCTGGTCGTCGAGCAGAGCCGGTACGACGGGCAGCTCGCCCGTATCGCCCGGCTCGCCGCTCCCGGCGGCCGCTTCCTCGTACTCGGCGGCCTCCGCGTACTCACCGAACTCGGCGGCACCGGTGTACTCGCCGCTGCCCGCGTACTCGCCGGCCTCGGCGTACTCGGCACTCTCGGCGTACTGACCGAACTCGCCCGTCTCGGCGGCCTGCTCGAACGGCTCGGCGGGATGGTCGTGCGGCGCGGCGAGCTGCTCGTGCGGTGTTCCGAGCTGGTCGTGCTGCACGGACGTGCCGTCGGAGTTCCACTGCGTGGCGTCGTACACGCCGGTGTCATAGGTCTGGGTGCCCCACTGCCACTGCTGGGTGTGGTCGGCGCCGGCGGACTGGTCGTGCTGCAGCCAGGTGTTCGCGTCCCACTGGCCGCTGACGTCGTTGCCCGTGGCCTGCGCGGGGACCGTCCAGGCGGTGGTGTCGTACGAGCCCGTGTCGTAGGCCTGGTGCTGGGCCGCGTACGGGTCGTACTGCGTGAACTGGCCCGTGCCGGTCTGCCACTGCGTGCTGTCGTAGGCGCCCGTGTGCTGCTCGTCGCCCGGGAGGCTGCCGAACAGCGGGTCGGCGGCGAAGGCGCCGGTCCCGGCGGTGCCGGCCGTGAAACCGGTGGCGTCGTAGCCGCCGTACGTGGTGAGGTCGTCGTACTGGGCTTCCTGCGTTCCGTACGCGTAGTGCCCGGTGGAGGCGTCGGAAGCCGGGGTCGGGGTGGTCATGGTCCCCGACGGGTGACGGTCGTTCACCAACTTCTCTTTCGCCTCGACAACGGTGGCTGCCAGAGCAGTGCGGCGACTGTACCCGGCGGTACGCGGGCGCGACAATCGTCGGCCGGTTTCAGGGAGGCCGGAAACGGGCATTCGGCCGTGATTCGGGGGCCCGTGAACCCGAGTTTGGCTTTGTGTTCGAGGAATGTTCGATGCCGGATGACGCTGTGTCACCTGTGGATCGGCTGTGTCACGCCCCCCGCGCGGCCCCGGCTCACCCTTCCGGGGCGGCCTTCCTCACGCCACCGTCACTCCGCCGGTGAGCGGGTTCTCGACGGGCGCGTCCTCGAGGGCCTCGCGTATCCCGGACGCCACGGCGGGGTGCACCGGCAGAGCGAGATGCCCGATGCCCGTCACCCGGACGTTGCGCACCTCCAGGTCGGGGTGGTCGATACAGGCCGATTCCAGGGGGTCCATCACGGAGTCGAGGTCGCTCCAGAAGCTGACGAACCGGGTGCGGCAACCGGGCGCCGGCCTGGTCAGCTCCTCGATCACCTCGGAGCCGGGGCGCATCTGCCGCACGATCGGGTGGGCGCTCGCCAAGGGCATGGCCCGGGTGCCGGAGTGCGGGGTGCCGAGGGTGACGAGCGTGCGCACCCGGAGGTCACCGCCCAGACACTGGGTGTAGTAGCGCGCGATGAGCCCGCCGAGGCTGTGGCCCACGATGTCGACCTGCGTGCTGCCGGTGCGCTCGCAGATCTCCTCGACGTGCCGGCCCAGCAGTTCGGCGGCGATGCGTATGTCGCACGTCAACGGAGAGTAGTTGAGTGACTCCACCCGCTGCCGGCCGCTGCGTGCCAGGCTGCGGCGCAGCAGGACGAAGACCGAGCGGTTGTCGATGAAGCCGTGCAGCAGCACCACCGGCGGTCCGGGCCTCTCCGGCAGCCGGGTGGTGCCGTCCCGGTCCCGGGCGGCGGCCGCGGGGCCGCGGCGCTCCTGGGTGAGGCCGGTCGGGTACAGCAGCAGGTGACCGGCCAGGATCGCCGCTTCCAGCGCCGTCGCCTTGAGCAGGGTCATGGAGAGATCGACCAGTCTGCCGGGCCACAGGCGCCGGTAGAGCGGGAGGACGAGCGGCAGTACCCCGGTGACCTTCATTGGCCGACCTCCAGTCGGCACGTGGGGGGCGGCTCGGTCCCCCGCGTGCCCTCATGTCCCACTATGTGATTTCCCCCTCCCCGCGCACCGTAAAACTGCCGGTTGCGGGATGCTGGCGATAACGTTCGTTCACTTCGCGACGGGTGGCGGGACGCGCCAAAAGTGCGGTACTTGTCGTTACGGACGGAAGCGATCGCTTCCGGGGTCGTCTGATGGAGGCAGTGATGGGTGTGGCAGCCGGTCCGATCCGGGTGGTTGTGGCCAAGCCGGGGCTCGACGGCCACGATCGCGGGGCCAAGGTCATCGCGCGTGCGCTGCGCGACGCCGGTATGGAGGTCATCTACACCGGACTGCACCAGACGCCGGAGCAGATCGTCGACACGGCGATCCAGGAGGACGCCGACGCGATCGGCCTGTCGATCCTCTCGGGCGCCCACAACACCCTCTTCGCCGCCGTGATCGATCTCCTCAAGGAGCGCGACGCCGAGGACATCCTCGTCTTCGGCGGCGGCATCATCCCGGAGGAGGACATCGCGCCCCTGAAGGAGAAGGGCGTCGCGGGGATCTTCACGCCGGGAGCGACGACCGGGGCGATCGTGGAGTGGGTACGGGAGAACGTGCGCCAGCCGGCCGCTTCCTGAGCCCGAGCCGCCGCAGACGCGCGGGGCCGTGAGGCTCCGGAGGCGTCGCCCCCGGAGCCCTTCGAAGCCGGACGGCTTCCCGGATCAGACCCCGGCGGGCCCGGGCGTGCCGTCCGGAGCCAGTTCCGCGGCCATCGCCGCCCGCAGCCGCAGGGTGGTGACGAGCCGCTGGAACGCCTCCGCCCAGTACCCCCCGGCGCCCGGTGAGGCGTCCTCCCGCTCGTCGGGTATCGCCAGCAGGCCGTCCAGACGGGTGACCTCCGCCGGATCGAGGCACCGCTCGGCCAGTCCCATCACCCCGCTGAAGCTCCAGGGATAGCTGCCCGCGTCCCGCGCGATGTCCAGGGCGTCCACCACGGCCCTGCCCAGCGTGGCGGTCCAGGGGACCGCGCACACCCCGAGCAGCTGGAACGCCTCGGACAGCCCGTGCGTCGCGATGAAGCCCGCCACCCACTCGGCCCGCTTACCGGCGTCGAGCGCGGCCAGCAGCTTCGCCCGCTCCGCCAGGGACACCGCCCCGGGCCCGCCGGCCTCGGGAGCCGACGGCGAGCCGAGCAGCACCCTCGACCACTCGGCGTCGCGCTGCCGCACCGCCGCCCGGCACCACGCGGCGTGCAGCTCGCCCTGCCAGCCGTCGGCCACCGGCAGCGCCACGATCTGCTCCGGGGTGCGCCCGCCGAGCCGCCCCGGCCAGGTGTCCAGCGGCGCCGCCTCCACCAGTTGGGACAGCCACCAGGACCGTTCCCCTCTTCCGGTGGGAGGTTTGGCCGCCACGCCGTCCCGTTCCATGACCGGATCGCACTCGTGCGGCGCCTCCACGACGAGCGTGGGGGAGGCCGCCGTGCGGTCGACGGCCACACAGGCCGCGGCCCGCCCCGCCATACGACGGGCGAGTGCCGAGCCGGGCAGCGACGACAGCAGTTCCGCCGCCGTCGCCCGGACGTTGCGGCTGCGGTCGCCCAACGCCTGTTCGAGGAAGGGCTCGTCGTCGATCGACAGGCCCGCGCGCAGCGAGTCGAGGAACATCAGACGGTCCTCCGCGCGCTCCGTCGGCCAGGTCTCCTCCAGCAGTTCCCGCGCGAGGGCGGGCGTTGCGGCCCGCAGTGCGCCCAGCAGGGCGACCCGTTCGGCGAACAGCCCCTCCTGCCACAGCCGCCGCACCGCCTCGCCGTCCCCGGCGTCGGGCAGCGCCGTACCGCCACCCGGCGCCGCGCGCAGGGCGAACCGCCAGTCCGGGTTGAGCCGCGCCAGCCACAGCGCCCGCGGCCCGGCGAACGCCAGCGCCGCCGGCCGCAGGTCGGTGCGGCCCCGGGCGGCGTCCAGCAGTGCGGGCAGCGCCTGGGCGGGGGCCGCGTAGCCGTGGGCGCCCGCCGCCGCCAGCCACTGCGGGAGCAGTTCCATGAGGTCCGGCGAGCTGCCCCGCCGCCCGCCGCCCGCACCGCCGGAGCGGTCCGCCAGCAGGGTGGCGAGCCTGCGGGCCGCGGCCGCGGGCAGTGCCGGACGCGGGTCCTCGGGGGCGGGCTCCGGCCGCCGCGCGGCCCGTCCGGGCCGCAGGCCCGCGCGCCGCCGCACGGTCGCCACGGCAGCGGCGTCCAGCAGAGCCACGGGGGCCTCCCGCCCGGCCGCGACTGCCGGCGGCTGCCGCCGGTCGGTGCCGAGCAGGGCGGTCGTGACCAGTTCCTCCCAGGAGGCCTCGCCGTTCCGCGTGGCCGGCGTCGCGTCCATGACGTCCCCTTCCCCTTCCGTCACTGAGGGCGCTGCCCCGTTCTTCCGCCGGCGTGGTCCGGGCCCGGTCAGCACAGCGTCACCGGGTCGCCCGGACCCTCGGGCCACGCCGTCAGCGGGGTGAAGCCGCGGTGGCCGCACTCGCCGAAGACCCGCACGGGGGCGCCGCCGGACAGGGCGACCAGACGCCACAGACCCGGGCGGGCCCGGAACGCCTCGGTGAGCGGCAGCGCCGAGTCCGCCTCCGCGTCGGCCAGTTGCCAGGCGTCTCCCGCGTCCGCGTCCCGGGCGGGTACGACCCGGTCCAGCGTGACCGGGACCGAGTCCAGCCAGGGGTCCGCGCGCAGGGCCTCGCCGTAGCGCGCCGCGGCCTCGGTGGTGGTCCCGCCGGGCGGGCGCAGTGAGGCGGGTGCGGGCGGGGCGTACTGCTCGCCCAGGGCCGCCCGTACCTGACCGGCGCCGGGGAACACGGACAGGTCCGCGTCCAGCGCGAGGCCGACCGGCAGCGACAGCTCCGGTGCCCGGCCGGCCGCGCCGTAGGAGAGGAGCAGCCGGGTCAGGCCCGAGTCCGCGCCGTGCAGCCATATCCGGCGCGTCGTCAGTTTCGCGTCGGCCGTGTCGTACTGCGCCAGGACCAGCCAGCGGTCGCGCAGCGGCGGGCCGTCCGGCACGGCGGGCAGACCGAGCCGGGAGCGGACCGTGGCCGCGAGGTCGTCCGGCAGCCGGTCGTGGCGCAGCCAGCCCTGGTCGAGGAGATGCAGCAGGGCGCTCTCCTCCAGCAGCCGCGCCGGCCAGCCCGGACCGGAGGCCGGTATCGCCCCCAGCTCCCTCACCCGCGCCGCGAGTCCGGGCGCCTGCGCGTCGACCATGCGGGCCGCCGTCTCCTCCCACAGGCCGTACCCCGCCTGCTCGGCCGCGGCCAGACCGCCGCGCAGCAGGTCCGCGAGGCGCTGCTCCAGCTCCGTCGCGCCCGCCGTGACCCGCTCGGCGCGGCGCTCCGCCCGCCGCCGCGCCGCCTCCGGATCGGCGGACCCGGACGAGGGACCGCCCTCGCCCGGGGCGCGCTTGTCCCGCGCCCGCTCGCGCCGGCCCGAGAGCCACTGCCCGGCCCAGTCCGGCGGCTCGGCCGCCCCCGGCACCGAGCCGTCCCCCTCCGCCCACAGCAGGAGCAGGCCGAGGGCGTGCTTGCACGGGAACTTACGGCTCGGACAACTGCACCTGTACGCGGGACCGGCGGCGTCCGCGAGGTCCACCACCGTCTGGTACGGCTTGCTGCCGCTGCCCTTGCACAGCCCCCACACCGTCCCCTCTCCGCTCCCCGCACCGGACCACGGCCCGGCCGTGCCCAGTCTGCTTCCCGCCTTGCGTGAGGCGGCGTCAGGCGCCAGAGCCAGCACCTGGTCCGCGGTCCAGCGCACCCCCTGCTCAGTCATGGAAACGACGGTAGGTCCCGCCACTGACAATCGGCCCCGCGAGCACGTTCGTGCAGGTGAGAGCGATTGTCAGTGGTGTGGTGCACGGTTGGTGGCAGATCCGAACCGGCCGAGCTGGAGGGGGCCTCAGCCATGTCTGTGTCCGTGGAACCGATGTCCGTCGACGTGAGCGGGGAGCAGGACGCGCAGGCGTTGCGACCGCACGCCGAGCACGCCTTCGCCGCCGAACTCGCCGCGCTCGCCGCCCAGGACGACCGTCCGCGTCCGGCCCGCTGGAAGATGTCGCCGTGGGCGGTCGCGACCTACCTGCTCGGCGGCACCCTGCCGGACGGCACCGTCATCACGCCGAAGTACGTGGGCCCGCGCCGCATCGTCGAGGTCGCCGTCACCACCCTCGCCACCGACCGCGCCCTGCTCCTGCTGGGCGTGCCCGGCACGGCCAAGACCTGGGTGTCGGAGCATCTGGCGGCGGCCGTCAGCGGCGACTCGACCCTGCTGGTGCAGGGCACGGCGGGCACGCCCGAGGAGGCCATCCGCTACGGCTGGAACTACGCGCAGCTCCTCGCCAACGGCCCCAGCCGCGACGCCCTCGTGCCCAGCCCCGTCATGCGGGCCATGGCCGAGGGCAGGACCGCCCGGGTGGAGGAGCTGACCCGTATCCCGGCCGACGTCCAGGACACCCTGATCACGATCCTGTCCGAGAAGACGCTGCCGATCCCGGAGCTGGGCCAGGAGGTGCAGGCGGTCCGCGGCTTCAACCTCATCGCCACCGCCAACGACCGCGACCGAGGCGTCAACGACCTCTCCAGCGCCCTGCGCCGCCGCTTCAACACCGTGGTGCTGCCGCTGCCGGAGAGCGCCGACGCCGAGGTGGACATCGTCACCCGGCGCGTCGAGCAGATCGGCCGCTCCCTCGACCTGCCCGCCGCGCCCGACGGCATCGACGAGATCCGCCGGGTGGTGACCGTCTTCCGTGAGCTGCGCGACGGTCTGACCGCCGACGGCCGCACGAAGCTGAAGTCGCCGAGCGGAACGCTCTCCACGGCCGAGGCGATCTCCGTCGTGACCAACGGGCTGGCCCTGGCGGCCCACTTCGGCGACGGTGTGCTGCGCGCGGGCGACGTCGCCGCCGGCATCCTGGGCGCCGTCGTCCGCGACCCGGCGGCCGACCGGGTGATCTGGCAGGAGTACCTGGAGACGGTCGTGCGTGAGCGCGACGGCTGGAAGGACTTCTACCGGGCCTGCCGGGAGGTGAGCGCGTGAGCGACGCCTCGGCCCGGCACGGCGTGTACGGATCAGGACCGCTGCTGCTGGGCGTACGGCACCACGGGCCCGGCTCGGCGCGCGCGGTGCGGGCCGCCCTCGACGCCGCCCGGCCCGACGCGGTACTCGTCGAAGGTCCGCCCGACGCCGACCCGCTGATCCCGCTGGCCGCCGACCCGGACCTGCGGCCCCCGGTCGCCCTGCTCGCCCACGCCGTGGACCAGCCCGGCCGCTCGGCGTTCTGGCCGATGGCCGAGTTCAGCCCCGAGTGGGTGGCGATCCGCTGGGCCCTGGAGCACGACGTCCCGGCCCGCTTCATCGACCTGCCGGCCGCGCACACGCTGGCCTGGGACACCGGGGCGGAGGACCCGGCCGGCGCCGGGGACGGTGAGAGCTCGGAGCCCGACCTGCGCGTCGACCCGCTCGCGGTGCTCGCCGGGACCGCCGGTCACGATGATCCCGAGCGCTGGTGGGAGGACGTCGTCGAGCACCGGGGCGCCGGGCCCCGGGACCCGTTCGCGCCGTTCGCCGCGCTGGAGGAGGCCATGACCGCGCTGCGGGAGCGGTACGGCGTCGGGGGCCGGCAGCGCGACCTGGTGCGGGAGGCCCACATGCGGCTCCAGGTGCGCGCCGCGCGCAAGGAGTTCGGCCCAGCGGTGGCCGTCGTGTGCGGCGCGTGGCACGTGCCCGCCCTGCGGGAGCGGACCACCGTCACCGCCGACCGGGCCCTGCTCAAGGGGCTGCCCAAGGTCAGGACCGACCTGACCTGGGTGCCGTGGACGCACCGCCGGCTGGCCAGGTCGAGCGGCTACGGCGCCGGGATCGACTCGCCGGGCTGGTACGGGCACCTGTTCCGGGCGCCGGACCGCCCGGTCGAGCGCTGGCTGACCAAGGTGGCGGGGCTGCTGCGCGAGGAGGACCGGATGGTGTCCTCCG
This sequence comes from Streptomyces sp. NPDC003720, assembly GCF_042875075.1. Lineage (NCBI taxonomy): Bacteria > Bacillati > Actinomycetota > Actinomycetes > Kitasatosporales > Streptomycetaceae > Streptomyces > Streptomyces sp. NPDC003720. Next base: position 88,385 of record NZ_JBIANZ010000008.1, read on the forward strand.
CGCACGTCATCGAGGCGGTGCGGCTCGCCGGCACCCTCGCGGCGATGCGCGGCCGCCCGCTGCCCGGCCTGAGCGAGACCACCGACGCCGTCCGCGCGGTGATGTGCGACGGCTCCGACGTACCGCTGGCGCTGGTGCACGACCGGCTGGTGGTCGGCGACCTGCTGGGCGAGGTGCCGGAGACGGCGCCCGCGGTGCCGCTGCAGCGCGACCTCGTCCGCGAGCAGCGCAGGCTGCGGCTGAAGCCGGAGGCCTTGGAGCGGGAGCTGGAGCTCGACCTGCGCAAGGAAACCGACGCCGGCCGCGGCCGGCTGCTGCACCGGCTGCGGCTGCTCGGCGTCGGCTGGGGCGAGCCGGCCGAGTCCCGGGGGAGCACGGGCACCTTCCGGGAGACCTGGCGGCTGCGCTGGGAGCCGGAGCTGTCGGTCCGGGTCGCCGAGGCGGGGGTGTGGGGGACGACCGTGCTCGCCGCGGCCACGGCGAAGGCCGAGGCCGACGCGCTCGCCGCGCGGGCCCTCGCCGACGTCACCGCCCTCGCCGAGCACTGCCTGCTGGCCGGGCTGCCGGACGCGCTGCCCGTGGTGATGCGGGCGCTCGCCGACCGGGCGGCCCTCGACACGGACGTCGGTCACCTCGCCCAGGCCCTGCCGGCCCTGGTCCGCTCCCTGCGCTACGGCGACGTGCGCGGCACCGCCACCGGAGCCCTGGCCGGCGTCGCCGCGGGCCTCGCCGAGCGGGTCTTCGTCGGCCTGCCGCCTGCCTGCGCCGCCCTGGACGCGGACGCGGCCCAGGAGATGCGCGGCCATGTGGACGCCGTGCACACGGCTGTGGGCCTGCTCGCGGAGACCCTGGCCGGCACCCCTGCCGCCGGTCACGGGGAGCTGCGCGGCCGCTGGCGCGCCGTGCTGCGGACCCTGGCCACGCGGGACACCGTGCCCGGAGTGGTGCGCGGACGGGCCGTGCGGCTGCTGCTGGACGACGGCGAGCTGGAGCCCGGGGAGGCGGCCCGGTTGATGGGCCTGGTGCTCTCCCCGGGCACTCCGCCCGCCGAGGCGGCGGCCTGGATCGAGGGCTTCGCCGGGGGCGGGGGCGGCATGCTGCTGGTCCACGACGAACGACTGCTCGGCCTGGTCGACGCATGGCTGACCGGGGTCCCGGCGGACGCGTTCACCGACGTGCTGCCGCTGCTGCGGCGCACTTTCTCGGCGTACGAGGCCGGTGTGCGCAGAACTCTCGGCGAACTGGTGCGCCGCGGGCCGGGAGCGGACGCCGCCCGCACGGCCCGGACGGCCGCCGTGCCCGGCTTCGCCGCCGAGCCGGACACCGTGCGCGCCGACGCCGTGCTGCCGGTGCTGCGGCTGCTGCTCGGCCCGGATGCGGCCGGCGGCACGACGAGAAGCGACGACGACTGCCTGACGGGAGTGGGCGCATGACCGGCGAACCCCTGCTGACCGAATCCGACCCGGCGCGGGAGCGGCTGCGGCGCTGGCGGCTGGTGCTCGGCGGCGACCAGGCCGACGGCACCGGGTACGCGCTCTCCGGCCGGGACGCGGCGATGGACGGGACGCTCGCCGCGCTGTACGGCAAGGGCGACAGACCGCAGGGAGGGCGGGACCGTTCGGCGGGACTGGGCGCGTCGGCGCCGTCCGTGGCGCGCTGGCTGGGCGACATCCGCACCTACTTCCCGTCCTCCGTCGTCCAGGTCATGCAGCGCGACGCCATCGACCGGCTGGGGCTCGCGTCCATGCTGCTGGAGCCGGAGATGCTGGAGGCGGTCGAGGCCGACGTGCATCTGGTCGGCACGCTGCTCTCGCTCAACAAGGCCATGCCGGAGACGACGAAGGAGACGGCGCGGGCGGTGGTGCGCAAGGTGGTCGAGGACCTGGAGAAGCGGCTCGCCTCCCGGACCCGGGCCACCCTCACCGGCGCCCTCGACCGCAGCGCGCGCGTCAGCCGGCCGCGCCACCACGACATCGACTGGAACCGCACCATCGCGGCCAACCTCAAGCACTACCTGCCCGAGTACCGCACGATCGTGCCGGAACGGCTCATCGGGTACGGGCGGGCCGCGCAGTCGGTGAAGAAGGACGTCGTCCTCTGCATCGACCAGTCGGGCTCGATGGCCGCGTCCGTGGTCTACGCGTCCGTCTTCGGCGCGGTGCTGGCCTCGATGCGGTCGATCGACACCCGGCTCGTCGTCTTCGACACGGCGGTCGTGGACCTCACCGACCAGCTGGACGACCCGGTCGACGTGCTCTTCGGCACCCAGCTCGGCGGCGGCACGGACATCAACCGGGCGCTCGCCTACTGCCAGGAGCGGATCACCCGGCCCGCCGAGACGGTGGTCGTGCTGATCAGCGACCTGTACGAGGGCGGCATACGCGACGAGATGCTCAAGCGGGTCGCCGCGATGAAGGCGTCCGGGGTCCACTTCGTCACCCTGCTCGCGCTGTCGGACGAAGGCGCGCCGGCGTACGACCGGGATCACGCGGCGGCGCTCGCGGCGCTCGGCGCGCCGGCGTTCGCCTGCACGCCCGACCTGTTCCCGGAGGTGATGGCGGCGGCGATCGAGAAACGGCCGCTGCCGATACCGGAAACCGCCTGACCCGGCAGGGAAAAAGGGACATGGCTACTCATTGGTAACAGGGGGCTTGCGCTAACTCGGGCGGTGCGTGCGAGGATCTACGCCGCCTTCTCCACGCCGACCCGAGGAAGCTCGCCTCTTGACCCTGACAGCAGCTCCGTTCGGGACCGCTGTGCGCGCGCTGCGCGCCGCGGCCGGGCGGCGTGCGCTCCAACTGGCGCTGCTGCTCGGCGGATTGCTGGCACTCGGCTTCCTCTGCGGGGAGCAGGCCCACGCGGCCGAGGGCACGCCCACCACCCCGGTGAGTTCGGTACTGCCGCGAATCTGGCACGAGGCCGCGCAGACCGCCGGGGCCGGGACCGTCACGGCGAGGCCCCGCACCGCGCCGGCCACCGCCACGAAGTCCCACACCGCACCGGCCGTCCAGTCCCTCACCGCGCCGGCCGCCGGGGCGGCGTCCGCCACCGCGCCGGTCACTGCCGCGAGGTCCCGCACCGCGCCGTCAGCCGACGCGGGAGCCGTCACCGGACGGGTCGTCAGCGTCGTGCGCGGGGTCACCGGCGGCACCGTCGTCGGACAGGCCGTCACCTCGGTGGAGGCGGTCGCCGATCGCGTCGTCACGCCGGTGCGCACCGTCGTGCGCGAGACGGCCGGCACCCTCGACGAGGCGCGGTCCACGACACTGCCCGGGAGATCCGCCCTGCCCGTGCCGGAGCTCCCCGGAGTAGCCGAGCTGCCCGTGCACCGACCGCCCGTGCCGGTCATCCCGGTGCCCGGGCCGGACCGGCACGGCGGCGTGGCACCGGCCGACGGACAGGCCGGCGGGCCCGGCACCGAAAGCGCCGGAAGCGCCGAGCGCACCGGGCACCGCACCGCGGCCCCCGCACGCCCGTCGGCGGCCGCCTACGGTCCGGACGCCGTGTCCGCCACCGCGCAGGCCCCGACGGCCCCGGCCCGCACCCGCGCGCGCCACGCCCACGCCCCGGCCGGCGCTCCGGCCCAGCGGCCCACGCCGCCCGGGGACCCGGACGGCGCCCTCGGCAAGCAGGCGGCCGAAGGCACCGCCTATCGGCACGGCGACGCGCACGCGATCGCCCTCGACGGCCGGGCGCCCCTGCGGCTGCTGCCCGGCGCCACCGCGCGCGTCGACGCGCCAGGGACCCGGGAACGGCACCGGGACATCCCTCTCTTCCCCGGCTAGGCACAAGGGCCGACCTCCGACCTGTCGCGCGGGGCGCAGCAGGTCTGCCCGCCGTCCGGGCGTGTTCTCCCGATCTCTCGGCGATCCCCGGACGGAAACCCCCAGCCGTTTCCGAAGGACTGACGCACGCAATGAACAAGAACATCCGCCGTTCCATAGTGATCGCCGCCGGTGTCACCGGCGCCTGGGCACTGGGCTCGGCCGCGGCCAGCGCCGACGAGCTGTCCTCCCCCTCGGTCTCCGTGCCGGACACCGACACCAGCACCGGCACCCTGACCGGCGCGCTCACCGGCACCGTCGACGGCGTCCTCACCGACGTCACCGATGTCACCGGCGCCACCGGTGTCACCGGCACCGTCTCCCGGCTGACGGACACGGCCGCCGACACCGTCGCGGGCACGGCGTCCGAGGCGCGCAAGCCGGCCGGGGCCGTCACGGACACCGCCGCCGGCGAGGCCCGCCGTCGCGCAGGAACCACGACCCCGGCCGCCAAGCGGATCAGGGGCGACCAGGCCGTCAGGGGCGCGCAGGCCGCCCGCGCCGCACAGGACCGGGCCGAGGCGCACGCGCCGACCGCGCAGCACGCCCAGCACCTGCGGGAGGCGGGCGACGGGCTCCTCGGCGGCACCACCGCCCGGCCCGCCAGGGTGGCCGAGGTGGTCACCCCCGTCTCGGCCCCCGCCCCTCAGGGGGAGATCGACTACCTCTTCGGCCCGCTGTCCTCCTTCGCCCCCGAGGTGGAGGAGGCGCTGGCCGCCGCGCAGACCGGGCTCCGGACCACCGCGTCGGAGACCCGCCTGAGGGCCGGGGACACCGTCTCCGGCGTGCCCGCGCACGTCACCGGCACGGTCGCCGGCGCCCAGCGGCGGGTCACGGGCACCGTGGGGGCGGTTCCGGGCACCGTCGCCCCGGTCGTGGACGAGACGGCCACCGCCGTGGTCCCGCCGGTGGCCTCCGCCGCCGTGCACGGTGTGCTGCCGGTCGCCGGGCAGGCCGTGGCGGGTGTCCTCCCCGCCGCCGGGCACGCGGTCGAGGGCGTGCACGGCACCGCTGCGGGCGCGGTGACGGGCGTCCGGCACACCGCGACGGGCGCCGTGTCGGGTGTGCTGCCCACCGCCGGGTACGCGGTCGCGGGCGTCGATGGCACCGCCACGGACGCCGCGGCGCACGTGCGCGGACTCGCCGCGGACGCCACGGCCGACCTGAACGGCGTCACGGGCGGCGCCGTGACCGGCGTCGACGGGACCGCCACGGGCGCGGTGGGCGGCGTGCGCGGTGCCGCCGGGTCCGCCGTGGCCGGAGTGGACCGCACCGCCGGCGGCGCCCTGGCCGACGTCCTGCCCGTGGCCGGCGGGGTCGTCGAGGGCGTGCCGCCGTACGCCACGGGGCTGGCCGGCCGGGTCGTCCAGGACACCGGGGACGCCGTGCTGCCGCCGGTCGCCGGGGCCGCCGTGCACGGGGTCGTGCCGGTCGCCGGGCAGGCCGTCACGGACGCGGGGGCGCTCGCGTACGGGGTGACCGGTGCCGTGGCGCCCTTCGCGTCCGGTGTCGTGGGCGCCGTGCCGCCGGCAGTCCAGGAGGCGACCGGGCAGGCCGGCGCCCTCGCGCACGGCGTGACCGGGCAGGTGCCGCCGTTCGCGGCCGGGGTCACCGGGTCCGTGCGGCCGGTGGTGGACCAGGTCACCGGGACGGTGCGGCCGGTCGTGGACGGCGTCGGCGGCAGTGCGAGCGGGCTGGCGTACGGCGTGGCGGGCGAGGCGGTGCCGTTCGCGGACGGCGTCGTCGGCGCGACCGGGCCCGTCACGCGGCAGGTGGGGCCCTTCGCCCAGGACCTCGGCTGGACCGCGCGGGTCACCGCCGGGCCGCTGGCCGCCCACGCCGTGGACGGCGCCGGGCGGGCCGCTGAGACCGTCACTCCGGGGTATGCGCACGGCCTGACCGACCAGTACGGCGTGCGGGCCTGAAGCCCGCGACCGACTCCGCGGAGCGGACCGGACCCGGACGGCCGAATCCCGTCGGCCCGTCCGGCCGGCCCTCCGCGGCACGGGGCGGGTGGTTCCCATTGGGGTGGGGACCGCCCGTCCAGGGCCCCAGCGGCCCGTTCGGGGGCCTCACCGGGTTCACCCCAGCCCGGTGAGGCCGCGCACATCCCTCCATCCTCGGCACGCGGTGCCAGCAAAACCGGCATCATGTGACAGGTATCACCGCTCAGGTGTGACCCTCGATTTAGGGACCCCCGGCAAGCGGCGATAACCTGCGAGACGGACATGCCGCGCGCTCGGACACCGTGTGCGCTTCCCTTGTGACACAGCGGACGTCACGTTGCCCTTCGCGGCACGCCCACGCATCCAACGAACCGCGAGATCACTGATAGGGACGGAAGCGCGTGGACCTGTTCGAGTACCAGGCGAGGGACCTCTTCGCCAAGCACGATGTACCGGTGCTGGCCGGTGAAGTCATCGACACGCCTGAGGCGGCGCGCGAGATCACCGAGCGGCTGGGCGGCAAGTCCGTCGTCAAGGCGCAGGTGAAGGTCGGTGGTCGCGGCAAGGCCGGTGGCGTCAAGCTGGCCGCCTCCGCGGACGAGGCCGTCGCCCGGGCGACGGACATCCTCGGCATGGACATCAAGGGCCACACGGTCCACAAGGTCATGATCGCCGAGACCGCTCCGGAGATCGTCGAGGAGTACTACGTCTCCTTCCTCCTCGACCGTGCCAACCGCACCTTCCTCTCCATCGCCTCCGTCGAGGGCGGCATGGAGATCGAGGAGGTCGCGGCCACCCGTCCGGAGGCCGTCGCCAAGATCGCGATCGACGCCATCGACGGCGTGGACGAGGCCAAGGCCCGCGAGATCGTCGAGGCCGCCAAGTTCCCGGCCGAGGTCGCGGACAAGGTCGTCAACGTCCTGATCAAGCTGTGGGACACCTTCATCAAGTCGGACGCCCTCCTCGTCGAGGTCAACCCGCTGGCGAAGGTCGCCTCCGGCGAGGTCATCGCCCTCGACGGCAAGGTGTCGCTCGACGAGAACGCCGAGTTCCGCCACCCCGAGTACGAGGAGCTCCACGACAAGGCCGCGGCCAACCCGCTCGAGGCCGCCGCCAAGGAGAAGAACCTCAACTACGTCAAGCTCGAGGGCGAGGTCGGCATCATCGGCAACGGCGCGGGTCTCGTCATGAGCACCCTGGACGTCGTCGCGTACGCCGGTGAGAAGCACGGCAACGTCAAGCCCGCCAACTTCCTGGACATCGGCGGTGGCGCCTCCGCCCAGGTGATGGCGAACGGCCTGGAGATCATCCTCGGCGACCCCGACGTCAAGTCGGTCTTCGTCAACGTCTTCGGCGGCATCACCGCCTGCGACGAGGTCGCCAACGGCATCGTGCAGGCCCTGAAGCTCCTCGAGGACCGCGGCGAGAACGTCAGCAAGCCGCTCGTCGTCCGTCTGGACGGCAACAACGCCGAGCTGGGCCGGCAGATCCTCACCGACGCCAACCACCCGCTGGTGCAGCGCGTCGACACCATGGACGGGGCGGCCGACAAGGCCGCCGAGCTGGCCCACGCCGCCAAGTAAGCACTCAGGACGAGGACACAACACACCATGGCTATCTGGCTCAACAAGGACAGCAAGGTCATCGTCCAGGGCATGACCGGCTCCACCGGCATGAAGCACACCAAGCTCATGCTCGGTGACGGCACCAACGTCGTGGGCGGCGTGAACCCGCGCAAGGCGGGTCAGTCCGTGGACTTCGACGGCACCGAGGTACCGGTCTTCGGCACCGTCAAGGAGGCCATCGAGAAGACCGGCGCCAACGTCTCCGTCATCTTCGTGCCGGAGAAGTTCACCAAGGACGCGGTCGTCGAGGCCATCGACGCCGAGATCCCGCTGGCCGTCGTGATCACCGAGGGCATCGCCGTGCACGACACGGCCTCCTTCTGGGCGTACGCCGGCAAGAAGGGCAACAAGACCCGCATCATCGGCCCGAACTGCCCCGGCATCATCACCCCGGGCCAGTCGAACGTCGGCATCATCCCGGGCGACATCACCAAGCCGGGCCGCATCGGCCTGGTCTCGAAGTCCGGCACGCTGACGTACCAGATGATGTACGAGCTGCGTGACATCGGCTTCTCGACGGCCGTCGGCATCGGTGGCGACCCGATCATCGGCACCACCCACATCGACGCCCTGGCCGCGTTCCAGGACGACCCCGAGACCGACCTGATCGTGATGATCGGCGAGATCGGCGGCGACGCCGAGGAGCGCGCGGCCGCGTTCATCAAGGAGAACGTGACCAAGCCGGTCGTCGGCTACGTCGCGGGCTTCACCGCGCCCGAGGGCAAGACCATGGGCCACGCCGGCGCCATCGTCTCCGGTTCGTCCGGCACCGCCCAGGCGAAGAAGGAGGCCCTCGAGGCCGCCGGCGTCAAGGTCGGCAAGACGCCGACCGAGACGGCGAAGCTGGCCCGGGAGATCCTGAGCGCCTGAGCTTCCTGACCGAGTGCCGGTAGGCCCGTCCCCGTGTGGGGCGGGCCTACCGGCGTTCGCGCCCGCCGTGCCGCGGGCGTGAGGGCGTCACCCGGCCAGGGGCGTCAGCCGTTGCGGGCCGCTGGTCTGCGAGCGGCGGAGCTTGTCGCGCAGTGCCTGCTCCTCGCGGGACAGGGGGCCCATCGCGGCGGGCGGCGGCACCCCCTGCACCGCCTGGGCCGGGGCGATGGGCGGCTCGTAGTGGGTCGGCGCGGTGCGCAGGGTCAGCGCCGTGGAGCCGATGATCGCGACCGTGAAGGCGATGGCCGCGCGGGTCCAGAACACGTTCCGGCGTTCGCCGGTCGTCCGTACCGTCGTAGGTCTCGGCGGCTGCAGCCGCTCCGTCGAGGCGAGCTCGACCAGCCGCCGGTGCAGTTCGGCGGGGTCGGCCAGGTGCGGGACCCGCGCCGCCACCGCCTCCCGGGCGCGGGTCAGCCGGCCGGCCGCGGCGGGCGTGCTGGCCTCCGTCTCCGCCGCAGTCTCGGGCAGGTCGAGGCCGACGCCGTCGTACAGCACGAGGGTGCGCCGGTACGACGGCGGCAGTTCGAGCAGGGCGTTCAGCAGCGCGCGGTCGGCGGGGTCGGCCGGCGGGGGCTCGGGGGAGCGGTGGCGGGGGCGGAAGCGGTGCCAGGGGGAGAGGGCCCACTCGTAGGCCATCGCCCGCACCCAGCCCGCCGGGTCCCGGTCCTGGGCCACTTCCGGCCAGCGCTGCCAGGCGACCTGGAAGGCGTGCTCCACCGCCTCCCGGGCCAGCTCACGGCGCCCGGTGAGCAGGTAGGTCTGCCGGACCAGGGCGGGGGCGCAGAACGCGTACAGCGCGTCGAAGGCCTGATCGGGCGTCAGCGCGGGCGGTGCCGCCGCCCCGTCGGCGTCCCTCCGGCCGGCCGCGGGTTCGGCGAGGGCGGCCAGCAGGCGGGTGTACGCCTCGCCCTCCCGGCCGCCGGGAGTGCTGCGGCCACGCTCCCAGGCGCGGAGCGTGGCGCGGCCGACGCCGATCCGCTCGGCGGCCTGAGCCTGTGTCAGCGCCGCCGCCTCGCGCAGGCGTCGGCGTTCCTTCGGTGGTGGCAACGGGCTGGCCGGGCTTTCCGTCACAGAACACTCCTTCAGCCGAAAAAGTACATAAACATATATTGAGCGACACATCGGAGGTTCTGCTGTTACGACGGGAAAGCGCGTGTCGTTGGGAGCATGGCGGGCGTGACCCTGATGACCGATCGCCGACCGTCGTTGCCGCCCCTGCTGCACGGAATGCGCGACCGATCGCCCGGACTGGGCGCCGGCCTGCTGGGCGGCGCGGTCGCCGCCGCGCTCGGGCTCGGCTCGCTCGCCGTCCTCGTGCTGGCGCTGTGGATCAGCTCGCCGTACCCCGACAGCGGACCCGACGGCGCGCTGCACGTGGCCGCCGCGCTCTGGCTGCTCGGCCACGGCGTCGAACTGGTCCGCACCGACACGCTGTCCGGCGCGCCCCAGCCGGTGGGCGTGTCCCCGCTGCTGCTCCTCGCGCTCCCGGTGTGGCTGGTCTACCGGGCCGCGCGGGACGCCACGGACGCCTCGCCCGAGCCCGACGGCCCGCCTCCCGTCCCGGCGCGCACGGCGTGGACGGGCGTGGTCCTCGGCTACCTCGGCGTCGGCGCCGCCGCAGCGCTGTACTGCTCCGGCGGCGCACTGCGGCCCCAGTGGGGCTGGGTGACGGTGTGCCTGCCGCTGGTCGCCGCCGTGCCCGCGGCCGTCGGGGTGTGGACGGCGCACGGCTGCCCGCGCGGGCCCCTGCGCGCCCTGCTGCCCCTGTTGCCCGGGCCGGTACGACGGCTGCTGACCGGGGCGGACGCGTGGGCCCGGCTGGACGCGGCGGTACGGGCCGCCGCGGCCGGGACCGCGGTGCTGGTCGGCGGCGGGGCGCTGCTGCTCGGGGTGTCGCTGGTGCTGCACGGCGATGTGGCGCGCGCGTCGTTCCTGCAGCTCACGGCGGGCTGGACCGGCCGCTTCGCGGTACTGCTGCTCGGCATCGCGCTGATCCCGAACGCGGCGGTGTGGTCGGCGTCCTACGCCCTCGGCCCCGGCTTCGTCCTCGGCGCCGGGCACCTGGTGCACCCCCTCGCCTCCGACCCCGCCCCGCTCCTGCCGCCGTTCCCGCTGCTCGCTGCGGTGCCGGACGCGGGCCCCGGGACCCGGCTGAACTGGGGCGCGGGCCTGGTGCCGGTGGCGGCCGGGGTGACGGTGGCCTGGTTCCTGGCGCGGGCGGCCGCCGGCCTGCGGGGACGGGAGAAGGCCGAGCGGCGGGCGGCGCCCTGGTCCGCGCTGCGGACGGCGGGGGCGCTGGTCGTGGCGGCGCTGCTGTGCGGAGCGGCCGTGGCGCTCCTCGCCGCGCTGTCCGGAGGCCGCCTGGGCGCGGCCGCGCTGGCCGACTTCGGCCCGGTGTGGTGGCAGGGCGGTCCGGTGGCCGCGGTGTGGGTCATGACGACCGGTCTGCCGGTCGCGCTGATCTCACGGGCCTGGCGGCTGTGGCGGGGCCGGGCGGGGGACACCGGGCCGGCCGGGCGGGCGGCGAAGGACACGGGGGCCGGGCGGGCCGCACCCGGGAACACCACCGAGGAGCCGGCCGGGGGTGCGACGCCCAAGCAGCCGAAGACCGGGAAGGCGGCGCGGACGGCGAAGGCGCCGGGCGGGGGGCGGCTGGAGGACGAGCTCTACGACTTCCTGCCCACCGACGACCCGTACCCGCCGGCCTGGCAGAACGACGACCTCTCCCGGGCGTCGCGCTGGGAAGCCCTGCGCGCGGCCGCCAAGCCCCCGCGGCAGTGGCCGCCCCTGGCGCCGGCGACGGACACCGGAGGCCCGACACCCGCCGAGCCACCCGCGCAGGACGACGGCCCCGGCCGTTCACCGGCGCCGGCCGCCGAGTCATCCACGCAGCAGCCCCTGCCCACGGCGACGGACGGGGCCCGGCCCACCGAAGCCGCACCCGCCCAGGACAAGGACCAAGTCCCGCCATCGGCGCAGACCGCCGCACCCTCGGAAGGGCCGACCCCGACTTCCCCGCCGCCGGACGAGCCCCGCCCCACCGGCGAAGCGGCTCCAGCCGACTCCCGCGCAGAGAAGGGCGAGTCGGCTTCGTCGTAGGCACAGGCGCCGAGCCGCCTCGCTCCGTGGGCCCCGGGTCACCGACCCGGACGTACGAGACCTCAGCCGTCCCCGACCCCGAGGACCCCGCGCAGCTCCTTCGGCAGGTGCTGCTCGCAGGACTGCTTGGCCTGGTGGGTCAGGGCGTCGCTGACGCAGGTGTAGTAGTCGCTGTAGACGAGCTGGACCGTGAAGGTCATGGCCACCAGCAGCAGGGCCAGGCCGGCCGTGACCAGGCCGCTGATCGCCGCAGTGGTCTGCGGGCGGGCGCCGGCCGCGGGGGCGGGGGCGGGGGCGTCCGGGCCGGGGTTGCGGGGCTTGGCGCGCAGGGCACTGATGCCCCAGTACAAGGCCAGGGCGCCCAGCAGGAGCGCCACGTACGGCCAGCTGAACAGGGCGAAGAAGACGGCCCACATGCCGGACAGCAGGGCGTAGCGCGCACGGCGCTGGGCCGGGTCCGTCGGGTCCCAGCGCATGCCGGGGCCGGTCGGGCCGCCCGGTCCGGGGCCCTCGGGGCGGCTGCCGGGGCGTTCGCCGAAGCCGCCGGGGGAGCGGCCGGGCTGGCGGTCGCTCCACTGGCTGCCCCACCGGGAGTCGCCCTGCGAACCCGAGGAACCCTCCGGGTGGCGGGGCCGCCACGGCTGGTCCGGGGCGCCTTCCGGCGGCGGCGCGAACGGGTTGTCGTCCTGCCGCTCGCCGCCCTGCTCCTCGCCGTCCCTGCCGCCCGACGGCGCCTCGGGCGGCGAGGCCGGCCGCTCCCGGAGCAGCACGCCGGCACGCTCGCCTCGCTGGGCCCGGAGCGGCGGGAACGTGAGGAGTCGCAGGCTGCGATCGGGCATCAAAAGAGCGTCTTCCCCTAGGTGAGCGCGGTTGTCCGCGTTGAGCTTCCACCCCGTGAACGCACCGCACGGCGACCGCGTTCCCGGGGCTGCTCCTTCGTGATTCCCTCCGAACGCTACCTTCCGGCCCCGCCCCCGTCCCGAGGGGGCCTTCCGGAGTGCCGGTATCGTTGCTGGCGGTCGGCCGCTTCGTAGACTTCCCCGTATCCCGGGGCGCGAAGCATTGGTGCGAACGCACAAAGCGCCGGCCGGACATGTCGCTCACCGAGAAAGGGCCCCGCCGTGGCCGCCACCCCCGCTGGCCGAGCGGTCAAGCGCCTCGTCGTGCTGGTCTCCGGATCCGGCACCAATCTCCAGGCGCTCCTGGACGAGATCGAGCGCACCGGAGCCGAGGAGTACGGCGCGCGGATCGTCGCCGTCGGGGCCGACCGCGGCGGCGTCGAGGGGCTCGCCCGCGCCGAGCGGGCCGGACTGCCGACCTTCGTGTGCCGCGTGGGCGACCACGCGACCAGGGAGGAGTGGGACGCGGCCCTCGCCGAGGCCGTGACCGCGCACCGGCCCGACCTCGTGATCTCCGCCGGCTTCATGAAGATCGTCGGCAAGGAGTTCCTGGCGCGGTTCGGCGGGCGGTTCGTCAACACCCACCCGGCCCTGCTGCCCAGTTTTCCCGGGGCCCACGGCGTGCGCGACGCGCTCGCGTACGGCGCCAGGGTCACCGGCTGCACCGTCCACTTCGTCGACGACGGCGTCGACACCGGGCCGATCATCGCCCAGGGCGTGGTCGAGGTCCGGGACGAGGACGACGAGAGCGCGCTGCACGAGCGCATCAAGGAAGTCGAGCGAAGGCTGCTCGTCGAGGTCGTGGGGCGGCTCGCCCGCAACGGCTATCGCATTGAGGGACGAAAGGTAGTTATCCAGTGACCGCCACCGCCGAGAGCACCAAGCGGCCCATTCGCCGGGCGCTCGTCAGCGTCTACGACAAGACCGGCCTGGAAGACCTCGCGCGCGGCCTGCACGAGGCCGGTGTCGAGCTGGTCTCCACCGGCTCCACGGCCGGCCGTATCGCCGCCGCCGGCGTCCCCGTCACCAAGGTCGAGGAGCTGACCGGCTTCCCCGAGTGCCTGGACGGCAGGGTCAAGACGCTGCACCCCAAGGTGCACGCGGGCATCCTCGCCGACCTGCGGCTCGACAGCCACCGCGAGCAGCTCGCCGAGCTGGGCGTGGAGCCGTTCGACCTGGTCGTCGTCAACCTCTACCCGTTCCGCGAGACCGTCGCCTCCGGCGCCTCGGACGACGAGTGCGTGGAGCAGATCGACATCGGCGGCCCGTCGATGGTCCGCGCCGCCGCCAAGAACCACCCGTCGGTGGCCGTGGTGACCAGCCCGGAGCGGTACGCCGACGTGCTCGCCGCCGCGTCGGCCGGCGGCTTCGACCTCGCCACCCGCAAGCGGCTCGCCGCCGAGGCCTTCCAGCACACGGCCGCCTACGACGTGGCCGTCGCCTCCTGGTTCGCGTCCTCCTACGCCCCCGTCGACGAGTCGTCGTTCCCCGACTTCCTCGGCGCCACCTGGGAGCGCGCGCACACCCTGCGCTACGGCGAGAACCCGCACCAGCCGGCCGCCCTCTACGTCGAGGCCGGCGGCGCCGGGCTGGCGCAGGCCGAGCAGCTCCACGGCAAGGAGATGTCGTACAACAACTACACGGACACGGACGCCGCGCGCCGTGCCGCGTACGACCACGACGAGCCCTGCGTCGCGATCATCAAGCACGCCAACCCCTGCGGCATCGCGGTCGGCGCGGACGTCGCCGAGGCGCACCGCAAGGCGCACGCCTGCGACCCGGTCTCCGCGTACGGCGGCGTCATCGCCGTGAACCGGCCGGTCAGCAAGGAGATGGCCGAGCAGGTCGCGGAGATCTTCACCGAGGTCATCGTGGCGCCCGGCTACGAGGAAGGGGCCCTGGAGGCCCTCGCCAAGAAGAAGAACATCCGGGTCCTGAAGGCCCCGAACGGCCCGGCCGACCCGGTCGAGGTCAAGGCGGTCGACGGCGGCGTGCTGCTGCAGGTGACCGACCGGCTGCAGGCCGAGGGCGACGACCCGGCCAACTGGACGCTCGCCAGCGGCGAGGCCCTGAGCGAGGCCGAGCTGGCCGAGCTCGCCTTCGCCTGGAAGGCCTGCCGCGCGGTGAAGTCCAACGCGATCCTGCTCGCCAAGGACGGCGCCTCGGTCGGCGTCGGCATGGGCCAGGTCAACCGCGTCGACTCCTGCAAGCTGGCCGTCGAGCGGGCCGGCGAGGAGCGGGCCCGCGGCGCCTTCGCGGCCTCCGACGCCTTCTTCCCCTTCCCCGACGGGCCCGAGATCCTCATCGGCGCCGGTGTCCGGGCGATCGTCCAGCCGGGCGGCTCGATCCGTGACGAGCAGGTCGTGGAGGCCGCCAAGAAGGCGGGCGTGACCATGTACTTCACCGGTACGCGCCACTTCTTCCACTGAGCCCCGCGGGGCCACGGGAAGCGGCCTCCGGCCCCCTTCGCGGGGGCCGGAGGCCGCTTGGCGTTGCGGGCGCTCAGCTCACGGGTTGCGGATCACGATCGAGCCGCAGATCTTGTCGGCGAACGTCTGGCGCTTGGAGTCCCACGCGGGCCAGAGGTAACCGAGGTAGCAGGGCAGGCCGTCGATGATGTGGGCGAGCTGACGCACGAACGCCATGCCGCCGCCGAGCGGCTGGCCGGTGTCCTCCTTGAGCGTGCGGATGCCCAGGGCCTTCTTGCCGACGGTCTGGCCGGTCTTGCCCTCCTGGATCACCTGCCAGACGAGGACGCCGATGCCGAGCAGGAAGCCGACCAGCGTCAGCACCGGGGCGCCCGCCTTGGCGCCGATGACGGCGAGGGGGACGTAGGCGACCATGTAGATGATCATGTCGATCAGCTTGCTGAGGAACCGCTGGCCCCAGTTCGCGTACTGCGGCTGCATCCCGTAGCCGCCCTGCTGCGGGTAGCCCGGGTAACCCGGCTGCTGGGGGTAGCCGTAGCCCTGCGGGGGCACGCCCTGCGGGGCCTGGGGGTAGCCCGGCTGCTGCGGGTAGCCGTAGCCCTGCTGCGGAGGGACGCCCTGAGGAGCCTGCGGGTAGCCCGGCTGCTGCGGGTGCCCGTAGCCCTGCTGCGGGTCCTGCGGCTGACCATAGGGGTTGTTGGGCGAGCCGAAACTCATGGCGGATTTCCTCCGTTGAATCTGCGGGGACGACGCGGAAGGAACGGAGGTACGTCAGGATCTGAGCGGTTTGCCCCCCAACCGGACCGCGATACTGCGCCGTTCATCGTCGTCGCGGAGGCGAGTTCTTGTCCAGCCGGATTCGCGATGCGTTGTGCAAGTGCAACATCGTCGATCATGTCCGGACATCCGCGGCCGCCGCCGGGGCCGTCCCAGGTGCCGGACGGCGGGGGACCCGGATTGGAACCGGGAGCCGGTCATCCGCGAGGATGGGTGCATGACCGCCCAGATTCTCGATGGCAAGGCCACCGCAGCCGCGATCAAGTCCGATCTGACCGCCCGCGTGGCGGCGCTGAAGGAGCGGGGCGTCACGCCCGGCCTCGGCACGATCCTGGTCGGGGAGGACCCCGGCAGCCAGAAGTACGTCGCCGGCAAGCACCGCGACTGCGCCCAGGTCGGCATCGCCTCCATCCAGCGCGAGCTGCCCGCCACGGCCACCCAGGAGGAAATCGAGGCGGTCGTCCGGGAGCTGAACGAGGACCCGGCCTGCACCGGTTACATCGTGCAGCTCCCGCTGCCCAAGGGCATCGACGAGAACCGCGTCCTGGAGCTGATGGACCCGGCCAAGGACGCCGACGGCCTGCACCCGATGAACCTCGGCCGTCTGGTGCTGAACGAGCCGGCTCCGCTGCCCTGCACCCCCAACGGCATCATCACCCTGCTGCGGGCCCACGGCGTCGAGATCAAGGGCGCCGAGGTCGTGGTCGTCGGCCGCGGCGTGACCATCGGCCGCCCGATGCCGCTGCTGCTCACTCGCCGCAGCGAGAACGCCACCGTGACCCAGTGCCACACCGGCACCCGCGACCTGTCCGCCCACCTCAGGCGGGCCGACATCATCATCGCGGCGGCCGGCTTCCCGCACCTGATCCGCGCCGAGGACGTCAAGCCGGGCGCGGCCGTGCTGGACGTCGGCGTCTCCCGCAACGCGGAGGGCAGGATCGTCGGCGACGTGCACCCGGACGTGACCGGCGTGGCCGCCTGGATCTCCCCGAACCCCGGCGGTGTGGGTCCGATGACCCGGGCGCAGCTGCTGGTCAACGTGGTCGAGGCGGCGGAGCGCAGTGCCGGCTGAGGACGACCGTACGGTGACCGGGCAGCCGACGGTCCGCGACGCGATCAGCGCCCCCGACGCCCAGGGGCGCCCGCGGCGCGTGACGCGCCGCTTCCCGCTGTTCACGCGGGACACCGCGCGCCCCGAGGGTGGCGGCCGGGCCGCCCCCGGTGACGCCCCGGCGCCCGCCCGGCAGTGGCCGGTGCTCGTCGTGCTGTCCGCCGTCGCGCTCGGCCTGCTGCTGACCGCGCTCGACGTGTTCCGCTACGGCACCCTGCTGATCGGCGTCGCCCTGCTGGGCGGCGCGGCCCTGCGCTGGGCGCTGCCGGGCGTCGGCATGCTCGCGGTCCGCTCGCGGTTCACGGACATCGTCACCTACGGCGTCCTGGGCCTCGCGATCGTGCTGCTGGCGATGACGGTCCAGCCCAACCCCTGGCTGAGCATTCCGTTCCTGAAGGACGTACTGCACTTCACGCTGACCAAGTAGCGCCACCGGCGCGGCCCCTGACGGGCCGCCCGGCGGCCGGCGCCGTGCGACGGCGGCCCGTCCCCTCCCCCGAGCAAGGACGGACCGCCGTCGGGACGTAAGCCTTCCCTGACGTGAAGGGCCAGTTCAACGGCTGTCCGCGCGCTGTGGCACGGAAGTGACCGTTCCGCTACGGTGTCGGCGCACTGCCACATGTGTGCGAGCCGTGTCGCTGACCCGGTGAATCGGCGCTACGTTACGAAGGCTCCGTGGAGGCGGGTGCGCGGCCGGTGAACCCGGTGCTCCCGTGCGCCCCCGCTCCGGGAACTGGGATCCTTGGTCGGCGCATCCCTGTGGGTAGGCCAGAACGATGTCGCGCCGGGAACGGACCGGACGGCGCGAGGGCCACGCGCGGGAACGGCGCGGGGAACCAACAGCACCAACCGGGGGGAAGAGGGGGAAGCACGATGCCTCGATGGAAAGCCTTGCCGGACGAGCTGGATCCGCAGATCAAGGAGTTCACGAGCCAGTTGCGGGCGCTCGTGGACCGCAGCGGTCTGAGCATCGCGGCGCTGGCGGACCGGACCGGCTACAGCAAGACGTCCTGGGAGCGCTACCTGGGCGGCCGGCTGCTCGCTCCCAAGGGCGCGATCGTGGCCCTCGCCGAGGTCACCGGAACCAACCCGGTCCACCTCACCACCATGTGGGAGCTGGCCGAGCGGGCCTGGAGCCGTGCGGAGATGCGGCACGACCGGACCATGGAGCAGATTCGTATCTCCCAGGCCCGCGCCGCACTGGGGGAGTTCGGCGGGGCCGAGGCGGAGGCCCGGGCGTCGGGCGGCACGCGGACGGCCCACCGGGGCGCCGGGGCCGGCGCGGCCCCGGGTGCCGCAACCGATCCCGCCGGCGCTCCGCCGCGGGTTCCGGCCCAGCCGACGGCGTCCGACGCCGAGGACCGCGAGCGGGCGGCCCGTGGCACGGCCCCCGAGGTCAACTCCTGGGGTCTGGCGGGCTATGAGGGCCCGTCACGGGCGAGCGGCCGCCCGGGTACGCGCCCGGGTACGCGCCCGGCTACGCGTCCGGTGACCCTGCCGGACGGTGCGGGCCACCCGCCGGTCGCGCCGCCCCCGTACGGCGGGCAGCGGCCGCCGGGCCCCGCCGACGGCCGTCCCGCCACGAGAGCGGGCGGCAGACGGCGGCTGACGGTGTTCCTCGCGGGCGCCGGCGCCCTCCTCCTCGTCGTCGTGGCCGTCTTCCTGTACACGCACCGGGGCGGCGGCAAGGCCGAGGGCGCGACGAAGCGGCCCTCCCCGGCCGCCAGCACCGGCCCCAGCCTGCCCGCCGGGGTGAAGTGCGCCGGCTCCGCCTGCACCGGCAAGGACGCGGAGGCGATGGGCTGCAGCGGCAGCCTGGTGACCACCGCGAAGACGGCCACCGTCGGCGCCACCACCCTGGAGGTCCGCTACAGCCGGACCTGCGGCGCCGCCTGGGGGCGGATAACCGGCGGCGTCCAGGGCGACCAGGTCCAGGTCTCGGCCGGCAAGGCGCGCCAGAAGGGCGACATCACCACCGCCGGGGACACCATCGCCTACACGCCGATGGTCGCCGTGAAGGACGCGGCCGAGGCCGAGGCCTGCGCGACCCTCGCCTCCGGGCAGACGGGCTGCACGAAGTAGCGGCCGCGGGACGGCGCACCGGCAGCACTGGCGGACCGGGGCGACGGGAGGGGCGGACCGGCGGGAGGCCGGCGACGGGACGGACCGGCGGGCAGGGCTGCGACGGGGCGGACCGGCGGGCGGGCCGGCAACGGGACGGACCGGCGGGAGGCCGGCGACGGGGCGGACCGGCGGGCGGGGCGGCAACGGGACGGACCGGCGGGCGAGGCGCAAGCGGAAGGACCCGTTCGGGTGGATTTCGGGGGCGGGACGCATGGGCCCCGGCATGCCGGGAACGCGATCCGTACCCCCACGGGAGTCCGGCAGTCCGGTCCCCCCGGCGGCCGTCCCCGTCCCCTTCCCCCGGACGGGCGGCCGCCTCCTCCGTGCCCCCGTGACCGCCCCTGCGACCCGGCAGCACGACTTGTGGGCTGGGCCACAGGGCCCCGGACGTCTCGCATGGCGGATGCGCGATAGCCTGATCGCTGGATTCTCTTGACGCCAAGAGATCGATCATCCGGGGCCGTGCCGCCCCACCGCCAGCTGTCATACGGAGAACGCCATGACCCGCACTCCCGTGAACGTCACCGTCACCGGCGCGGCCGGCCAGATCGGTTACGCCCTGCTCTTCCGCATCGCCTCCGGCCAGCTGCTCGGCGCGGACGTGCCGGTCAAGCTGCGCCTCCTGGAGATCACGCCCGCGCTGAAGGCCGCCGAGGGCACGGCCATGGAGCTGGACGACTGCGCCTTCCCGCTCCTTCAGGGCATCGAGATCAGCGACGACCCGAACGTCGCCTTCGACGGCGCGAACGTGGCCCTGCTCGTCGGCGCCCGCCCCCGCACCAAGGGCATGGAGCGCGGCGACCTGCTGGAGGCCAACGGCGGCATCTTCAAGCCGCAGGGCAAGGCCATCAACGACCACGCCGCGGACGACATCAAGGTCCTGGTCGTCGGCAACCCGGCCAACACCAACGCGCTGATCGCCCAGGCCGCCGCGCCGGACGTACCGGCCGAGCGCTTCACCGCGATGACCCGCCTCGACCACAACCGCGCGCTGACCCAGCTCGCGAAGAAGACGGGCTCGACGGTCGCCGACATCAAGCGCCTGACGATCTGGGGCAACCACTCCGCCACCCAGTACCCGGACATCTTCCACGCCACGGTCGCCGGCAAGAACGCCGCCGAGGTCGTGAACGACGAGAAGTGGCTGGCCGAGGACTTCATCCCGACCGTCGCCAAGCGCGGCGCCGCGATCATCGAGGCCCGTGGCGCCTCGTCCGCCGCCTCCGCCGCCAACGCCGCCATCGACCACGTGCACACGTGGGTCAACGGCACCGCCGAGGGCGACTGGACCTCCATGGGCATCCCGTCGGACGGCTCCTACGGCGTCCCGGAGGGCCTGATCTCCTCCTTCCCGGTCACCACCAAGGACGGCAAGTACGAGATCGTCCAGGGCCTGGACATCAACGAGTTCTCCCGCGCCCGCATCGACGCCTCCGTCAAGGAGCTCGAGGAGGAGCGCGAGGCGGTCCGCGGTCTCGGCCTCATCTGAGCACGACCGCGGCGGCGACGCCGTGCACCCGAGCGGCCCCGCTCCGGTTCTCCGGAGCGGGGCCGCTCGCGTGCGTACGCGAACCCGGGCCGGTGTCACACCGTTGCCCTATGCTGATGGCTCGTCAACTCATCTCTTCACGGAGTGACTTACCACGCCTCGGGGGAATCGCGTGAACACCGCATCCGTGCCGCAGCAACCGCAGCCGACGCCTGCGACGGCGCCTTCCGCAGCGCCGTCCACCCCACCGCACGCCAGCGAGGCCACCCGGCTGCTGTGCGCGGGCACGTACCTGGACCCCGGTTACCGGGACCGGGTGATCGACGAACTGCACCTCAACGAGCAGCGGTTCGTGGCGCCCTCGCTCGGTCTCGACGCCGCCCGCGTCCTCGCGCACGCCCTGCGCGCCCGCAGGCAGGAGCTCCAGTGGGCCGGGGCGATCTTCGGCCTGTGGCTGCTGGGAGCGGTGCTGACCCAGGGCCTGCTGGCCCTCTACGTGCTGCCCAGCCTGTACCTGGCGATCGGTGTCTGGATCCGGGGCCGCGCGCCGGTGGCCCCGCTGTACCGGACGGTGCCGGCCTTCTTCTTCCGCTGGTGGGGCCGCATCCTGCTCGCGGTGATGGCGGTGTTCACGGTGATCGCCGCGTTCGCCGGCGGGGACGACGGCCCGTCGTCCGGTTCCTACGGGAGCCCGTACGACCCGTACGACTCGTACGGGACCTCCGACTCGCCCGGCCTGAGCGACGTCTTCCTGCCCGGCTCCGGCGACGCCGGGACCCACTTCAAGCCCTGGCAGGCCTGGGCCGCCCTGGTGGTCCTCGCGCTCGTCGCGGTGTGCCTGGCGGGTCAGCGGGGCCAGTTCGCGCGCGTCCTGGCCGGCGAGCTGTCCCCGCAGCGCTTCCCCGACGCCGCCGACGACCCCGCCGAACAGGGCGAGAACCGGCGCTTCCAGTGGCTCAGGCACCGCATCCGCACGGAACAGCACGCGCCGCTGATCATGTACAACGAGGCGCGCCCGTTCTGCGGGGCCGGGCAGGCGCAGCAGGACTGGGTGCTGGCCGTCGAGCTGAAGCCCGACGCGCTGAAGAAGCGGCAGCAGCCGATCAGCAACCGGCTGGTGCTGGAGAAGATCCGGCCGCTGGTGGAGCGGCTCCGGCTGCCCGCCGAGTACGCGGGGCCCGGGGTGCGCGACCGGCTGCGCTGGCTGGAGATCGACGAGTGCGTGTTCCTGCCCGCCGAGGGTCTGCTGCGCCGCGACGACGCGCCGTACCAGCAGCAGGCCTTCGAGCAGCACCGGGCGCACGCGGTCGAGGAGGGCGCCGAGAAGCGCCGGCACTTCCTGCGCATCCGCGTCGGCGGCTGGGAGGAGGAGCTGGTCGTCACCGTCTTCGTGCGCGTCCACACCCAGGGCCGCATGCTCATGCTGGAGATCGCGCCGCACGTGCTGCAGCCGGTGCGCCCGCTCTTCAAGGAGGCCGACCGCGCCGCCCACCGGTACCGGCACAACAGCGCACTGGGCAAGGCGGTCTGGGCCGTCGCCCGGGTGCCGGTCTCGCCGGCCCGGTCCCTGATCGTCCTCGGCAGGGCGGTGGCGTACGGCTGGCGGCTGCTCACCGGCGGGTACGCGAACGCGCTGCCGGACGGTCCCGCACTGTCCGTCCGGGAGCTGGGCTCGGCCGACGCCGGTTCGCAGTTCCAGGAGATGGACGCCTCCCGCTACCTGAAGAGCATCCAGGACCGGGTGGCGAACGGCGTGCGCGCCGCGCTCGCCGAAGCCGGCTACCAGACCGGCGAGTTCGTCCAGCAGGTCAACAACATCAGCAACGGGGGCGTGCACATCGGCCGCGTCGAGGGCAGCACCTTCGCCGTCGGCGACAACTCCTCCGCCTCCTCCACCAACGGCGGCGGCGAGCCGCGGAAGGGAGCCGACGCACATGGCGACGAATGAGCCGGGGGTCAGCATCGGCGACGTCTCGCACAGCACCTTCGCCATCGGCGACCACGCGCACGCCGAGAGCCACCACGGCACGGCCGCGCCGCGAGACGCGGCGGCCGAGGAGCTGCTGCTCGCCGTGCGGGAACTGCGCGCCGACCTGGCGCGGGTGCGGGCCGACGACCGGACGGCGGAACTCGACGCCGCCCTCGCGGACACGGAGGACGAGATCACCCGCACCGGCCAGGCCGCCCCCTCCCGGCGCGAGCGCCTGCGCCGGCTGCTCGACGACTCCCAGGCGCTGGTCGGCCTGCTCGCCTCGGCGGGCACGCTGGCCGGCCTGGTGGGGCTGTGAGGCGGACGCCATGAGCGGGGGAGCGCGGTACTGGAACGAGGAGACCCAGCGCTGGGAGGACAGCGAGGGAGGTCAGGCCGGCGCACCGGTGACACCGCCGCCGCCGGCCATGCCGGACCGGGCGCCCGGGTGGCCGCCGGCCGGACCGCGGACGGCCGCCGAGGGCGGGTCCGTCCCGACGGACCCCGTCCCGCCGGAGTCCGTCCCTCCGATGCCGTCGGCGCCGTTCGCGCCCGCGGCGCCCGAGCAGGCGCCGGCCGCACCGCCGGCGCCGTGGCCGGACCCGTCCGGCGCCCCGCACGGGTCCTGGCCGGGCGCCTCCGCCGGCCCGCCGGGCGGACCGGGCGGCCTCGAAACGGGTGGCGGCGGTGCGGGCTGGTCCTCGCCCGAATGGCCCGTGCCGACCGTGCCGCCCGGGCCGGCGCAGGCGCGCACCGGCGGGCCCAGCCGCAGGACGGTCTGGGCCGTCGTCGTGGGCGCCGCCGTGGTCGGCGTCGCCACGAGCCTCGTCCTCACCCTCGTGGTCGGGTCGGATGATCACGACCGGCCCGCACCGGCGGTCGGCTCGCCGAGCGCCTCCGCGGTCACGGACTCACCGGCGCCGTCCGGCGACCCGTCCGGCTCCGCGTCCCCCTCGCCGGAGGAGACCACGCCCTCCGCCTCGGCGAGCCCGCTGCCCGCGGACTGGGAGTCCTACGACGACGCCGAGGGCTTCCGGATCGCACGGCCCAAGGGCTGGTCACGCTCCTCGCTTCCCTCCTCCTACGGCATCAGGATCGTCAACTACCGCAGTCCGGACCGCGAGCACCGGCTGCAGATCTACCAGGTGGCGGAGGCGTCCCCGGACGAGTCGTTCGCGACGTACCTGTCCGGCCAGACCGCCAAGCCGCCGGGGTTCAAGAAGCTCGCCCTGCTGAATCTCGACGAGGGCGACTTCGTCGGCTCGCGCATGGAGTACGTGGCCGACAGCATCAGGAACGAGCCGGACGTCGGCCGCTGGCACGTCTACGACGAGCGCTTCATGGCCGTCGACGGACGGATCTACGCCGTCGCCGCCTACGGCCCCGACAAGAACGGCGGCGCCGACGAGCTGAGGCTGCTCGACACCGCCCTGAGCGGGTTCTGCCCGCCCGACACGGGCTGTGACGCACCGATGGACTGAGCGCCGCGCCGTAGATAACCCGTTTCTGTCCGTTTTCGCACGAATTTTCAGTGACGCCGCGCACTGTGGGCCACTGATTCGGCATGCATGCCCGGGGTCGTGGGCAGGCGGCGACGGTCCCTGAGCACGCCGCCTGCGTGACACACGGGCACCGAACAGGAACGGAAGGCAATACCGATCATGGCGGACAGAACGGAACGACAGGACCAGGCGACCATTCACGCGGGAGGGGAATGGTCCACGGCGGCCTCCGGCGCGACGCGCGAGATCCTCGACCCCGCGGACGCCCGGCGGTTCGCCCTGGTCGCGGAGGGCGACGAGAAGGACGCGGAACGGGCGGTGGCCGCCGCCCGGCAGGCGTTCGACCACGGGCCGTGGCCGAGCACGCCGGTCGCCGAGCGCGCCGCGCTGCTGCGCCGCGTCGCCGGCCTCCTCGTGCGCGACCGCGAGGAACTCGGCCTGCTGGAGAGCCGGGACGCGGGCAAGACCGTCGAGGAGGGCCGCGTCGACATCGACTGCGTCGCCGACGCCTTCCGCTACTTCGCCGACCTGGTCGCGGGCGAGGCCCCCGGCCGGGTGGTCGACGCGGGCTCACCCGACGTCCACAGCGTCGTGGTCCACGAGCCGGTCGGCGTCTGCGCGCTGATCACCCCCTGGAACTACCCGCTGCTCCAGGCGAGCTGGAAGATCGCCCCCGCGCTCGCGGCCGGCAACACCTTCGTCGTCAAGCCCAGCGAGATCACCCCGATGACGACCATCGCGCTGATCGACCTGCTCCGCGAGGCCGGTCTGCCCGACGGCGTCGCCAACCTGGTCACCGGCCCTGGCCACACCGTGGGCGCCCGGCTCGCCGAGCACCCCGACGTCGACCTGGTCTCCTTCACCGGCGGCCTGGTCAGCGGCACCAAGGTCGCCCAGGCCGCCGCCCCCACCGTCAAGAAGGTCGCCCTCGAACTCGGCGGCAAGAACCCCAACGTGGTCTTCGCCGACGCCTGCGCCACCGAGGAGGGCTTCGACACCGCCGTCGACCAGGCCCTCAACGCCGCCTTCATCCACAGCGGCCAGGTCTGCTCGGCGGGCGGCCGGCTGATCGTCGAGGAGTCCGTCCGGGAGCGCTTCGTCACCGAACTCGCCCGCCGCGCCCAGCGGATCAGGCTCGGCCGGGGCACCGAGGACGGCGTCGAGTGCGGCCCGCTCGTCTCCGCGCAGCAGCGCGCCAAGGTCGAGTCGTACGTCGCCTCCGCGCTCGAGGAGGGCGCGGTGCTCCGCTGCGGCGGCAAGCGCCCCGAGCCGTCCGAGACCCGTCCGGAGAGCGGCTACTTCTACGAGCCGACCGTGCTCGACGCCTGCCACCGCGAGATGCGCGTCGTACGCGAGGAGGTCTTCGGCCCGGTCCTCACCGTCGAGACCTTCCGCACCGAGGACGAGGCGGTGTTCCTCGCCAACGACACCGAGTACGGCCTCGCGGGCGCCGTCTGGACCGCCGACGCGGGCCGCGCCCGGCGCGTGGCGGGACGGCTGCGCCACGGCACCGTCTGGATCAACGACTTCCACCCCTACCTGCCGCAGGCGGAGTGGGGCGGCTTCGGCAGGAGCGGCACCGGGCGTGAACTCGGCCCCGCCGGCCTCGCCGAGTACCGCGAGACCAAGCACGTCTACCAGAACCTGGCGCCGAAGCCGGTGCGCTGGTTCGCCGGCTGAGCCCCCACCAGCCCCGCCGGCGAACCGCTTTCCGCACCCTGAACTTCCTCCCACCCCCCAGGAGTAACCACCCGATGCCCGATCACACCCACGAATTCGACTACGTCGTCATCGGCGGCGGAACAGCCGGTTCCGTCATCGCCTCGCGGCTTACGGAGAACCCGGACGTGACCGTCGCCGTCATCGAGGGCGGCCCCAGCGACGTCGGCCGCGACGACGTGCTGACGCTGCGCCGCTGGATGGGCCTGCTCGGCGGTGAACTCGACTACGACTACCCGACCACCGAACAGCCCCGCGGCAACTCGCACATCCGGCACAGCCGGGCCCGGGTGCTGGGCGGCTGCTCGTCCCACAACACCCTCATCTCCTTCAAGCCGCTGCCGTCCGACTGGGACGAGTGGGAGGAGGCCGGCGCCAAGGGCTGGGGCGCCGTGCCCATGGAGGCGTACTTCGCCCGCCTGAAGAACAACATCGTCTCCGTCGACGAGAAGGACCGAAACGCCATCGCCCGCGACTTCGTCGACGCCGCGCAGAGCGCGCTCGGCGTCCCGCGCGTCGAGGGCTTCAACAAGAAGCCGTTCACCGAGGGCGTCGGCTTCTTCGACCTCGCCTACCACCCCGAGGACAACAAGCGCTCCTCCGCGTCGGTGGCGTACCTGCACCCCGTCATGGACGAACGGCCCAACCTCCACATCCTGCTGGAGACCTGGGCGTACCGGCTGGAGCTTGACGGCACCCGCGCCGAGGGCGTGCACGTGCGCACCAAGGACGGCGAGGAACTGCTGATACGGGCCCGCAACGAGGTCGTGCTGTGCGCGGGCGCCGTCGACTCTCCCCGCCTGCTGATGCACTCCGGCATCGGCCCGCGCGAGGACCTGGAGGCGCTCGGCATCCCCGTCGCGCACGACCTGCCCGGCGTGGGCGAGAACCTGCTCGACCACCCGGAGTCGGTGATCGTCTGGGAGACCGACGGGCCGATCCCGGAGAACTCCGCGATGGACTCCGACGCGGGCCTGTTCGTGCGCCGCGACCCCGGACACCAGGGCCCCGACCTGATGTTCCACTTCTACCAGATCCCGTTCACCGACAACCCGGAGCGACTGGGCTACCGGCGGCCGGAGTTCGGCGTCTCGATGACCCCGAACATCCCCAAGCCGAAGAGCCGCGGCCGCCTCTACCTCACCAGCGCCGACCCGTCCGTGAAGCCCGCGCTCGACTTCCGCTACTTCACCGACGAGGACGACTACGACGCGCGGACCCTGGTCGACGGCATCCGCATCGCCCGCGAGATCGCCAAGACCGAGCCGCTGGCCGGCTGGCTCAAGCGCGAGGTCTGCCCCGGCCCCGAGGTCCAGGGCGACGCCGAACTGAGCGAGTACGCCCGCAAGGTCGCGCACACCGTCTACCACCCGGCCGGTACCTGCCGCATGGGCGCCGCCGAGGACCCGCTCGCCGTCGTCGACCCGGAGCTGCGCGTGCGCGGCCTCGACGGCATCCGTATCGCCGACGCCTCCGTCTTCCCGACCATGACGGCGGTCAACCCGATGATCGGGGTGCTCATGGTCGGGGAGAAGGCCGTCGATCTGATCGGAGGTGACGCGCGATGACGCTCACCGTTCCCACCCGTAAGCCGCCCACCACGGACGCCCCCGTCTTCTCGGTCGACGGACTGTGGAAGGTGTTCGGCCCCAAGGCCGGCCGGGTCCCGGGCGACCCGGAGCTGAGCGCCCTCGGCCCCGCCGAGCTGCGCTCGCGCACCGGCTGCACGGCCGCCGTCCGGGACGTCTCCTTCGACGTCCGCAAGGGCGAGGTCTTCGTGGTGATGGGCCTGTCCGGCTCCGGCAAGTCCACCCTCGTGCGCTGTCTGACCCGGCTCATCGAGCCCACCGCCGGAACCATCGCCATCGACGGCGAGGACGTGCGCGCCATGGACCGCACCCGGCTGCGCGAACTGCGCCGCCACCGTGCCGCGATGGTCTTCCAGCACTTCGGCCTGCTCCCGCACCGCACGGTCCTCGACAACGTCGCCTACGGCCTGGAGATCCAGGGCGTCGGCCGGTCCGAGCGGCGCGAGCGGGCCGCCGAGGTGGTCGCCAAGGTCGGCCTCGAAGGCATGGAGAAGCGCCGTCCCGCCCAGCTCTCCGGCGGTCAGCGCCAGCGCGTCGGACTCGCCCGCGCGCTCGCCGTCGACCCCGAGGTACTCCTCTTCGACGAGCCGTTCAGCGCCCTCGACCCGCTGATCCGGCGCGACATGCAGGAGGAGGTGGCCCGCCTGCACAGCGAGGAGGGCCGCACGATGGTCTTCATCACCCACGACCTCTCCGAGGCGCTGAAGCTCGGCGACCGGATCGCCCTGATGCGCGACGGCCGCGTCGTCCAGCTCGGCACGCCCGAGGAGATCGTCTCCGCCCCGGCCGACGACTACGTCCGCGAGTTCGTCCGGGACGTGCCGCGCGAACAGGTGGTGACCTGCCGCAGCGCCATGCGCCCCGCGTCCCTCGAGGAGGCCGGCAGCGGTCCCGCCGTCCGCCCGGAGGCCACCGTCGCCGAGGCCATCGAGGCGGTGGCCCGCGCCGGCGCCCCGGCCCGCGTGATGAACCAGGGCAAGTGCGTCGGGGTGGTCGGACACGAGCAACTGCTGGGCGTGGTCGCCGGCACCGGGTCCACGCCGGCCGCCGGGGTCGGCGCCGGCGCCGCCGTGCCCGCCCAGGGCGAGGAGGCGACCCCGCCCGCCCTCAGCACCGGCACGGAGGGCGTCTGATGGCAACGGTCACCGCGACAGCCCCCCGTACGCACCTCCCCGGCGTCCTGAGACACCGCGCCGCGGCGAAGCTCCTCGTGCTCGCCGTGGCCGCGGCGGTCGTCGTGCCCCTCGTCAACAGCCGCTGGGGCAGCGCGTCCTGGCCCGGCGCCCTCACCGTCGACCTCTCCAAGCCCCTGGCCTCCGCCAGCGACTGGGTGATCGACAACCGCGACAGCCACCCGCTGTTCCTCTACTTCTTCGGCTACATCAGCAACGCGGTCGTCCTGTCCGTGCGCGCCGTCTACCTCGCCCTGCTCGCCGCG
This sequence comes from Streptomyces sp. NPDC003720, assembly GCF_042875075.1. Lineage (NCBI taxonomy): Bacteria > Bacillati > Actinomycetota > Actinomycetes > Kitasatosporales > Streptomycetaceae > Streptomyces > Streptomyces sp. NPDC003720. Next base: position 116,855 of record NZ_JBIANZ010000008.1, read on the forward strand.
GGCTGGGCCGGCGTCACCGCCCTCGGAGCCCTGGTCGCCTGGCGCGTCGCCGGTGTCCGGCTGGCAGCGGGCACCGCCGCCGCCCTGCTGGCCTGCGGCGTGCTCGGCATGTGGGTGCCGACCATGCAGACCCTGGCCCTCATGGTGGTGGCCGTCCTCGTCTCCGTGGCCGTGGGCGCCCTGCTCGGCCTGGCCGCCGGCCTCTCCGACCGGCTGGACCGCGCGCTGCGCCCGGTGCTGGACACCATGCAGGTGCTCCCGGCGTTCGCCTACCTCCTCCCCGTCGTCCTGGTCTTCGGCATCGGCGTGCCCGCGGCCGTGCTCGCCACCGTCGTCTACGCCGCCCCGCCGATGGCCCGGCTCACCGCGCTCGGTCTGCGCGGCGCGGACCCCGAGGTCCTGGAGGCCGTGGAGTCGCTCGGCGCCACCGCGCGCCAGCGGCTGCTGACGGCCCGCATCCCGCTGGCCCGCAAGGAACTCCTGCTCGGCCTCAACCAGACGATCATGATGGCCCTGTCCATGGCCGTCATCGCCTCCGTCATCGGCGCCGGCGGCCTCGGCGACCGCGTCTACCAGGCCCTCGCCTCCGTCGACGTGGGCGCGGCCCTCGCCGCGGGCATCCCGATCGTCCTGCTGGCGGTCGTCCTGGACCGCGTCACCGCCGCGGCCGGCGACGGCGTCCAGGCGGCCGACCGCCCGCGCACCATCGGCTGGCCCTACGCCCTCGCCGTCACCGCGGCCGTCGCCCTGGCCACCCGCCTGCTCGGCGCCCTCGACTGGCCCGGCGGCTGGACCCTGCCGATCGCCGAGCCCGTCAACCGCGCCGTCGACTGGATGACGGCCCACCTGTACTCCGGCGTCCCGGTCGTCGGCGGCACCGCCGACTGGGCGGGCCACTTCACCACCTGGGTGCTCGACCCGGTCCGCGACGGACTGCAGTGGCTGCCCTGGTGGGCGGTGCTGCTGATCGTCGCCGCCCTCGCCTGGCTGATCGGCACCTGGCGCACCGCCCTGACCGCCGTCCTCGCCATGGCCGCCATCGGCGTGCTCGGGGTGTGGAAGCCGTCCCTCGACACCCTCTCCCAGGTGCTCGCCGCCGTCGCCGTCACCCTCGTCCTGGGCCTCGCCACCGGCATCGCCGTGGCCCGCAGCGACCGCGTCGAACGCGCGCTGCGGCCCGTGCTGGACGTCTTCCAGACGATGCCGCAGCTCGTGTACCTGATCCCGGTCGTCGCCCTGTTCGGCGTCGGCCGCGCCCCGGCCGTCGCCGCGGCCGTCGTGTACGCGCTGCCGGCCGTCGTCCGGATCACCGCCCAGGGCCTGCGCCAGGTCGACCCGGCCGCCCTGGAGTCCGCGCGCTCGCTCGGCGCGACCGGCCGCCAGCAGCTCTGGCAGGTGCAGCTCCCGCTGGCCCGCCGTTCGCTGCTGCTCGCCGTCAACCAGGGCGTGGTCCTGGTCCTCGCCGTCGTCATCATCGGCGGCCTGGTCGGGGGCGGCGCCCTCGGCTACGACGTCGCCTTCGGACTCGCCCAGGGCGACCTGGCGACCGGCCTGGTGGCCGGCGCGGCCATCGTCTGCCTGGGCCTGATGCTCGACCGGGTGACCCAGCCCACCGAACGGCGCGCGAAGAAGGGAGCGTGACATGCGATTCCGTACGACTCTCACGGTGGCCGCGGGCGTGTCCGCGCTCGCGCTGCTGACCGGCTGCGGCGCCGCCGACATGACCAAGCAGGCCAGCCCGTTCGCCAACGCGCGGGGCTCGAAGACCGTCACCCTGTCCGTGCAGTCCTGGGTGGGCGCCCAGTCCAACGTGGCCGTCGCCCAGTACCTGCTGGAGCACAAGCTGGGCTACCGCGTCGACACCGTCCAGGTCGACGAGGTGCCCGCGTGGGACGCGCTCAGCCAGGGCCGGGTCGACGCCATCCTGGAGGACTGGGGGCATCCGGACCAGGAGAAGCGGTACGTCGAGGACAAGAAGACGATCGCGCCCGGCGGCGGCCTCGGGGTGACCGGCCACATCGGCTGGTACGTCCCCGCCTACCTGGTCAAGCAGCACCCGGACATCACCGACTGGCACAACCTGAACAAGTACGCCTCCCTCTTCCGCACCGCGGAGAGCGGCGGCAAGGGCCAGCTCATGGACGGCTCCCCGTCCTACGTCACCAACGACAAGGCGCTGGTGAAGAACCTGAAGCTGGACTACCAGGTCGTCTTCGCCGGTTCCGAGGCGGCGCAGATCACCCAGATGAAGCAGTTCGCCAAGGAGAAGAAGCCCTTCCTCACGTACTGGTACGCGCCGCAGTGGCTGTTCAAGAAGGTCCCCATGACCGAGGTGAAGCTGCCGCCGTACAAGGAGGGCTGCGACGCGGACCCGGCGAAGATCACCTGCGCCTACCCGCACACCCCGCTGCAGAAGTACCTGAACTCCGGCTTCGCGAAGTCCGGGGGCGAGGCGGCGGCCTTCCTGAAGAAGTTCAAGTGGACGACCGAGGACCAGAACGAGGTCTCCCTGATGATCGCCGACCAGAAGCTGAGCCCGCAGGACGCGGCGAAGAAGTGGGTGGACAGCCACCCGTCCGTCTGGAAGAAGTGGCTGTCCTGACCCGGCTCAGCGCAGTCCGGCGACGATCTCGCCCAGCGCGGCCGCGGCCCGCCGCTGGAGTCCCGGACCGAACGTGACGCGAGTGGCCCCGAGTCCGCCGAGCACGGCGGGCGAGGGGCCCTCGCCGTCCAGCCGGGCCGCCATGTTGATCGGGCCCTGGATGCCGGACCGCAGCAGGGGCAGCACATCGGCCGGCGCGAGGATCGGGTACACGCAGTCCGCGCCCGCCGCCACGTACAGCGCGGCACGGGCGATGGCCTGCTCCGGGTCGCCGTCGCCGTGGACGAAGGTGTCGACCCGGGCGTTGACGAACAGCCGGTCGGCGGCGGCCGAGCGGACCCCGGCGAGGTAGTCGGCGTGCTCGTGCGGGTCCTTGAGGACACCCCCCGCTCCCGAGTCCTCGAGGTTGCAGCCCACGGCCCCCGCCTCCAGCAGCCGCTCCACCAGTTCGGCCGGCGCGAGCCCGTAGCCGCCCTCGACGTCCGCCGACACCGGCACGTCCACCGCCCGGGCGATCCGGGCCACCGCCGCGAACATCTCGTCGGCGGGGGTCTCGCCGTCCTCGTAGCCGAGGGAGGCGGCGATGCCGGCACTGGGCGTGGCCAGCGCCGGGAAGCCGGCCTCGACGCACGTCCGGGCGCTCGCCGCGTCCCACGGGCCGGGCAGCACCAGCGGGTCCCCCTGGGGGCGCCGGCGGTGCAGCGCGCGGAACAGGTCCGCCCCGCTCACGGCCGGCGGCCCCTCGGCGGGGCGGCTCACCCGTGCTGTCCCGGCTGGTAGTGGCCCGGCGCCATCCGGGTGGTCACGCCGAAGCGGTTCCAGGCGTTGATCACCGCGATCGCGGCGATCAGCCGCGCCAGCTCGGCCTCGTCGAACCGCTTGGCGGCCCGCTCGTACACCTCGTCCGGCACGAAGCCGTCGGTCAGCACGGTGACCGCCTCGGTCAGCTCGATCGCCGCCAGCTCCTTCTCGGTGTAGAAGTGCCGGGACTCCTCCCAGGCGCTGAGCTGCACGATCCGCTCCACGCTCTCGCCCGCCGCCAGAGCGTCCTTGGTGTGCATGTCGAGGCAGAAGGCGCAGTGGTTGAGCTGTGAGGCGCGGATCTTCACCAGCTCGTACAGCTTGGGGTCGAGGCCCTGCCTGGCGGCGGTGTCCAGGCGGACCATCGCCTTGTAGACCTCGGGCGCGTGCCGGGCCCACTCCAGGCGCGGGGTGTGTTCGGTGGCGTACTCGACGGTTTCCTGTGCGCTGCTCATGGTTCGACCCTAGGAGCCGGGCAGCCCAGGAGTATGGTCCATTCCCATGGCGAATTCCTGGGCCAATCTGGGCGTCGACCTCCATCTGGAGCCGGCCGGGACCAGCGGGCTGCGCCGCGGTCTGACCGACGCGCTGCGGGACGCGGTCCGCACCGGCCGCCTCGCCCCCGGCACCCGGCTGCCGTCCTCCCGCTCCCTCGCCGGCGACCTCGGCATCGCCCGCAACACGGTCGCCGAGGCCTACGCCGACCTGGTCGCCGAGGGCTGGCTCACCGCCCGCCAGGGCTCCGGCACCCGGGTGGCCCCACGGGCGGTGATCCCGCCGGCCGCGGACGCGCCCCGGCGCCGGCCACCGGGCCGCCCGGCGTACAGCCTCCTGCCCGGCAGCCCCGACCTCACCGCCTTCCCGCGCACCGAGTGGCTCAAGGCGGCCCGCCGCGCCCTGGCCGCCGCCCCGTCCGACGCCCTCGGCTACGGCGACCCGCGCGGACGCCCCGAACTGCGCACCGCCCTGGCCGGCTACCTCTCCCGCGTCCGGGGCGTCCGCGCAGACCCGGAGACGATCCTGATCACCGCCGGTTTCTCGCACGCCCTGCGCGTCCTCGGCACGCTGCTGCGGGCCCGCGGGGTGCGCTCGGTGGCGGTGGAGTCCTACGGGCTCGACGCCCACTGGGGTCTGCTGCACGACGCGGGTCTCGCCACGCCCGCCCTGCCGTACGACGAACTGGGCACCGACACAGGCGCGTTGACCGGCGAGGGCGCCGTCCTCCTCACACCCGCCCACCAGTTCCCCATGGGCACGGCCCTGCACCCGGACCGGCGGACGGCGGTGGTGGAGTGGGCGCGGCGCACCGGCTCCCTGGTCCTGGAGGACGACTACGACGGCGAGTTCCGCTACGACCGCCAGCCCGTCGGCGCCCTCCAGGGCCTGGACCCCGGCCGGGTCGTCCACCTCGGCACCGCCAGCAAGTCCCTCGCCCCCGGTCTGCGGCTGGGCTGGATGGTCCTGCCGCCCTCGCTGGTGGAGGAGGCGGCCGCGGCCAAGGGCCGGATCGACACCGTGGGCGTGCTGGACCAGCTCACCCTGGCCGAGTTCCTCACCTCCGGCGCCTACGACCGGCACGTCCGCTCCGCCCGGCTGCGCTACCGGCGCCGCCGTGACGCCCTCACCGCCGCCGTCGCCGAGCGCGCGCCCGGCGTCCGGGTCACCGGGATCGCGGCCGGCCTGCACGCGGTGCTGCGGCTGCCGCCCGGCAGCGAACAGCCGGTGGTGCAGGCCGCGACCTGGCAGGGCCTGGCCCTGCACGGCCTGTCCTACCACCGGCACCCGCAGGCCCTCGCCGAACCGGCCGACGCCCTGGTCGTCGGCTACGGGACCCCACCGGACAGCGCCTGGCCGGCAGCCCTGGAAGCCCTGTGCCGGGCCCTGCCGTGACGACAGGGCCTGTCACCCACGAGCGGGCACTTCCCGGGTCCTCCTCCGACTCCGGCGGCTGCCTCCGGTCCTGATCCGGATCGGAGTCGGCCCCCTTCGGCCCCGCCCCCCCCGCGGACGTCTCCGGGTCCAGAGCCGGCCCAGGCCGCGTTCCTCCGGTCCGAAGCCGGCGCTGGGTCGTCTCACTCCTCCGCGGCCGCCGTGGCCGGTGCCTCGCCGAAGCGGGCCAGGGCCAGGGCGCCCGCCACCGCGACCGCGAAGCCGAGCGCCGCCAGCCAGCCCAGGCCCTCCCGGGTGCGGTCGCCGAGCCAGACGACGCCCACCGCCGCCGGGCCGATCGTCTCGCCGATCACCATGCCGGCCGTCGCGGTGGTCACCGAGCCGCGTTGCAGGGCCGACGTCAGCAGCACGAAGGCGGCGCCGCCGCCGATCAGGAGGGCGTAGGACGCCGGGTTCGTGAGCAGATGAGCCGGACGCAGCGAGTCGACCAGCCGGACCGCCACCTCCACCACCCCGAACCCGAAACCCGCCCCGAGACCCAGCACGAGGGCCCGCATCCGCCCCGACAGCCGCCCACCCAGCAGAGCGAGCACCGCCATGCCGGCCGCCGTCGCGAGCATCGCCCATCTCAGGGCGGGCGAACCGCCCTCCTCGCCCTCCGGTCCGGCCGCCAGCCCCAGCATCGCGAGCCCGGCGCACACCACGCCCACCGCGCCCCACTCCGTGCCGCTGAGCCGCACCCGCAGCAGACGTGCCGCGACCACGGCCGTCACCGCCAGGCTGGCGGCGAGCGCCGCGCTCACCGCGTAGATGGGGATCGAGCGCAGCGCCGCGATCTGGAACAGGAAACCGAGACCGTCCAGCGCGAGACCCGCCAGGTACCGCCACTGCCGCAGGGCCCGCAGCAGCAGGGCGACCTCGCCGCCCCCGCCCGTGCCGGCCTGCCGCGCGGCCATCGCCTGCAACACCGTCGCGGTACCGAAGCAGACCGCCGCGCCGAGGGCGCACACCATTCCGAACAGCACGAACCGACTCTAGGCGAGCGCGAGATCGCCGGGCCCCTTGCGGGGACCCGCGCACCCCCGCCTAGGCTGACCGCCGCACACCGCACAGCAGACGGGGGATCCACCACATGGCGAACACACGCGCGCAACTGCGCTCCACCACGGTCGTCCTCGGCGGCATGGGCCTGCTCGCCGCCGCCCTCACGGCCTGCTCCTCCTCCCCGGACAAGCGCTGCGTCGACCGGGACAGCTACCGCCTCGCCAAGGGCTACCAGGTCGTCTCCGACAAGAACTGCAAGTCCGCCAAGTCCACGGTGAACGGCTCCTGGTACTACGGCGGAAAGAAGAAGGGCTCCTGGGTGAGCGGCGGCTCCTTCACCAAGCCGAGCAAGGGCTCGGGCGGGTCCTCGGGCGGCGGCGGGGTGCACCGCGGCGGCTTCGGCGGCGGCAAGGGCGGCTCCGGCGGCTGAACGGCACACACCATGGAACGCCGAACCATCACCCCCCGCCCCGGCTGGCAGCGGACGGTCGAGGAGCAGGGGCTCGTCTATCCGCTCACCCGCCACCCCGACGGCTCCCTGCGCCCCTACTGGGACGAGAGCGCCTACTATGCCTTCACCCTGCCCGAGATCGAGGCGCTGGAGGAGACCGTCGCGGAACTGCACCGCATGTGCCTGGCCGCCGCCGGGCACATCGTGGCGAAGGACCGTTTCGCCGAACTCGGCGTCACCGACCCGCGGGTCGTCGCGGCCGTCACCGAGGCCTGGCACCGCCGCGCCGAACTCCCCACCGTGTACGGCCGGTTCGATCTCCGCTACGACGGCGCCGGCCCGGCGAAACTGCTGGAGTACAACGCGGACACCCCCACCTCGCTGGTCGAGGCCGCCTCCCCCCAGTGGTTCTGGATGGAGGAGCGCTTCCCCGGCGCCGACCAGTGGAACTCGCTGCACGAGCGCCTGGTCGACGCCTGGCGCGAGCAGGCCGCGCTGCTCCCGCCGGGCAGCCCGCTGCACTTCGCGCACTCCTCGGCCGACGAACTCGGCGAGGACCTGATGACGGTCGCCTATCTCAAGGAGACCGCCGAGCAGGCCGGACTCGAGACCGACTGGATCTCCATGGAGGAGATCGGCTGGGACACCCTCTCCGGCCGGTTCGTGGACAACGGACTCCGGTTCATCCGTGCCGTGTTCAAGCTCTACCCCTGGGAGTGGCTCACCACCGACGCGTTCGCCGGGCACGTCCTCGACACCCTCGACAACGGCGGCGGCAGCGGCACCACCCTGTGGATCGAGCCCGCCTGGAAGATGCTGCTGAGCAACAAGGCCCTGCTGGCCGTCCTCTGGGAGCTGTACCCCGGCCACCCGAACCTGCTCCCCGCCCACCTCGACGGCCCGCGCGAACTCGCCCGCACCACCGGCTACGTGGCCAAGCCCCTGCTGGGCCGCGAGGGCGAGGGCGTCACCGTGCACGAGCCGGGCGCGCCCCCGGCCGTACGCGACGAGCCCTGCTGCTACCAGCAGTTGGCCCCGCTGCCCGCCTTCGACGGCAACCACGTCGTCCTCGGCGCCTGGACGGTCCGGGACGAACCGGCCGGCCTGGGCATCCGGGAGTCCTCGGGCCTGATCACCGACGGGTACGCCCGCTTCCTGCCCCACGTCATCCTCTAGCCGCCGCCGGGGCCGGGCCCGGACGCTCCGGCGCGCGGCCCTCAGCCGCCCAGCACGGCCTCCAGCCGGTCGAGCCCGAAGTCCAGGTCCTCCTCGGCGATGACCAGCGGCGGCGCGATCCGGACGGTCGAGCCGTGGGTGTCCTTCACCAGCACGCCCCGCTCCATCAGCCGCTCCGACACCTGACGCGCGGTGCCGGCCCGCGGCGCGACGTCCACGCCCGCCCACAGTCCGCGCCCGCGCACCGCCGTCACCGCGTCCCCGCCGAGCAGCCCGCGCAGCCGCCGGTGCAGCCGCTCGCCCAGCTCGGCCGCCCGCGCCTGGTACTCGCCGGTGCGCAGCATCGCGATCACCTCCAGCGCCACCGCGCAGGCCAGCGGGTTCCCGCCGAACGTCGACCCGTGCTCGCCCGGCCGGAAGACACCGAGCACCTCCGCGCTCGACACCACCGCCGACACCGGCAGGATCCCGCCGCCCAGCGCCTTGCCCAGCACGTACACGTCCGGCACCACCCCCTCGTGCTCGCACGCGAAGGTACGCCCGGTCCGCCCCAGACCCGACTGGACCTCGTCCGCGACGAAGAGCACGTTCCGCTCCCGGGTCAGCTCCCGCACCCCGGCCAGATAGCCGGCCGGGGGCACGATCACCCCCGACTCGCCCTGGACCGGCTCCAGCAGCACGGCGACGGTGTTCTCGGTGAGCGCCCGCCGCATCGCGGTCAGGTCGCCGTACGGGACGATCTCGAACCCCGGTGTGTACGGCCCGAAGTCCGCGCGGGCCTCCGGATCGGTCGAGAAGCTGATCACCGTCGTCGTACGCCCGTGGAAGTTGCCGCCCGCGACCACCACCTTCGCCATCTCCGCGGGCACCCCCTTCACCCGGTAACCCCACTTCCGCGCCGTCTTCACCGCGCTCTCCACGGCCTCCGTGCCGGTGTTCACGGGCAGCACCATCTCCATGCCGCACAGCTCGGCCAGCTCGGTGCAGAAGGCCGCGAACCGGTCGTGGTGGAAGGCGCGGGACGTCAGCGTCACCCGCGCGAGCTGCCGCTCGGCCGCCTCGACGAGGCGCGGGTGGCCGTGCCCGAAGTTCAGCGCGGAGTACCCAGCCAGCAGGTCCAGGTACCGGCGTCCCGCCACGTCCGTCAGCCACGCCCCCTCGGCCGTGGCCACGACGACCGGCAGCGGACGGTAGATGGGCGCGCTGTGCGCCTCGGCGGCGGCGATGAGGTCTTCAGCAGTGGGCACGGCCTCTCCCGGATACGACGGTGACTCTCCCGGACACGACGGTGGCCCCCTTCCTATCCCCGCTCGCATGGTGGACGCGGGATCTCCCGGTTCCGGCGCGCCCGGTAGGCTGATCAGCGGGTCGTGACTGGCGCGCAGGGATGGGACGGACCATCGGGGAGCGGCCCGACGGGAAACAGTGCCGTGCGCCTGGGCCGAACGTGAACGCTGAACGCACGCCGTCCGGAGGTCCCCATGCCAGAGCAGAAGTCCCTCTCCACCGAGTCCACGGCCTTCCGCGCCGCACTCGACGTCATCCGCACGGTCGAACCGCGGGTCGCCGACGCCATCGGCCAGGAGGTCACCGACCAGCGCGCGATGCTCAAGCTGATCGCCTCCGAGAACTACGCCTCCCCGGCCACCCTGCTGGCGATGGGCAACTGGTTCAGCGACAAGTACGCCGAGGGCACGGTCGGCCGCCGCTTCTACGCCGGCTGCCGCAACGTCGACACCGTCGAGTCCCTGGCCGCCGAGCACGCCCGCGAGCTGTTCGGCGCCCGGCACGCCTACGTCCAGCCGCACTCCGGCATCGACGCCAACCTCGTCGCCTTCTGGGCCGTCCTCGCCGACCGCGTCGAGGTCCCCTTCCTGGAGAAGACCGGCGCCCGCCAGGTCAACGACCTCACCGAGGCCGACTGGGCCGAGCTGCGCCAGGCCTTCGGCAACCAGCGCATGCTCGGCATGTCCCTGGACGCCGGCGGCCACCTCACCCACGGCTTCCGCCCCAACATCTCGGGCAAGATGTTCGACCAGCGGTCCTACGGCACCGACCCGGCCACCGGCCTCATCGACTACGAGGCGCTGCGCGCCCAGGCCCGCGAGTTCAAGCCGCTGATCATCGTGGCCGGCTACTCCGCCTACCCGCGCCTGGTGAACTTCCGCGTCATGCGGGAGATCGCCGACGAGGTCGGGGCGACCCTGATGGTCGACATGGCCCACTTCGCCGGCCTGGTCGCCGGCAAGGTCCTCACCGGCGACTTCGACCCGGTCCCGCACGCCCAGATCGTCACCACGACCACCCACAAGTCCCTGCGCGGCCCGCGCGGCGGCATGGTCCTGTGCGACGACTCCCTGAAGGACCAGGTCGACCGCGGCTGCCCGATGGTGCTCGGCGGCCCGCTGCCGCACGTGATGGCCGCCAAGGCCGTCGCCCTCGCCGAGGCCCGGCAGCCCTCCTTCCAGGACTACGCCCGGCGCATCGTCGACAACTCCCGCGCCCTCGCCGAGGGCCTGTCGCGCCGCGGCGCCACCCTGGTCACCGGCGGCACGGACAACCACCTCAACCTGATCGACGTGGCCGGCTCCTACGGCCTCACCGGCCGCCAGGCCGAGGCGGCCCTGCTGGACGCCGGCATCGTCACCAACCGCAACGCCATCCCGGCCGACCCGAACGGCGCCTGGTACACCTCCGGCATCCGCGTCGGCACCCCCGCCCTGACCACCCGGGGCCTCGGCACCGCCGAGATGGACGAGGTCGCCGGCCTCATCGACCGCGTGCTCACCACCACCGAGCCCGGCACCACCAAGTCCGGCGCCCCCTCCAAGGCCCAGCACATCCTCGACCCGAAGATCGCGGACGAGATCTCCCGCCGGGCCACCGACCTGGTCGCGGGCTTCCCGCTCTACCCCGAGGTCGACCTCGGCTGACCCTCACAGGTCGATCAGCTCCTGACGAGGCTCCCCGCGCGGCGGCCCGGTGCGACGCCGCTCCGCCGCCCGGCGGACCAGGAGAGTGCCGGCGGCCCCGGCGGCGAGCCCGCCGGCGGCCGCCCACCACGGCTCGACGGCGGACCACGACCGGCTCCGGCCCGGGGCGGCGGGCGCCGGCGCGCCGAGCAGCCCCGCACGGTCCAGCCGGTCGTAGAGGTCCCGCCGCGCCGGGTGCCAGCGGATGTCGTCGTCCTGCACGTCCGGCGCGGGGTCCGTGCGCACCCAGGGTGTGCCGTCCCCGGCGAGGAAGAGCTGGTCCACCCGCTCGACGGCCGTGTCCCCGCCCGGCGCCCGGCTGGTCTGCGGCCAGCCGCCCACACCGGTCAGGCCCCACACCACGGTGACCCGCACCCGCGGGTACCGCCCCCGGGTCCAGGCCCGGGGCACCGGCCGCGTGCCCGTGTACCCGGGCCGCAGCAGCTCGTGGAGCCGCTCGAAGGACGGCTCGCCGGAGGCCACCGCCCGCGGCGCGCCGTCGCCGTTCGGAATGATCATCACCACATCGGGTGGATCGGTTTGCGCCGCCCGCGCCGCCCCCGGCGCCCCCAGGGCGAGCGCTCCCGCGACCGCCGCCGCCCAGGCGGCCCGCGCCCGCCTCGGCCGTGTCCCCCGTACGCCCATAGACCCTCCCCTTCGGTGTCCCACCCTTGTTACACCCCGCGGACCGGATCGCGCCCCGCCTGTTTGCCACCCGTTCCGGATCGCCGCCCGTTACCTGAGAGAATGGTGAACATGGCCAACGACCGCCCACCCGTCGCCCACCACCGCCCTCAGGGGAATGGCTCCGCCATGCAGCGTCCTCCGCGTGTGCTCTCCGGAATCCAGCCCACCGCGGGCTCGTTCCACCTCGGCAACTACCTCGGCGCCGTCCGCCAGTGGGTGGCCCTCCAGGAGTCCCACGACGCGTTCTACATGGTCGTCGACCTGCACGCGATCACCGTCCCGCAGGACCCGGCCCAGCTCCGCGCCAACACCAGGCTGGCCGCCGCGCAGTTGCTGGCCGCCGGTCTCGACCCGGACCGCTGCACCCTCTTCGTGCAGAGCCACGTCCCCGAGCACGCCCAGCTCGCCTGGGTCATGAACTGCCTCACCGGCTTCGGCGAGGCCTCGCGCATGACCCAGTTCAAGGACAAGTCCGCCAAGCAGGGCGCCGACCGGGCCTCCGTCGGCCTGTTCACGTACCCGGTCCTGCAGGTCGCGGACATCCTGCTGTACCAGGCCAACGAGGTGCCGGTCGGCGAGGACCAGCGCCAGCACATCGAGCTGACCCGGGATCTGGCCGAGCGGTTCAACGGGCGGTTCGGCGAGACCTTCACCGTCCCGAAGCCGTACATCCTCAAGGAGACGGCGAAGATCTACGACCTGCAGGATCCGACGGTCAAGATGAGCAAGTCGGCGTCCACCCCCAAGGGCCTGATCAACCTGCTCGACGAGCCGAAGGCGACGGCGAAGAAGGTCAGGAGCGCGGTCACCGACACCGACACGGTGATCCGCTACGACACCGAGAACAAGCCGGGCGTCTCCAACCTCCTCACCATCTTCTCCACCCTCACCGGCCGCACGATCGACGAGCTGGAGAAGGACTACGAGGGCAAGATGTACGGGGCGCTCAAGACGGACCTCGCGGACGCCATGGTGGAGTTCGTGACGCCGTTCCGGGAGCGCACCCAGCAGTACCTGGAGGACCCCGAGACGCTCGACTCGGTCCTGGCCAAGGGCGCGGAGAAGGCGCGGGCCGTGGCCGCGGAGACGCTCGCGCAGGCGTACGACCGCGTGGGTTTCCTGCCGGCCAAGCACTGAGCGGTACCGAGGCGTGCGACCGCACGCGCACCCGAGCGGGCGGAGCGCTGCACATCACTGCCGCCGCGCCTGCCCACGGGACACCCGTGGCCGTACAGTCGATAACCGACGGGTGAGAAGAAAACAGACACGACGAGGGGAGACGACGTGGGGACCGTAACGATCGGCGTGTCGATCGCGGTCCCGGAGCCTCACGGCAGCCTGCTCCAGGAGCGGCGCGCGGGCTTCGGCGACGCCGCGGCTCACGGCATCCCCTCGCATGTCACCCTGCTGCCGCCGACCGAGGTGGACGAGGCCGACCTGCCGGCGGTGGACGCCCACCTGAGAGGGGTCGCGGCCGCCGGGCGGCCGTTCCCGATGCGGCTGTCCGGGACCGGTACCTTCCGGCCGCTGTCGCCGGTCGTCTACGTGTGCGTCGTGCAGGGCGCCGAGGACTGCTCCTGGCTGCAGCAGCGGGTCCGCGACGCCTCCGGGCCGGTGCCGCGGGAGCTGCAGTTCCCGTACCATCCGCACGTGACGGTCGCGCACGGCATCGACGAGGCGGCCATGGACCGCGCGTTCGAGGAGCTGGCCGGCTTCGAGGCGGAGTGGCCGTGCACCGGGTTCGCGCTGCACGAGCAGGGCGCCGACGGGGTGTGGCGCAAGCTCCGGGAGTACCCGTTCGGCGGATCCGTGGTGCCGCCGCAGGCGGGGCACCTGGACCGCGGCACGATCGCCAGCCGGTAGCCGCCGCCTCCCCCCACCCGCGGAAGGCTCCCGCACGGGGCTCCCCCTAGAGGGGCAGTCTGCGGAAGACCGTCCGCGGCGCGTGCCGCAGCACCGCCATCACCAGGCGCAGGAAGCCCGGCACCCACACGGTCTCCGAGCGGCGGCGCAGGCCCAGTTCGACGGCCGTGGCGACCGCCTCGGGCGTGGTGGCGAACGGCGCCCTGGGCAGGGCGGCGGTCCTGGGCGTGACGACGAAGCCGGGGCGCACGACCATGACGTGCACCCCGGTGCCGTACAGCGCGTCGCCGAGACCCTGCGCGAAGGTGTCGAGCCCGGCCTTGCTGGAGCCGTAGATGAAGTCCACCCGGCGGGCGCGTTCGCCGGCGATGGAGGACAGGACCACCAGCGAGCCGTGGCCCTGGGTCTGCAGCGCGCGGGCCGCCACCAGGCCCGCCGACACGGCTCCGGTGTAGTTGGTCTGCGCGACCTGGACGGCGCGCAGCGGTTCCCGCTCGTCGTGGGCCTGGTCGCCGAGGACGCCGAAGGCCAGCAGCACCAGATCGACGTCGCCCTCGGCGAACACCTTGCCGAGTACCGGCTCGTGGGACTCGGGGTCCAGGGCGTCGAAGGCGAGGGTGTGGACGTCCGCGCCCAGCGCGCGCAGACCCTCGGCCGCCCGCTCCAGGCCGGGCGAGGGGCGGCCCGCCAGCCGGACGGTCCGGGCGCCACGGGCGATCAGGCGGCGCACGGTGGCGAGCGCGATCTCGGAGGTGCCGCCGAGGACGAGCAGGGACCGGGGGAGGGGTTCGAGGTCGGGCATGCCGGCGACCGTACCGCCCCCGCCCGGGCGACCGGCCGGAGAACATAACCCCGCTCGGCGGAACGGGTGATTAATGGGATGTCACTCAATAGTGTTGCCGCGCCCGCACATCGGGTCCTGGTGGCGGGGCAGAGACGCAGCATGGACTGGCTGAAGAAGCTCCCCGGTGTCGGGCCGATCGTCACCCGGCTGATGATCACGCACGCCTGGCGTTCCTACGAGCGCCTGGACCGGGTGAAGTGGACGCGACTGGCCGCCGCGATGACCTTCGTCAGCTTTGTCGCGCTGTTCCCGCTGCTGACGCTGGCGGCCACCGTCGGCGCCGCCACGCTCAGCCAGTCGCAGCAGCGGACCCTGCAGGACAGGATCGCCGAGCAGATCCCCGGCATCTCCGACCAGCTCGACATCAACGCCCTGGTGGAGAACGCCGGCACCGTCGGGGTGATCGCCGGCGCCCTGCTGCTGTTCACCGGCCTGGGCTGGGTCGGCCAGGTGCGCGACTGCCTGCGCGCGGTGTGGGAGCTGCCGGACGACGAGGAGAACCCGTTCCTCGCCAAGGCCAAGGACGCGGGCATCCTGATCGGTCTGGGCGGCGCGGTCGTCGCCACCCTCGCCATCTCCACCGTGGCCTCCGCGATGGTGGGCCGGCTCAGCGACGCCCTCGGTCTCGACCGGGCGGGCTGGGGGCACGTGCTGCTGCAGATCATCGCGTTCGCCGTGGCCGTGCTCGCCGACTTCCTGCTGCTGCTCTACGTGCTGACCCTGCTGCCCGGCACCGAACCCCCGCGCCGCCGTCTGCTGGTGGCCGCACTGACCGGCGCGGTCGGCTTCGAGCTGCTGAAACTGCTGCTCAGCGGCTACATCCAGGGGATCGCCTCGAAGAGCATGTACGGCGCGTTCGGCGTGCCCGTGGCCCTGCTGCTGTGGATCAACTTCACCGCGAAACTCGTCCTGTTCTGCGCCGCCTGGACGGCGACGCCGAGCAAGGACGCCGGGATCACGAGCGCGGCCGACGGCGCATCAGATCCGGCAGCGGCCAACGGCGGTTGATCAGGAACACCCCGCCCCCGAGCAGCGCCAGCAGTCCGCCGGCGACGGCCAGGGCGGTTCCGGCGCCGGTGGCCCCGGTCCCGCCCGGGGCGCTCGCGGCCGGCCGTCTGCCGGAGCCGCCGGGTCTGTGCGCCTGCCCCGCCGAGGCGGTGGCGCCCGGCTGGGAGGTGGACTGCGCGCTCTTCGGCGGGACCAGCTCGCCCACCGGGCGCACCTTGCCGGCCGCCCGGAAGCCCCAGTCGAACAGCTTCGCGGTCTCCTTGTAGACCTCGTTGTGCTCGTGCTTCTCCGGGTTCATCACCGTGACCAGCAGCACCTTGCCGTCGCGTTCGGCGACGCCGGTGAAGGTGGCGCCGGCGTCGGTGGTGTTGCCGTTCTTCACCCCGGCGATGCCCTGGTAGACGGGCACGTCCGTGTCGCCGCTCAACAGCCGGTTGGTGTTGCGGATCTCGCCGGACTCGAACTTCGCCGACACGGTCGAGCAGTACTCGCGGAAGTCCTTCTTCTGCAGCCCGGAGCGGGCGAACAGCGTCAGGTCGTACGCCGACGACCGCTGCTCCGGCGCGTCGTACCCGTCCGGGCTGACCACGTGCGTGTCCAGGGCCTGCAGCTCGTCGGCGTGGGCCTGCATGTCCGCGACGGTCCGGTCCACCCCGCCGTTCATGGCGGCCAGCACGTGCACGGCGTCGTTGCCCGAGCGCAGGAAGACCCCGAGCCACAGGTCGTGGACGGTGTAGGTGTGACCCTCCTTTATCCCGACCACGCTCGAACCGGCGCCCATGCCCGCGAGGTCGGACGGGACCACCTTGTGCTCCATCGTCTTCGGGAACCGGGGCAGCAGGGTGTCCGCGAACAGCATCTTCAGGGTGCTCGCCGGGGGCAGCGGCCAGTGCGCGTCGTGCGCGGCGAGGACCTCGCCGGACTCGGCGTCGGAGACGATCCAGGACCGTGCGGTGAGGTCCTCGGGAAGCGCGGGCACGCCGGCCGTGAGGTTCACCTGGGTCCCCGGCTGCCCCAGCCGCGCGCCGCCCACCTGCGACATGAGCGCCGGGGGAGTGGCCGTCGGGCTCGTGGAGGGCGTCGGGGCCGCGAATGCCACCGGCGTGGTGACGGAGAGGGACAGCAGCGCGGCGGAGGTGGCCAGCAGGCGTCGCCCGAGGGCCTTCTTCGGTGGGGGCACGGTCGGAAACGTACCGGCCGAGGACACCGAAGTCCCGCCCGGCACCCCACCCCGGCCACGGAACGCGGGCGCGGACAGCGATACTGAACGCATGCCGTGCTCATCCGGGGGACAACCCCCGGACCCCCGGCCGGCCGCCGGGGCACGGCGTCGTGTCGAAAGGTCAGTCTCCGTGAAACTCAGCCGCCCGGTCTCCTGGTTCCTGCTCGCCTTCGGGGTGTGGAGCTGGGTCATCTGGATCACTTTCGTCAAGAACCTGGCCGAGGACGGCAGCGGACTCGCCTTCGACGACGGCCACCCGACCGCGTACTTCTGGGTGCATCTGCTGCTGGCGATCGTCTCCTTCGTACTGGGGACGGTCATCGGGCTCATCGGGTTGCGCGGACTGCGCGCACTGCGCCGGAAGTCATAGCGGGAGACACTGCAGCGTGGTCATCGTCTTCGTCCTCATCGCGGCGGCCGTCCTGGCCGTGCTGGTGCTCGGGCACTGGTACGTGTGGCGCCGTCTGGTCCGCGACACCACCCGCGGCCCGGGCCCGGCCCGCCGCGCCGGCACGGCGGTGTTCGTCGCCGGCCCGCTGCTGATGGTCGGCGCCCTGGTCGCCGAACGCTCCGGCGCCCCTTTCTGGCTCCAGCGCACCCTCGCCTGGCCCGGCTTCCTGTGGATGGCGCTGGCGCTGTACCTGCTGGTGGCGGTGGTGGCCGGCGAGGTCGTACGGCCCCTGGCGGCACGGCTCCTGGCGCGCCGGGCGCGGACCGCCGAGACCCCCGTGCGGGAGCCGGAGACGGTGCCGGCGGCGCCTCGGCCGGCGCCGGCCGAGCCGGATGTGCCGGACGTGCCGGATGTGCCGGAGGACCAGGCCGGCCCGGAGCCCGCCGGGCGGGCGCCGCGCGAGGCGCACGCCCCCTCCCGGCGGCTGTTCGTCTCCCGGGTCGTGGGCGGAGCCGCCGCGGCCGCCGCCGTCGCGACGGTCGGGCAGGGCACGTACGGCGTGCTGCGCGGGCCGCGGGTCAAGCGCGTCACCGTGCCGCTGGCCCGGCTGCCGCGCGCCGCGCACGGGTTCCGGATCGCCGTCGTCAGCGACATCCACCTCGGGCCCGTCCTCGGCCGCGGTTTCGCGCAGCGGGTCGTCGACACCGTGAACGCCACCCAGCCCGACCTGATCGCGGTCGTCGGCGACCTGGTGGACGGCAGCGTGAAGGACCTCGGCCCGGCCGCGGCGCCGCTGGCCCGGCTCAGCGCACGGCACGGGGCCTACTTCGTCACCGGCAACCACGAGTACTTCTCCGGCGCCGAGCAGTGGGTCGCCGAGGTGCGCACCCTCGGCCTGCACCCGCTGGAGAACGCCCGCACCGAGCTGCCGTACTTCGACCTGGCCGGGGTCAACGACCTCCAGGGCGAGAGCGAGGGCCGGGGCCCGGACTTCGCGAAGGCGCTCGGCGACCGGGACCCGGCCCGCGCCTGCGTGCTGCTCGCCCACCAGCCGGTGCAGATCCACGAGGCGGTGCGGCACGGCGTCGACCTCCAGCTCTCCGGCCACACCCACGGCGGCCAGCTCTGGCCGGGCAACCTGATCGCGGCCGCCGCCAACCCCACCGTGGCCGGCCTCGAACGCTACGGCGACACGCAGTTGTACGTCAGCCGGGGCGCCGGCGCCTGGGGGCCGCCCACCCGGGTCGACGCGCCCTCGGACGTGACGGTGATCGAGCTGGCCGCCACGCGCGCCTGACCCGCCCCGCGGCGCCTCACGGAAACCGCTCCCACCTTCCTGTGAAGGCGCTGTGGAATTCGGCGGAAACAACGCCTCGGTAAGTTCTCCCTCATGGGGGCCGATAGCCCTTCCCCCCGCTCAAACAGGTGTGATTAGGTGAGCCGCGCCACTAGGGGAGTGGCCGTTTTTCTGTGCTGGGCCAGGGGTAGGGCCCTGGCAGGCCTGGGAGGGGCACCACCATGCGATCTGTTCGCATGCGCATTCTCGTGACGCTGCTCGTACTCGCCGTCGTGGGGATCGGCGGCTGGCAGTTGCTGCCGTCGCAGGGCGACAAGAACCGGACGATCACCGTCGGCACGACCGACGCCGTCACCTCACTGGACCCGGCCGGCGCCTACGACGCCGGTTCCTGGGCCCTGTTCAGCAACGTCTTCCAGACCCTGCTGACCTTCGAGCCGGGCGGGGTCAAACCCGTCCCGGACGCGGCGAAGAGCTGCGCCTTCGAGGGCGGCGGGCTGAAGACGTACCGGTGCTCGCTGCGCGGCGACATCACCTTCCCGAGCGGGCGGAAGCTGACCGCCGAGGACGTGAAGTACTCCTTCGAACGGGTGAAGAAGATCAACTCGGACGTCGGCCCGGCGTCCCTGTTCTCCACCCTCGGCTCGGTGTCCGCCGACAGTGCGACGTCCGTGACCTTCCACCTGTCGTCCCCGGACGCCACCTTCCCGCTGAAGGTCGCCACCGGCGCCGGCTCGATCGTGGACAAGGACGCCTACCCGGCCAAGGCCCTGCGCACCGGCACCGGTGTCGACGGCACCGGCCCGTACACGCTGACCTCGTACACCAAGGACCAGAAGGCCGTCCTCGCGCCCTACACGAAGTACCAGGGCTACCTCGGCGGCACCGGCCGCCCCATCGAGCTGCGCTACTACGCCGACTCCCAGAAGCTGCAGACCGCCTGGCAGCACAAGCAGGTCGATGTCGCCACCCGGACGCTGCCGCCGCAGGTCCTGTCCGAGCTGAACCCGAGCGACCCCACCCAGCGCGTCACCGAGTCCGACAGCTCCGAGACCCGCAACCTGTACCTCAACACCCGCGCCGCCTCACCGCTGCACGACGAGCGGGTGCGCCGCGCCATGGCCTGGCTGGTCAACCGCGAGCAGCTCGCCGCCAAGGTGTACGACGGCACGGTCGACCCGCTGTACTCGCTGATCCCGACCGGCATCATCGGCCACACCACGTCCTTCTTCGACACCTACCCGACGCAGAGCACCGCGAAGGCGCGGGAGCTGCTCACCCAGGCCGGGGTGACCCTGCCGGTGCGCTTCACCTTCGGCTACGGCAGGGGCCGGGGCGCGGGCGCGGAGGAGGCCGCGGAGCTGAAGCAGCAGCTCGAGAAGGGCGGCCTGTTCAAGGTGGACGTCCAGGGCTACGAGTGGACCGACTTCCAGAAGCGCTGGGCCGCCGGGAAGATGGACGCCTGGGCGGTCGGCTGGGTGGCCGACTACCCCGACCCGGACACCTTCGGCTCCCCGCTGATCGGCACCGGCTCCACCATGAGCACCGGCTACAGCAGCAAGGCCGTCGACGCGCTCATCCGGAACAGCCAGCAGTACGCCGACCGCTCGCGGACCTCGAACGACTTCCGCGCCATCCAGGGGGACGTGGCGGCCGACGTGCCGCTGATCCCGCTGTGGCAGCGCAAGGAGTACGTGGTCAGCACCGAGGACGTCGGCGGCGGCCAGTACCTCTCGGACGGCACGGGCGTGTTCCGCCTGTGGCGCCTGCAGTGGATCTGACGTCCCGCGGCCGAGGGGTCAGTCCTCGGCCCCGTCCTCGTCCGCGCGGCCGGCCTCGTGTCCGGCCGCGCGCCCGGCTCTGGCCGAGGGGTCCGGAAGTGCCCTCGTCATCCCCGGCAGGAAGTCCGTGAACAGCTCGTGGACCTCCAGCACCAGGGGGCGCAGCACCCGGAACCGGGCCAGGGCGACCCCGCGGGCGGTCAGCCGCGCGCCGCGCCGCGCCAGCCGGTAGCTGCGCTCGCGGCCCTCGGTCCGGTCGAAGACCCAGTACAGGACGAGGCCCATCTGGGACAGCCACATCAGTTCCGGCAGCGCGTCCCGCAGTTCGGGCGCCACCTTGGACCTGGAGCCGGCCAGCACCTCCCGGTGGACGCTGATGGCCTGCTCCCGCGCGTGCTCGCTCTCCGGAGAGAACGGGCTGAGCGGGCTGTCGGGGTCGGCGGCGTTCTTGAAGAACTGGACCGCGAACTCGTGGTACGGCCGGGCGATGTCCAGCCACGCGGTCAGCACGCCCGCGAGCCGGGCCTCCAGGTCGGTCTCCCGGTTCAGGACCTCCCGGACCGCCACCTGGTGCTCGGCGGCGATCCGGTCGTAGAAGCCCTGGATCAGGTGCTCCTTGCCCTCGAAGTAGTAGTAGGCGTTGCCGACGGAGACGCCGGCCTCCTTGGCGATGGCCCGCATGGTGGTCTTGTCGTAGCCGCGCTCCTGGAAGAGCCGCATCGCGGTCTCCAGGATGAGCGCGCGGGTCTGCTCGGACTTGGTCTGGGGGCCGGCCTCTTCGGGGCCTTCGTTCTTCGCGGGCACGACAGGAGCCTAACCAGTTGGGCAGGCGCCGCCGGAACAGGACGGCGGGTTGTAGGTCCAGCCCGCCCGCGGGTCGTACGACCATCCGTCGGCCCGCGGGTACGCCCGCCCGCCCCACTGCGCGCCCCGCCACTTGGCGGCCGCCAGCACCGCGCCCCGGGCCAGCTTGTAACCGGCCGGGGTGCTCAGCCGGTGGGCGAGCGGGCGGTGTTCGCGCAGCGCCCACAGGACGACGATCCAGGCTCGGGACGCCTGGTAGACCTGCCCGGAGTCGCCGATCACGGTGACCTCCTGGAGGGTGGCGGCGTGGTCGAGCCCCGGGTAGCGCCGGCGGGCCTCGTCCGAGCCGGCCGGAACCAGTTCCAGCGGCACCAGCTTGGGCTGCCTGACGAGCCAGTCGCGCAGGTGCGTGCACAGGGCGCACTCGGCGTCGTAGAGGACGGTGAGCCCGCGGACCGGGACGGACGTGGCGTCCCGGTCCTGCGCGGAGGTCACCGCGCTCACGCCCCGGCCGTCGGCGGTACCCAGGCCTGCGGGGGGACCGGGGGCTGCTGCTCGCGGTCCATCAGCCCGCGCCGCCGGATCCTGTTGAGCACGTACACGTTGCCCAGGTGCATCACACCGAGCACCAGCAGCACCACGCCGAGCTTGGCCGACAGGGCCTCGAAGATGCCCCGGGTGTCCTCGATGTCGCCGCTGTCGTTCAGGTACAGCGCCACGAAGCCCAGGTTGACCAGGTAGAAGCCGACCACCAGGAGGTGGTTGACGGCGTCGGCGAGCTTCTCGTTGCCGCGCAGCACGTCGGACAGGAAGACCCGGCCGTTGCGGCTGAGCGTGCGGGCCACCCAGACGGTCAGCGCGATGCTGACCGCCAGGTAGATGACGTAGGCGATGACGGTGCGGTCCATGCCCCACCCCTTCTTGAACGCGTTCAAAACGCTGACAGGAAGGACTCTAGCCCTGCTTTTGAACATGTTCAACTCAAGGGTGCGACGGATCGCGCGGGCTTCGCGCGTCAGCTCCGGCGGCCCAGCTCCGGGCGCTTGCTGTAGTCGGTGAACCCGAGGACGTTCCCCCAGGGGTCGGCGATCTCCACGGTCCAGCCGGTGGCCCCCGGGAACGGCTCGTCGAGCGGCATGATGCCGGCGGCGGCCAGCTCCCGTGCCGCGGCCCGCGCGTCCGGCACCTCCAGCCACAGCCGCGGCGACGGCCACGGCGGCGGCCGGTGTCCCAGCGCCTCCTCGGCGCGCAGCAGGATCGCCGGCATCTCGCCGCCGACCTTCAGCTGGGCGATCCCCGCCTCGTCGAGCCGGAACCCGACGGTGAACCCGGCCCGCTCGTAGAAGCCGACGGCCTCGCCGAGGTCGCCGACGGGAAACAGCGCGTTGTCGAACCCGAGCAGTTCGTACGACCCTTTGTCTGACATGTCGTCACATTAGGGCTCAAACCCGACCATACGCGAGGAGCCCCACCGAAACTCGTTCGGCGGGGCTCCCGGAAACGCGGGATCATCCTGTCACCCGCCGGCCCGGGAAACGCGAAGGGCCCCGCTTCCGGTGGCTGACCGGGAGCGGGGCCCAACTCGCAAGAGGCGGAGGGAGATCAGTAGCGGCGCGTGATCAGCGCGCGCTTGACTTCCTGGATCGCCTTGGTGACCTCGATACCGCGCGGGCAGGCGTCCGTGCAGTTGAAGGTCGTGCGGCAGCGCCACACGCCGTCGCGGTCGTTGAGGATCTCCAGGCGCTGCTCGCCCGCCTCGTCACGGCTGTCGAAGATGAAGCGGTGGGCGTTCACGATCGCGGCCGGACCGAAGTACTGGCCGTCGTTCCAGAACACCGGGCAGGACGACGTGCACGCGGCGCAGAGGATGCACTTCGTGGTGTCGTCGAAGCGCTCGCGGTCCTCGGCCGACTGCAGACGCTCGCGCGTGGGCTCGTTCGTGTCCTTCGTGACGAGGAAGGGCATGACGTCCCGGTACGCCTGGAAGAACGGCTCCATGTCCACGACCAGGTCCTTCAGGACCGTGAGGCCCTTGATGGGCTCGACCGTGATCGGCTTCTCGGGGTTGATGTCCTTGATCAGCGTCTTGCACGCCAGGCGGTTCTTGCCGTTGATCCGCATGGCGTCGGAGCCGCAGATGCCGTGGGCGCAGGAACGGCGGAAGGTCAGGGTGCCGTCGATGTCCCACTTGATCTTGTGCAGACCGTCGAGGACGCGCTCCTTGGGGTCGATCTCCAGCTGGAAGTCTTCCCAGGACGCCTCCGCCGAGACCTCCGGGTTGAAGCGGCGGATCCGGAAGGTGACGGTGATGTAGGGGGAGTCGGCGAAGCCGGGCTCGGGCTGGCCGGCCGCGTCCGCCTTGTCCAGAACAGGGGTAGCCATCAGTACTTACGCTCCATCGGCTGGTAGCGGGTCTGGACGACCGGCTTGTAGTCGAGACGGACGGTTTCCGAGCCGTCGGCCCCGACCTCGCGGTACGCCATGGTGTGCCGCATGAAGTTGACGTCGTCGCGGTTCGGGTAGTCCTCGCGGTAGTGACCGCCGCGGGACTCCTTGCGGGCGAGCGCGGAGACCGCCATGACCTCGGCCAGCTCGAGCAGGTTGCCCAGCTCGATCGCCTCGAGGAGGTCCGTGTTGAACCGCTTGCCCTTGTCCTGGATCGCCACGTTCTTGTAGCGCTCGCGCAGCTCGGCGATCTTCTCGACGGCCGTCTTGATCGTCTGCTCGGTGCGGAACACCATGACGTTGGCGTCCATGGTCTCCTGCAGCTCGCGGCGGATGGTGGCCACCCGCTCGTTGCCGGTGGAGTTGCGCAGCCGCTCGATCTGCTCGACGACGAGCGACTCCGGGTTCTCCGGCAGCTCGACGAAGTCGACCTTCGCCGAGTACTCGGCGGCGGCGATGCCCGCGCGGCGGCCGAACACGTTGATGTCCAGCAGCGAGTTGGTGCCCAGGCGGTTGGCGCCGTGCACCGACACGCAGGCCACCTCGCCGGCCGCGTAGAGGCCCGGGACGACGGTGGTGTTGTCCGCCAGGACCTCGCCCTGGACGTTCGTCGGGATGCCGCCCATGGCGTAGTGCGCGGTCGGCTGGATCGGGATCGGGTCCGTGTAGGGCTCGATGCCGAGGTACGTCCGCGCGAACTCGGTGATGTCCGGGAGCTTGGCGTCGAGCTGCTCCGGCGGCAGGTGGGTGAGGTCGAGGTAGACGTGGTCGCCCTCGGGACCGCAGCCGCGGCCCTCGCGGATCTCCGTGTAGATGGAGCGGGAGACGACGTCACGGGACGCGAGGTCCTTCATGACCGGCGCGTACTTCTCCATGAAGCGCTCGCCGTCCTTGTTGCGGAGGATGCCGCCCTCGCCGCGCGCACCCTCGGTGAGGAGGATGCCCATGCGCCAGATGCCGGTCGGGTGGAACTGGAAGAACTCCATGTCCTCCAGCGGCAGGCCCCGGCGGTAGACGGCGGCCTGGCCGTCACCGGTGAGGGTGTGCGCGTTGGAGGTCACCCGGAAGAACTTGCCGGTGCCGCCGGAGGCGTAGATCACGGCCTTCGCCTGGAAGAGGTGGATCTCGCCGGTGGCCAGCTCGTACGCCACCACGCCGGCCGACTTCTTGACGCCGTCGACCTCGGTGATGAGCTGGTCCAGGACGTAGAACTCGTTGAAGAACTCCACGCCCTCCTTGACGCAGTTCTGGTACAGCGTCTGGAGGATCATGTGGCCGGTGCGGTCCGCGGCGTAGCAGGACCGGCGGACCGGGGCCTCGCCGTGGTTGCGGGAGTGACCGCCGAAGCGGCGCTGGTCGATCGTCCCGTCGGGCGTCCGGTTGAACGGCAGGCCCATCTTCTCCAGGTCGAGGACGGCGTCGATGGCCTCCTTCGCCAGGATCTCGGCGGCGTCCTGGTCGACCAGGTAGTCACCGCCCTTGACCGTGTCGAAGGTGTGCCACTCCCAGTTGTCCTCCTCCACGTTGGCCAGCGCGGCGGCCATGCCGCCCTGCGCGGCGCCCGTGTGGGAGCGGGTGGGGTAGAGCTTGGTCAGGACCGCGGTGCGGCTGCGCTTCGTCGACTCGATGGCCGCGCGCATGCCGGCGCCGCCGGCGCCGACGATGACTGTGTCGTACTTGTGGATCTTCATGATTCTCGCAGCCCCGTGCCTAGCGGATGTTCGGGTCGAAGGTGAAGATCACCAGCGTGCCGAGCAGGATGGTGAACACCGTGGCGGTGTAGAGCAGAGCCTTCAGCCACAGCCGGGTGTTCGGGCGCTCGGCGTAGTCGTTGATGACCGTGCGCAGGCCGTTGGCGCCGTGCAGCATCGCGAGCCACAGCATCAGCAGGTCCCAGACCTGCCAGAACGGGGACGCCCAGCGGCCGGCCACGAAGGCGAAGCCGATCTTGGAGACGCCGCCGTCCAGGACGAGCTGGATCAGCAGGTGGCCGATGACCAGGACGACCAGCACGATGCCGGACAGGCGCATGAACAGCCAGGCGGCCAGCTCGAAGTTCCCCCGGGTGGACTTGGGGGTCTTCTTGGTCCGCAGACGCGGCGCCTCGATCACCGGGGCCGGGTTGTCGACGGAGTACACCGGGGCGCCCTCGACGGGGCCGACTCCGGACGCGGGGGTTTCAGTCGTGGACATGAGTGTCAGCTCCCGAACAGGGCACGAGCGGCGTGGCCGAGGACCGGGTAGAGCGCGCCGATCATCAGGACGATCCAGACGCCCATCACGGTCCAGAACATCTGCTTCTGGTAGCGGGGGCCCTTCGACCAGAAGTCGACGGCGATGACGCGCAGGCCGTTGAGCGCGTGGAAGAGGATGGCGGCGACGAGGCCGTACTCCAGCAGCGCGACGATCGGCGTCTTGTAGGTCGCCACGACCTTGTCGTAGGCCTCGGGGGAGACACGGACGAGTGCGGTGTCCAGCACATGCACGAACAGGAAGAAGAAGATGAGGACGCCGGTGACTCGGTGAGCCACCCAGGACCACATTCCTTCCCGTCCGCGGTACAGCGTTCCAGCCGGCACGGAAGAACCCTCCGGGAGCGGGGACTAGGGCCGCGCCGGCTTCACGGTCGGTCGGGCCCGGCCGGGTACGGTCCACCGGCCCTCAGCATCGTATCCATGCGGCGGGGCGAGGCTTACGGGGGGCCTACTTGTGTGATCAAAGTGGCACCGGACGGGCTAGGCGTGCGGCATTCGGGCGGTGTGTGCGGTCATATGCCGGAAGCGGGCGTGTTGTGGCTGGTCGCGCCGCTGGTCGGGCCCGTCGGGGAGTGGGGCGCGGGGCCCGCCAGGAACGCCGCGAGCCGGTGCCTCGCCAGGCGTCGCAGCTCCTCCGCCGCCCTGACCCGCTCCTCCTCCGGATCGTTCGCCAATCGTGACCGGATGCCTTCGAGGATGCGGTCGATGACCTCGTACTCCGGGGTGTCGCCGAGAAAGATCACGAACGTGTGCCCGAATTTCGCCTCGTACGCCGCGTGCGCCGCGCTCAGCGCCATGTGCGCCGCCTGGTACGTGTCCTCCGGCAGCACGGGCAGCGGCTCGCCCGCCAGGGCCCCGGACAGCTCGGCCGCGGGCAGGTCGTACGTCGCCTCGTCCGCCGCCGCCAGCAGGGCGTCCAGGTCGGGGTACGGGCGGTGCTCGGCGATACGCCCGGACCAGCGCGGATTGCGCAGGCAGCGCTGCAGCATCGCGCCCGCCTCGTCGGCGGGGGCGGCGTTGAAGGCGTCCAGCGGCGTGGGGAGGTACGGGAGACGGTGCGCAGGCAGCGTGGGTCCTCGCGTCACAGGTGGTGTGGCAGGGGATCTTGTGAAGGCTGTGTCGCTACGTTATCGAGAGTGGTCACACTGTGTCCGACGAGTATCTGAATTTCACCCGTACGGA
Organism: Streptomyces sp. NPDC003720; assembly: GCF_042875075.1. Classification (NCBI taxonomy): domain Bacteria; kingdom Bacillati; phylum Actinomycetota; class Actinomycetes; order Kitasatosporales; family Streptomycetaceae; genus Streptomyces; species Streptomyces sp. NPDC003720. Next base: position 143,570 of record NZ_JBIANZ010000008.1, read on the forward strand.
AGAGTTTCGGAACACCTCGATGACGGGTGACGGGCCGATCGGTCGTACGTTGGCTGAGTGACCCAGCACAGGCGTCGGGCGTCGGCGCAGCAGGTGAGGCGGAAGCGGGCGGTGGTCGCCGCGGCTTTCGCGGGTACCGTCGCGCTCGGTGTGGGCGTGGGCGTGTGGGCCTCGGCGGACACCGGCAAAAGACCGGCCGGGGACGTGGCGCAGGCCCCGTCGGGCCGGGCGCCGACCAGTCCCTCGCCCAGCCGCTCCTATCCGCTCTCCCAGGCGCCGCGCACCATACCCGCGGTCAGCTCCCACACCGCGGCGCGCGGCCCCGGCTGGCGCCCGAAGAAGGGCGAACGCGTCGTGGTGAGCGATCCGTCCCTGGCCGACGAGGGCCGGCTGACCGCCGGTGAGCTGGGGCTGACGTACGCCGGGGAGAAGAACGACAAGCGGGCCGGGGACGTCCGGCTCACGCTCGGGAAGGGCGGCGGCAACCCGGAGTCGTACACCATGACCGTCCGCGACGGCCGGGTGGACATCAGCGGGCCCACCGAGAGCGGCGTGTTCTACGGCACCCGCACCCTCAAGCAGGAGGTCCACGGCGGCGGCACGGCGCCGGAGGGCGTCGTGCGCGACCGGCCCGCGAAGCCGGTGCGCGGCTTCAACCTGGACATAGCCCGCAAGCCCTACAGCGAGTCCTGGATCGAGGACCGGATACGCGAGCTGGGCGACCTGAAGTTCAACGAGCTGGGACTGCACTTCTCCGACGACCAGGCCTTCCGGATCGAGTCCAGCAGCCATCCCGAGATCGTCTCGCCGGACCACCTGACCAAGGCGCAGGTCAAGCGGATCGTGGACCTGGCGAAGAGCCGGCACATCACGGTCGTGCCCGAGATCGACTCGCCGGGGCACCTCGGCGCGGTCATCGCCGCCCACCCCGACCTGCAGCTGCGCAACGCCAACGGGGTCGCCACCCGGGGCGCGATCGACATCTCCAAGCCCGGCTCCGCCAAGATCGTCGACGACCTGCTGAACGAGTACGCCGGCGTCTTCCCGGGCAACCAGTGGCACCTCGGCGGCGACGAGTACCAGGCGCTGACGGTGTCGGACCCGCAGGCCTCGTACCCGCAGCTCGCGGCCGCCGCCCGGCAGAAGTACGGCTCCGGCGGGACCGTCGCCGACCTCGCCACCGGCTGGCTCAACGACCGCGCCGCCACCGTCCGCGCCCACCACCGGACCATGCGCGCCTGGAACGACGGCTTCTTCCGCGACACCTCCGTGCGGCCCGCCAAGGACCTCCAGGTCGCCTACTGGACCGGCAAGGAGATCGGCGCCCGGCAACCGGTGGAGTACCTGCGCGACGGCCGCAAGGTGCTCAACTACAACGACGAGTTCATGTACTACGTCCTCGGCCAGCCGCAGACCTTCGTCTACCCCACCGGGCAGCGCATCTACGAGCAGTGGAACCCGCGCGTGCTGCGCGGCACCACCGCCGTCCCGTCGAGCTACGACGGCCAGATCCCCGGCGGCTCGTTCGCCGTGTGGAGCGACATCCCGGGCGCCCAGACCGAGGCGCAGGTCGCCGCCGGCATCCGGATGCCGCTCCGGGCCACCGTGCAGAAGCTGTGGGACCCGGGCAGGCCGGCGCTGTCCTGGGCCGAGTTCAAGGCGCTGGCCGACCGGCTGGGCTGACCGGCTGACCGGCCGCCGGGCACGGTATCTTCCGTCTGCCGCACCACGCGGGGTGCGGGGACACGGGGGGCTCGATCATGTCCGCAGCGCGCCTGCGCTCACCACAGGGCCTCGGCCGGGCCACCGTCGTCCTGCTCGGACTGGTCGTCGCCGCCGACCTGTTCGCGCTGTGGGCCGGAGTGCTCGAGATCCGGGTGGCCGGCGACGTCCTGAGAGGGATCGACGACGACGCCGCGCTCCGCCGGGGCGAGCGGTCCGAGCAACTCTACGAGCTGTCCCGCGCCGCACAGGCGCTCGCGCTGCTCGCGACGGCGGGCGTGTTCCTGTGCTGGTTCCACCGCGTCCGGGTCAACGCGGAGGTCTTCGACCCCGCCAGGCACGCCAAGGCGCGCGGCTGGGCGATCGGGGGCTGGTTCTGCCCGGTGGTGAACCTGTGGTTCCCGCGCCGTGTCGCCCTCGACGTTTGGGACGCCAGTGCCTCCTGGGCCGAGCGGCCCGGACACGGCCTGGTCAACTCCTGGTGGACGCTGTGGATCGTCTCGCTCTTCGCCGACCGGCTGGCGGAATGGCGGTACGACACGGCCAGGGGGGTGGTGGGCTGGCGGCACGCCCTGCGTCAGGTGCTGGTCGCCGACGCGCTCGACATCGCCGCCGCCGTGCTCGCCGTGCTGGTCGTCCTCAAGGTGACCCGCATGCAGCGCGAGAGGGCACGCGCCGGTGCCGACTTCGTCACGGCTCTTGGCTGAAAAGCTTCGTCTGTGACACCCTCGGCCCGTTGCACGCAGTAAGGGGAAGTGTGGGCTCCGTACAGGGCGCCCGGGCGAGGGAGGCTTCCATGAGCCTGGTGGAACTGATCGCGCAGGCCGGCGAACGGGGGCTGGCCGTGAGCGGACTGGCTTGTTTGGACCGGTGCGTGCCCCTGCTGGGCGGTGACGACGAGGTGCTGCGCCCGCTGTGGGCGAGCGTCGCCGAGGGCTCGGACTGGGCCGCGGGCCTGGAGAAGGCGCGCGGCGCGCTCGGCCCGGAGGACTCCGACGAGGACGAGGCCGCGCACCTCGCCCACCTCATGCTGGACGAGGCCCCGGCCGAGCGCACCCCCGAGGCGGTACGGGCCTGGGCGGACGCCTGCTCCGTCGCCTCCCTGCGCATCCACCGGCTCCTCGACCCCGCCGCCGACGGCCCGGACGACACCGGCGACGTGGAGGCCGGCCGCGCCGGCGACGCCGAGGGCCTGCCCCCGCTCGTCGCCGCCGAACTGCGCCGCCAGACCGTCGTCCTGGAACTCCTCGCCGAGCACGGCGCCAACGGCTTGCGGCGGGCCCTCGACGTGTCGGTCGAAGGCCGCCGGGTGCTGACCGCCGTGGTGTCCCGCCGGGCCCGCGGACGCGGCTGACCGGCCCGTCCAGGGCCGGCGGTCCCGGCCGCCGGACGAACCGCCGCACAGCGGGCCGGCGGTCCGCCAAACCCGGCTCGTGGGCGGGTCCTGTGTCCGTCCTGCGGTGGCGGTGCGGCGGTCCTGCGCCGTTTGCCGGAACCGGCCGGATCGCTGTGACGGATGCCCCGCGCGGCCCGCTTCTCCCTATGTGACAGCGCACTACGTGACAGCACAGCAGGAGACCCGGCCGCACGCCGCGGCCAAGCCCGCGCGCTGGGCCGCGGACACGGTGGCGGCCATGCGCGAGGGCGCGCGGCTCAGGCTCGACTACTCGGTGCAGAGCCTGTGGCGGGTGGACCGGATGATCGACGGCATCCGCCGCGAGGGGCCGCCGTACGCGGCGGTCGAGCACGCGTTGCGCGGCTTCGGCGCCTACGCCGGCGAGGTCGTCGTCCGCCGCACCGGCGCCCAGTGGTGGTCGTCCGGCGGCGAGCACTGGGTCCGCACGCCCGACGGCCGCCTGTGGGACCCCATCGACGAGGCCCGCCGCGCCTACGCCGGCCACGGCTCGCTGCGCCTGCTCTGCCGGGATGCCACGAGCGGGCAGGCCGGCTGACACCGGCGCGCGGGGCCGCGCACCGGCCCCGGACGCCCACCGGCCGGGACCCGCCGCCTGGCGGAAGTCCCGGCCGGTGCGCCGCGCGGGGGTTACGGCGCCAGCGTCACGCCCAGCCCGGCGCCCGTCGGGGTGCCGAGGATCGTCCTGCCCAGGACCGCCGTCTGGCCGAAGCCGAGGCCCGAGCCGTTGCTCGGCAGGTACATCAGGATGCCGTTGCCGCTGTCCTCGCCCGCCACGCCGAACGTCAGGTCGGCGCGCCCGTAGCCGGACAGGTCGGTCAGGGACACCGACGAGCCGAGCTTGTCGCCGCTCTCGGAGTCGCCGGGCACGCCCGAGGTGTCCTGCGAGACCGCGATCGCGCCCGAGCCGGTGAGGCCGGAGGCGCCGCCCTTGATGAGGAGTGCCGAGCCGGCGTCGGAGCGGTTGGCGCCGCTGCGGGTGAGGTCCTCGCCGGGCAGGCCGGTGAGGACGTCCGGGTAGCCGTCGCCGTTGTAGTCGCCGACCGAGACGGAGGCGCCCATCGCGTCGCCGGACTCGTTGCCGCCGGGGACGCCCGAGGTGTCCTGGTGGACGGTGACCATGCCGGTGGTGGTGAACCCGGTCGAGGAGCCCGGCACCAGGGTGACCTGGCCGCCCGACTTGCCCCCGGACTCGCTCGTGTACGGCTGGCCGATGACGATGTCGTCGTAGCCGTTGCCGTTCACGTCGCCGGCGGCGATCGACCGGCCGCCCTTGACCGAGATGACGCCCGCCTTGGTCAGGCCGGTCGCCGAGCCGGCGAACCGCACGACCCGGCCGATGCCGCCCGCGTCCCGGTAGTTGAGGGCGACGTCGGCGTAGCCGTCCCGGTTGAAGTCGCCGGTCGCGGCGTCCAGGTAGGCGACGGAGCCGGTGGCGGTGGTCAGCGTGCCGGACGTGGTCGCGCCGCCGGTCAGCCGGACGTTGTAGTTGCCGCCCTTGCCGGTGCCGGCCGAGAAGACGTCCGCCTTGCCGTCGGCGTTGAAGTCGCCGACCGCGACGGTGGAGCCGAGCTTGGCGCCGGTCGCCGTGACGCTGCCCGAGGTGGTGTAGGAGAAGCCCGTGTCGAGCGCGGGACCGTACATCACGGTGACCGCGCCCCGGTCGGCGTGGCCGCTGGTGTCGTCCTCGCCGGGCACGCCGATCGCGAGGTCCGCGTAACCGTCGCCGTTGACGTCGCCCCAGGCGGTCGCGGCGCCGAAGCTGTCACCGGACTCGGACGAGCCGGGGACGCCCGGGCTGCTCTGGGTGAGCGTGAGCTTCCCGGCGCTGACGGGACCGTCCACCCCGCCCGGCACGACCGTCAGCGAGTTCGCCTTCGGCGTGCCCGCCACCAGGTCGGCCAGGCCGTCCCGGTCGCGGTCGGAGGTCGGCAGCGCGTGCGAGATGCCCGGGGTCTTCGCCAGCGCGGCGATCAGGGGCAGCTTGGCGTACAGATTGTCGCCGGGGCAGGCGGTGGCGTTGGTGTCCCGGTGGCCGAAGACCCGGGGCAGCGTGATGCTCTGGCCCTTGTCGACCAGGTTGCCGTCCTGGCCCTTGGGGCTGCCGGAGGTCAGCGTGACCTTGCCGGTCGGGTCGACGCCGTACATGCCGAACTTCCACGCCACGATCCGGGCGATCGAGTCGAGCGCGGCCCGGGACGGCTTCGCGGACACGTAGTTGCCGATGTAGGAGATGCCGACCGTGTTCGTGTTGAACCCGATGTCGTGCGCGCCCACCACCGGCAGGTCCATGCCGCCGCTGCGGCCCTCGAAGATCTGGCCGCAGCGGTCGACGACGAAGTTGTAGCCGATGTCGAAGTAGCCGCGGGAGAAGTGCTCCTGCTGGATGGTGCGCATCCGGGCCCGCGAGTCGGCGCAGGACACCGTGTTGTCGCTGTCGACGCCGGTGTGGTGGATGACGGCGGCCTTGATCTCCGTGCCGTAGCTCGGCGTGCCGTCGTAGTCCGTGGAGGCGCCCCACTCGGCCTGCGTGACGACCGGCGGCTTGACGACCGTGGAGGGACGCGGCGCCGGGACCGTGCTCGACGGGGACGGGGAGACCGAGTCGGACACCGACGGCGAGGCGGACGCGCCGGTGGAGTCGGACACCGAGGGCGACGGGGACGTCGTGTCCGGGGCCGACGCCGTGTCACTGGGCGCCGGCGAGTCCGTCGGCGAGGACGGGTCGGACGGCTCCGGTGACGTGGTGTCCGCGGCGAAGGCGGCCGGCCGCGTGCCGCCCGCCGGGTCGGTGCCCGGGTCGAGCAGCTTGACGTCCATCCCGGCCGGGAGCCCGGGGGTCGCGTTGCCGTCGGCGTCGACCACCCGCACCGCGACGCCGTCCGCGTCGCCCGTCCACATGGATCCGGTGCCGCCGCGCGCCTTGGCCCGCGCGCCCTCGGCGCCGTCGGCGGAGAACGGGTCGTCGGGCAGCTTCGCCCAGTCCGACCACTTCCCCGTCTCCCGGGAGCGGTAGCGGAGCTCCGGTGTGCCCTTCAGTTCGGCCCGCTCGTTGTCCCAGGTGAGCAGCGCGGCGCTGAACCGCTCGGTGTCCCGCTTGCCCAGCCCGCGGCGGCCCCCGCCCTGGTCCGCCAGCTTCACCGTGTGCACGGAGGCCCTGCGGCCCGCGCCCTTGCCGTCGTTGTGCGCACCCGGGTCCGCGACCGCGTAGGTGACGGCGCCGGCACCCCCCAGCACCACGGCTCCGAGCGTCAGCCACGCCCGTCGCTTGAGACTGAGAGGTCTGTACGCATGGGTCCTGCGAGGACTCAACTGTCCCACCCCTAGAGAATGAACGGTGGCATCAACTGCCACACGGGTAACACCTGTACAGCGCACGGAGGTTGCGGAACGTCACCCGGCCCGGCGCCGGTCCGTGACCGGTCTCCCGGCGGCCGCTCGCGGTACGGTCGGTCCGGACGGTCGCCCGGGCACCCGGTGACATCAGGGGTCCGGCATCGGCGAGCGGATCGGGCGGTCGGCAGTGGGACACATACGCGTACTCGCCGCGGGCGTCGCGGTGTTCGCCTCGCTCGCCCCGCTCACCTCGTGCGCCTCGCCGGACGGCGGCGGGGACGGCCAGGGCCGGTGTTCCGCGCGGTCCGACCCGGCGCCGGTCGAGAAGCGCTTCCCCGTCTTCGGCACTCCGGAGCGGGCGCACTGGTGCGGCGTGGTCCTGAACGCCGGCGACGGACGCGTGCCGGGGCCGACGGACGTGCGGCTGGTCGGCGTCGTCGAACTCGCGCCCGAGGCCTTCGCCGGGGTCGTCGAGGACCTCGGGGAGCACCCGGTCGCGCACGCTCCGGAGGGGCTGCCAGACGAGATCGCGGAGTTCCTTCCCGACGGGGCGCGGTGGCGGCGCAGCGACCGACTCGACCGGTCCCTCACCCAGGGGCGGTACAGAGGTTCCTTCCATGTCGACACGGCCCACCGCGCGGTCCTCCTGGACTGCGTCGACCCCGTCCCGCCGGAGCACTGAGACGGCGTCGCCCCGGACGCCGCCGTCGTGGCTGTGACAAAACCGTGAGCTGCGGCGCTGATGACCTTGGGGCTCGGGGAAGGCCCGTGCCCGGTTCGGACGAGGACGGTTCTTGGGCCAGGGAGGCGAACCCCGCCGCGTACAGGCGTACGACGGGGAACTGGGCACTGCCGTCGCGCGGGCCCAGGACGGGGACGAGGCCGCGTTCGCGGCGGCATACCGGATGGTGCAGCCGGGCCTGCTCGGTTACCTGCGCGGTCTGGTCGGCGACGACGCCGAGGACGTGGCCTCCGACGCCTGGCTGGAGATAGCCCGCGACCTCGGGCGGTTCAAGGGCGACGGCGCCGGGTTCCGCGGCTGGACGGCGACCATCGCCCGCCACCGGGCCCTGGACCACCTGCGCAGGCAGCGGGTGCGGCCCCGGTCGGCGGGGGTCCTCGAACAGGACGTGCTGGACCTGCCCGGACCGCACAGCACGCACGACCAGGCGCTGGAGTCCATCTCCACCCGGCGGGCCCTCGAACTGGTCCGCGCCCTGCCTCGCGACCAGGGCGAGGCCGTCCTGCTCCGGGTGGTCGTCGGCCTCGACGGCCCGTCCGTGGCGCGGGTCCTCGGCAAGCGCCCCGGCGCGGTCCGCACCGCCGCGTACCGCGGCCTCAAGCGGCTCGCCCGTCAGCTCGGCGGGTCCGGCGCGGCGGACGAGGGTGTGACGGATGACGGCCCCCGGACGCTGGGTGAGTCGACGTGAACGGCGGCGGCCCGCGGCCGTATAGATCAGATGGAAGCAGCGTCGGCGACGGAGCCGGCGGAGGCAGTGGCACGAGGCCGGCCGGGCGATCCGGCGGGCCTCACCAGGGACGGGAACAAGCATGGGTGAACGGCTGAGCGGCGAAGGGCTGCCCGGCCGCCGGCGCGGACACCCCGGCGGTACCGTCCTGGGCTCCGCGCCGGCCGGTCCGGACGCCGGGTTCGAGGCCCGCATCGCCGCCGCACTCCGCGGGTACGGCGCGGACGGCGTCGACCCCGAGGCCGAACGGCGCGCCGTGGCCGCCTTCCGCGCCGCCCGCGCCTCCGGGCAGCGGCCGGCGCGCACCCGGCGCCGGGACGACTGGCGGCCCGGGCGGCCGCGCCGCGCGCGGCTGTCGGTGCGGACCACGCTCTCCGTGTTCCTCGCGAGCCTCGCGCTGGGCGGCGTCGCCTTCGCGGCGATCGGTTCCCCCGGGTTCGCCGGGCACGACGACGGCGGCGGCACCGGCCAGCGCCCCGCGCGGCCGCCGGTGAGCACGGCGCCCCGGCAGCAGGCCGCCGAGCCGGCCGGCACCGCGTCCGCGGCACCCTCGGGCCGTCCGGACCGCCCCGCCACCGCGCAGGACCTGCGCGCGCACTGCCGCGCCTACGAGCAGGTACGGGGCCGGGGCAAGGCCCTGGACTCGACGGCCTGGCAGCGGCTCGTCGTCGCGGCGGGCGGCGAGGACGACGTCGCCGGCTACTGCGCGGCACGGGCCGCGGGCTCCGCCCGGCCGACGTCACCCGCGCGGACGGGCCGCCCGGACAACGGCACGGGCAACGGCGCTGGAGACGGCACTGGGAACGGCGCCGACAGCGGCTCGGGCAACGGGTCCGGCAACGGCGCCGGCAGCGGGACCGCCGGCGGCTCGGGCGACAGCTCGGGCAACAAGGCGACCACCGGCGGGAGTTCGGGCCAGAAGGCGGCCGGCCCCGATCGGGCCGACGGGAAGAACTGACCCTCGCCCGCGGCGGAGGTCCGGGGCCAGGGCAACGGCCGGGGCCGCCACCCCCCACAGGAGAGGCCCCGGCCGTCGCGCTTCACGGGCCGCGCGGCGGCCCGTACTTCCTTCAGCGCCAAGGGTGCCTTTTCTGTCACACCCCGTCGCTCCCTGATGTGTCACGAGTTAGTTGCATCTTCTACAGACATGGACGTGGGCGGGTTTCTCGCCGTAACGTGCCTTTCGCGCCGGACCGAAGACATGGCGTAAAGGGAGTGCGGTGCTGGGGGACGACGCGGAGCTGACCACCGCGGTGCGTGCGGCACAGGACGGGGACGAGACCGCGTTCCGGACGGTGTACCGCGCGGTGCAGCCGAGACTGCTGGGCTACGTGCGCACGCTGGTCGGCGATCCGGACGCCGAGGACGTGGCCTCCGAGGCATGGCTCCAGATCGCCCGGGACCTCGACCGCTTCAGCGGCGACGCCGACCGCTTCCGCGGCTGGGCCGCCCGGATCGCCCGCAACCGCGCGCTGGACCACATACGCATGCGCGGCCGCCGCCCCGCCATCGGCGGCGACGAGACGGAACTGACCGGCCGGGCCGCCGACTCCGACACGGCCGGCGAGGCCATCGAGGCCCTGGCCACCGACAGCACCCTCTCGCTCATCGCACGCCTTCCGCAGGACCAGGCCGAGGCGGTCGTGCTGCGCGTGGTGATGGGCCTCGACGCCAAGTCCGCGGCGGAGACGCTCGGCAAGCGCGCGGGCGCGGTGCGCACCGCCGCGCACCGCGGCCTGAAACGGCTCGCGGAGCTCCTCGGCGGCGATCCGGAATCGGCGGGCGTCCTCGACGGACTGCCGCCCCAGCGAGAACCGCGTGGCCGCGCGGTGACGTCCGCCACTGTGACGCATACGCGTCCGCGGACGCAGAAGGACATGTGATGGCCGACGAGCGCTGTGTTTCTCCGGGAGACGACCCCCGGGCCCCTGACGAGTGGCTCACCGGCGAAACGGCGGAACGTCTGCTGCGTGGCGAGTCGCCGGCATCCTTCGACCCCGCGGTCCGTGACCAGGCAGAACGGCTCGCCGAAGTGCTCGGCGCGCTCTCCGTGCCGGCGTCCGCCGCCGGTGCCGAACTGCGCGGCGAGGAGGCCGCGCTGGCCGCGTTCCGCAAGGCCCGCGAGGCCGCCGAGGCCGAGCGCACCGCCGCCGCCTTCGGCGACGGCGCCCCCGGCGGGGAGGCCGCGCCCGTCGCGGCCGGCGCTGGCGAGGGCCTGGTCCGCATCGGCGCCCCGGCCCGTTCCGGAAGCCGCTCGCGCCGTCCGCGCTGGGCCCGGCCGGTCCGTCTGACGCTCGCCGCGGCGATGGCCGCCGGCACCCTCGGCGGGGTCGCCGTGGCCGCCGGCAGCGGAGTGCTGCCCATGCCCTTCCACAAGGACCGCCCGGCCCCCGCCGCCTCCGTCTCCGCCGACGAGACGCACGGGCGGCCGCGCGTCTCACCCTCCGCCCCGGCCCCCCAGGGCCCCGGCGCCGGCACGCGCACCCCCGGCGCCGGTCCCGGCGCGTCCGCCGGCGGGGCCCCCTCGGGCGGCGCCACCACCGGCGCCGACAGCGGCGGCACCCTCGGCGGGACCACCGGGAGCTGGTGGCGGGACGCCGCCACGGCCTGCCGTGACATCCGGAACGGCAAGAGCCTGGGCGCCGGCCGCAAGCGGGCCCTGGAGGGCATGGCCGGCGGAGCCGCACGGGTCGGCAGGTACTGCGACGCCGTCCTGGCGGCCAAGCCCGGCGCCGGCGGGGACGACAACGCCGGTGACGACTCGGGCGACGGCTCGGGCAAGGGCGAGAGCGACGGCAAGGGCAAGGGCGGCGGCAAGAACAAGGGCGGCGGCAAGAACAAGGGCGGCGGCAAGGGCGGCACCGGCCAGGGCGACGAGAACGGCCAGGGCGGGGACGAGGACGGCCAGGGCGGTGACGGGGACGGCCGAGGTCACGGCCGGCACGGCGGCGGCCGGCAGCGGGGCGCGGCGGCGTCCCCCTCTCCCTCGGACCGCACGCACCTGGCCCCCGGCCGGCGCGGCGCCGCTCCGGTCCCCTCGCCGAGCCCCACGTACTCCGCCCTCTGAGCGCTCGCCCTCGGCTTCCGTCACCCCTGTGACCTGCGGATTCATCAACGGCGAAATTTTTTTCGCGACAGGTGTGACGTTTCTGGCCCGCGCGGCGCAGTAATGAGTGAGCCGACTGGTCATCGGCCGTCGCACTGAGCCGGGGTTCCCCCCGTACCTACGGCTCGTGCATATGGCGCGGGCGGGACACGTTCCCCCGGTCCCGCCCGCGCCCCGAATCCCTCACCAGTGGACGACGACCTTGTCGCCCACCCGCGCCTGTGCGAACAGCGCGGCGATCGCCGCCTCGTCCCGTACGTTGACGCACCCGTGCGAGCCGCCCGCGTAGCCCCGGGCCGCGAAGTCGTACGAGTAGTGCACCGCCTGGCCGCCGCTGAAGAACAGGGCGTACGGCATGGGGGAGTCGTAGAGCGTCGACACATGGTGCCGTGACTTCCAGTAGATGTGGAACACACCCTCGCGGGTCGGCGTGTACTGGCTGCCGAAGCGGACCGACATCGTCTCGAGCGTGCGCCCGTCGACCATCCAGCGCAGCGTCCGGCTGGTCTTGCTGATGCACAGCACCCGGCCGGTCAGGCAGCGCGGATCGGGCGCGTCGGCCGGCTGACCGCCCATCAGGTACAGCTCCCACTTGCCGGGCCGGTGGGTCATGCCCACCAGCCGCTGCCAGGTGACGGTGTCCAGCTCGCCGGTCCGCGGCAGCCCGCGCCTGCCCTGGAAGCCGCTCACCGCCCGCTCGGTCAGATCGTCGTACGACCCGGTCGGCCCGTCGGCCAGCCAGTCGACCTGGCGCAGCCGCGCCTGCAGTTCGCGCACGCCCGTGCCGCTGTCGCCGCGCGACCACAGCACCCGGGGCGCGGGCCCGGCCGGCCGGGCGGCGGGCGCCGAGGAGGCCGACGGCCCCTGTCCGCCGGTCCCGGCCCGCCCGCCGGACTCGGCCGTCCGGGTGGCGGCCGGAGCGTGGCTGGACGGAAGCTGGATGCGCACCGGCAGGTGGTGCTTGCCGTCGGCGTCCGCGGGCTGCACGGTGCAGCCGCTGAGCGCGGCGAGGGCGGCGGTCGAGACGAGTGCGGCGAGTACGGCGGCAGATCTCCCCGGGATCCTCATGCCGGAGATGCTTCCCCGCGTGACCGCCGCCGAACTACGGGGCATGGTGAGGTGGTGTCGGAACGTACTGCGGAGGCATCCATGGCACGTGAGTCGGAGTCGGGGCTGCCGATCGAGCCGGTCTACGGACCCGGCGACCTGACCGGCTGGGACCCCGCCGGGAAACTCGGCGAACCGGGCGAGTACCCGTACACGCGCGGGGTGTACCCGACGATGTACACCGGCCGGCCCTGGACCATGCGCCAGTACGCCGGTTTCGGCACGGCGGCGGAGTCCAACGCCCGCTACCGGCAGCTCATCGCCCACGGCACCACCGGCCTCTCCGTCGCCTTCGACCTGCCCACCCAGATGGGCCACGACTCCGACGCGCCCCTCGCGCACGGCGAGGTCGGCAAGGTCGGCGTGGCCATCGACTCGATCGAGGACATGCGGCTGCTGTTCGACGGCATCCCGCTGGACCAGGTCTCCACGTCGATGACGATCAACGCCCCGGCGGCCCTCCTGCTGCTCCTCTACCAACTGGTCGCGGAGGAGCAGGGCGTACCGGCCGACCGGCTGACCGGCACCATCCAGAACGACGTCCTGAAGGAGTACATCGCGCGCGGGACGTACATCTTCCCGCCCAAGCCCTCGCTGCGCCTGACGGCGGACATCTTCAAGTACTGCGGCGCCGAGATTCCCAGGTGGAACACCATCTCCATCTCCGGCTACCACATGGCCGAGGCGGGCGCCTCGCCCGCGCAGGAGATCGCCTTCACCCTCGCCGACGGCATCGAGTACGTCCGCACGGCCGTGGCGGCGGGCATGGACGTGGACGACTTCGCGCCCCGCCTCTCCTTCTTCTTCGTGGCCCGCACGACGCTGCTGGAGGAGGTCGCCAAGTTCCGCGCGGCGCGCCGGATCTGGGCGCGGGTGATGAGGGAGGAGTTCGGCGCGCGGAACCCCAAGTCCCTGATGCTGCGGTTCCACACCCAGACGGCGGGCGTCCAGCTCACCGCCCAGCAGCCGGAGGTGAACCTGGTCCGGGTCGCGGTGCAGGCCCTCGGGGCCGTCCTCGGCGGCACCCAGTCGCTGCACACCAACTCCTTCGACGAGGCGATCGCCCTGCCGACGGACAAGAGCGCCCGCCTGGCCCTGCGCACCCAGCAGGTGCTGGCGCACGAGACGGACGTGACGGCGACGGTCGACCCCTTCGCCGGCTCCTACGCGGTGGAGCGCATGACCGACGACGTGGAGGCCGCCGCGCTGGACCTGATGCGCCGGGTCGAGGACCTCGGCGGCGCGGAGGCGGCCATCGAACAGGGCTTCCAGAAGTCCGAGATCGAGCGCAACGCGTACCGCATCGCCCAGGAGACCGACTCCGGTGAGCGCGTGGTGGTCGGCGTCAACCGCTTCCGGCTCGACGAGGAGGAGCCCTACGAGCCGCTGCGCGTGGACCCGGCCATCGAGGCCCGGCAGGCGGAGCGGCTGGCCCGGCTGCGGGCCGAGCGGGACCAGGGCGCGGTGGACGCGGCGCTGGCCGCGCTGAAGAAGGCGGCGGAGGGCGAGGACAACGTCCTGTACCCGATGCGGGAGGCGCTGCGGGCGCGGGCGACGGTGGGCGAGGTGTGCGACGCCCTCCGGTCGGTCTGGGGCAGCTATGTGCCCTCGGACGCCTTCTGAGCCCGGGGCCCGTCTCGCCCTCCGAAATCCCCGGCCGGAGTGTCGTACCCGCGTGCGACACTCCTTGCCATGTTCGGCGTCATCGATCTCCCCACCTACCTGGCAGGACTCGTGCTCATCGTCCTGCTGCCCGGCCCCAACTCGCTCTACGTCCTCTCCGTCGCCGCCCGGCGCGGTGTGCGGTCGGGCTATACCGCCGCCGCCGGCGTGTGGTGCGGGGACACCGTGCTGATGACGCTGTCCGCCGCCGGGGTCGCCTCGCTGCTGCAGGCCAACGCCGTGCTGTTCGGCATCGTGAAGTACGCCGGCGCCGGCTATCTGACCTGGCTGGCGATCGGGATGATGCGGTCCGCCCTGCGGATGTGGCGGACCCGGCGGGAGAAGGCGGTCGAGGAGACCGCCGCGGTCGTCGCGGCCGAGGAGCGGCCGTTCCGCCGCGCCCTCGTGGTCAGCCTCTTCAACCCCAAGGCGATCCTGTTCTTCGTCGCCTTCTTCGTGCAGTTCGTGGACCCGGGGTACGCCTATCCGGCCCTCTCCTTCGTCGTCCTCGGCGCCTTCGCGCAGGCGGCCAGCTTCCTGTACCTGAGCGCGCTGATATTCGGCGGCACCCGCCTCGCCGCCGCCTTCCGCCGCCGCAAGCGGCTGTCGGCGACGGCCACCTCGGCGGCGGGCGCCCTGTTCCTCGGCTTCGCGGTCAAGCTGTCGCTGGCGAGCGCGTAGGACCCGGGCCCGCCGGGCCGCCCGTCCGGGCGGCCCGGGGACGCACCGGGGCCGCGCGGCCGGTCGGCTCCGGCCGGTGTCCGCCCCGAAGGGCGGGGGCGGAAGCCAAGGAGAGGTGAACGGACGACCAACGTCCCGATCACCCGCCCGGCCGGTATTCAGCCGCATTCATTTCGGCAAGGTGAACGGCGCCGGAATTCCCGGTGTACGGGTTTTCTTCAATGCCCTTCTCAGTCGCGGGCCGAATGGTTTCTCCACGAACCGGTGCATCAGCCAGGCCAGCCCCAGCATGCCCAGCACGGTCACCGCGAGCGTCGGATACGGGGGCAGCCCGAGGCCCCGGTGCAGCACCCGGATGACGAACCAGCCCAGGTGCTCGTGGACCAGGTAGAACGGGTAGGTCAGCGCGCCGGCCGTGGCCAGCCAGGGCCAGTTCGCCCGCCGGGTCCAGCCCAGCGCCACGGCCGCCACGGCGGCGAAGGCGAGGGTGACGACCAGCAGGATCACGAGCGGGCTGCGGACGAAGTCGCCGTGCGCGCCCGGGTGCCACAGCCCGCTCGTCGCGGTGCTCTGCCCCAGCAGGCAGGAGACGGCCACGATGCCCCACAGCAGCAGGTCGCCGCCGAAGCGGTGGATCAGGTAGAGGGCGAGACCGCCGATGAAGAAGGGTGCGTACTCCGGCATGACGATCTGCTCCGTCAGCGCGTTGCCGCTGGTGCGGCACACCACCGCCGCCAGCGTCCACACGGAGGCGAACAGCACCACCCGGCGGTAGGTGACCCCGGGCAGGACGACGAAGAGGGCGAACAGCGCGTAGAAGCGCACCTCGACCCAGAGCGTCCAGCACACGCCGAGCACCCGCGGCGCGCCCATGGGCTGCTGGAGCATCGTCAGGTTGACCAGGAACTCGTCCGGCCGGACCGCGTGCACCACGGCGGGCAGCACCAGGGCCGCCCCGGTGACCAGCACCAGGGCCACCCAGTAGGCGGGGTAGAGACGGGCGACCCGGGACCGGAAGAAGTCGCCGAGGCCGCGGCCCCAGCTGCTCATGCAGATGACGAAGCCGCTGATGACGAAGAAGAACTGGACGCCCAGACAGCCGTACGCCGCCACCTGCGACAGGGTCGGGAAGACGCGCGACGGGCTCTGGTGCCAGGACTCCGAGACCGTGCCGCCGCGTCCGGCGTAGTGGTAGAGGCAGACCATCAGCGCGGCCACCAGCCGCAGGCCGTCGAGGGCGTGCAGCCGGCCCCGCCCCTCGGCGCGGGCGGCGGGGGACGGGCCCGCCTCGGGCACCGGGAGAGCGGGAGCGGCGGTGAGGGAAGGCGAAGAAGCAGGCATGATGCCCCAGAACCTAGTCGATAAACCGCTGATAATCCCGGTCCCTTTTGTGAAAGTCCCCGGTGCGCGGCTATCGCATCACCGGTACCTGGGCGAATCACGGAAACGGCTTGGTTGACAGCCCAACCATTCGCCGTGCCGTCCGAATTCGTTAACCCGGACGTCGTTTTGGCTTCCTAGTTTCTCCATCAACCCCCACGTTTCGGCAAACCCATGGCATGCCGCCGTATACACAGTCTTTGCTTGGTACACATCAGGAGAGCTATGACGAGGGTCCAGAACCGGCGGACGCCCGCTAGTGGAGGGGGAGTGGAGGACTGCCTGCGCGCCTGTGCCGTTCACAGCGGCAAACTCGTGGGCAGCCTCGACCGCCGGCGCACGGAACTGGCCGAGCAGCTTCGCAGGCTGCTCGTGGTGGCCAGCACCACCGGCACCGCCGCCCCCGCCCCGGCCGGCGGCGCGACCGCGCTGCTCAAGCGGGCCGTCAAGGGCGCCGCCGTGCCCGCCGGCGGCATCGGCAACGACCTGCTGGACGCCCTGCTGGCCGTCGCGGGCAAGGCGCTGGAGTGCGGCTACGACGACGAGCTGAACCTCGCTCTGCGGATCAGCGACACCGTCCTCGCCCAGCGCCGCAACTCCCGGGCCGGCTGGCGGCTGCGCGCCCGCGTCCTGGAGGCGCTCGGCGAGGAGCGCGAGGCCGTCGAGGCGTACGAGCGCTACCTGGAGCTCACCACGGAGGACGGCTTCGGTGTGGCCGCCCGGATCACCGGGCTGCGCCGGGCCGCCGAGCGCGAGCGCGAGCTGCTCGCGCTGCTGGAGCGCCGGTGCCCGCGCGCCGCCGACTTCGCCGCCGGACCCGCCACCGACGTCTGGGCCGAGGGCCTCGCCCTGCACGCGGGCGGTGACTGGGAGGCGGCCGAACCCCGGCTAGTGGGCGCCCTGCTGGCGCTCGCCGCCGAGCAGGCCCCGGTCGCCGACCGGCAGGAACTGCTGTCCCAGTACCTCGAACTGCGCACCGGCGTCCCCGGCGACGACCTCACCGAGGCCGTCGCCCTCTACGCCGAGCAGCGCCGGGTCCGGATGCGCGGCCCGGTCGCCGACCCCACCGTCGGCGGGGTGAACTGGATCGGCCTCGGCGAGTTCCGCAACCTGATCGCCGGCAAGTCCGTGTGCCTGGTCGCCAACTCCGGCCGCGTGGGCGAGAGCGGCCTCGGCGGCCGGATCGACGACTACGACCTCGTCGTGCGCTTCAACTCCTACCGCATCGAGCCGAAGCACACCGGCGGCCGCACCGACATCCACGCCACCATCCACAAGCACGGCTTCAACTGGGACAAGCCGGTGACCACCCGGCTCGTCTTCGGCGGGGTCTCCGGCGACTGGAAGCACTCGCTGCGCAACCGCCTGGTGCCCGGCGCCCAGCGGTACCTCGGCGACGAGTCGCTGCGCTGGCCCGTCCGCAACATCGGCCGGCTCGGCAACGACGTCTGGTCCGGCATTCCCACCACCGGCTTCAACATGCTGTGGCTGCTGGACTTCCTGGACGTCAGCCCCACCCTCGACCTGATCGGCTTCGACTTCTACGAGAGCGGCGCCTACCGCGTGCCGGAGGCCATGAAGCTCGCGATCACGTCCGTGCACGAGTACACCAGCGAGAAGGCATGGGTCATGGAGCGGGCCCAGAGCGTGACCGACATGAGGATATCCCTGCGATGACCACCGCCACCCCGGTAATACCGGAGACCTCCGCGCACGCGCTGACCAAGAAGCGGCGCATCGCCTTCGCGAGCTTCGTCGACGAGAACTACCTGCCCGGGTTCCTCGTCCTGCTGCGCAGCCTCGCCCTGTCCAACCCGGGCGTCTGCGAGGACTTCGTCGTCCTGCACGACGACCTCAAGCCGTCCTCCGTCGCCCGCATCCGCGCGCTGCACCCGAGGATCGTGCTGCGCCGCGTCGACGCCGCCCACTACGACTCCTACGTCAAGGGCGACCAGGACAACTACCTCGTCCGCAAGGCGTACTTCATCCTCGACGTCTTCCGGCTGCGCGACTACGACACGGTCATCACCCTGGACACCGACATGGTCGTCCTCGGCGACCTGGGCGAACTGCTCGCGCTGCGCGAGGGGCTGGCGGCCGTCCCGCAGTTCTTCTACGGGCAGCACAAGCTCAACTCCGGACTGCTGGTCATCCAGCGCGAGTACCTCTCCGACGCGTTCTGCGCGCGGCTGGACGAGGTCGGGCGCGGCGGCGGCTACGAACTCGACAAGCACGACCAGGGCATCCTCAACGCCGTGCTCGACGGCGACTTCGTCCGCCTGGACACCCGCTACAACTTCGTCAAGCGGCGCCTGTCCGGCGACCTGCCGGTCCCGGACGACACCGCGATCCTGCACTTCACCGGCCGGCACAAGCCCTGGCAGGGCGGCGAGGCCGGGTACCAGCAGGCCGAGGAGCGCTGGCGGGAGTTCGAGCTGTCCGACGCCGAGTTCCACGCGGCCTACCTGGGCCGAGGCGGCACCCTCCACCACGACCTGCTGGTGCATTACGGCACCCCGCACGTACGGCGCACCGGGGACGTGGAGGCAGCCCGCAAGGTCGCCGCCGCGCACATCGCGGCCGGCGAGTACCAGGACGCCGTCGACCTGCTGAGCGGTGTGCGCATCCCGCTGGACGAGGCCTGGCCGCACGAGGTGTTCGGGCACGCCCTGATGAGCGTCTCCCGCTACGCGGAGGCGAAGACCCAGCTCCTGCTGGCCACCGCCGCCCCCAACCGGGCCGCCACCGCCTACGCCCGCCTCGCCCAGATGGCCTGGGTGCACGGCGACAACGCCGAGGCGCTCAGGCACGCCACCGCCGGCCTCACCGTGGATCCCACCCACCGCCCCAGCCGGCTGTGGGCCCAGCGCGCCGCCGCCGTCCCGGCCCAGGAACAGGGCGCCGCCGAGGACCAGCTCGCCCACGTCGCCTTCTACATGGACCGGCAGGGCAACGCGGGCGACAAACTGCTGCCCGAGACCGTCCGGCTCGCCTTCGGCCCCGACACCACCTCCCGCCGCTGGCACTCCGTCCACGCCCACCGGCTGTTCGACCAGGCCGCCCTGGAGCGGGTCAACGCCCGGCGCGGCCTGGTCATCGGCGGCGGCGGACTGTTCATCCCCGACACCATGCCCAACGGCAACAGCGCCTGGCAGTGGAACGTCCCGGACGAGCGGCTGCGCGCCGTCGACGTGCCGATCATGGTGTTCGCGGTCGGCTTCAACGCCTTCGACGGGCAGTCGTACCGCGCCCGGCGGTTCAACGAGAGCCTGCGGCTGCTGGTGGAGAAGTCCGCCTTCTTCGGGCTGCGCAACCACGGCTCCATCGCCAGGGTCCGCTCCCTGCTCCCGCCCGAGCTGCACGACCGCGTCGTCTTCCAGCCCTGCCCGACCACGGTCATGCGCCAGTTGGTGACCGGCTGGTCGGACCCGGCGTACCGCGAGGACACCGTCCTGCTGAACGCCGCCTACGACCGCGCGGGCCTGCGCTTCGGGCGCGACTACGGGCACTTCCTCGCCGAGATGGCGAAGGCCGTGCGCGCGATCGGCGCCCACACCGAGGTCCGCTGCGTCGCCCACTCCCTGGACGACGAGCGGATCGCGTTCGACCTGCGCCGCGAACACGGGATCTCGCTTCCGGTGATCCCGATGTACGACTTCGACAACGACGCCATCCGCGAGACCTATGCCAAGACGAAGCTGGTCATCGGCATGCGCGGGCACGCCGGAATGATCCCCTTCGGGGTCGGCACGCCCATCGTCAGCCTGATCTCGCACCCGAAGATGGCGTACTTCCTCAGCGACATCGAGCGCCCCGAGTGGGGTGTCTCGGTGCACGAGCGGAACCTGGGCGAGGTGCTCACCGAGCGGGCCCTCGACATCCTCGACCACCACGACCGGACCGTCGCCGACGTGCACGACCGGCAGGAGACGCTCTGGAAGGTCACCCAGGAGAACGCGGCCCGGATCCGCACGATCCTCGGCCGCTGAAACGCCGCGAAGGGCGGGCCCGGCAAGGGCCCGCCCTGAGAGGGGAGGAGAGGGGATCAGCGCCGTACGACCCGGCGCAGCCCGCGCGCCTTGCGCGCCATCCGGCGGACCGTGGCGTTGCGCGGGATGAACGCGAGCTGGGACGGCACCCCGCCGGGCAGCGCCAGCGAGGTCAGCCGCTTGCGCTTGAAGTAGCGCAGGGTCCGCTCGTCCGGGCCGCCCGCGAGATACCGCTCGGTCTCGGCGCGCAGCCCGGGCAGGATCTTCGGCTGCATCGCGAAGCCCACCGCGCGGACCAGCGCGCCCAGCGCCGCCACGTCCATCCCGGGCCGCCGCCCGTCCACCGCGGCCCGGTCGCCCAGGTCCGGCAGCAGCGCGTCGGCCACGGTCACCGGGATCCGGTTGCTGTTCTCGAACGGCGTCAGCCGCTCCAGCAGCATCCCGGTGCCGACCCGGGCCACCGGCAGGCCGTACAGCGCGGACGCGGTGAGCAGGGCGGTGGAGAAGCAGCCCACGACCAGCGCCGGACGCATCCGCTGGTACAGCACCTCGGCGAGGACCGGGGCGTCCAGCACGGTGAGGTGCACCCCGAGCCGCTCCGCCTCCTCCTCCAGGGTGCGGGTGAAGCGCGCGGGCGCGGTGGGGTGCGGCTTGAACACCACCGTGTCGTGCCCGAGTTCACGAGCGCCTCTGAGCATCCGCACATGCAGGTCCTCCTCCTGCTCGGCGGTGAGGATGCCCAGCGCGGACAGGTACTGGCCGAGCAGCAGCGCGGGCTCCTCCACCTCCGGCAGATCACCGGCCTGCGGCGCGAGTTCGGCCAGGACCTTGGTGAAGGCGGGCGTCGGCACGATCTCCGCCGGGACGCCGAACTCGGTGAGCAGCAGCGGCTCCAGGCCCGGCACCAGGTCCAGGTGGAGCACCCGGTCCACGCGGGTGCCGACCAGCGGGTCGATCTTGTTCCGGGTGGGGCCGTAGCTCATCAGGCCGTCGGCGTAGACGGTGACGGGGGCGCCGGTGAACATCTGGGCGAGCGCGAGTGACGGATTGACCTGGATCGACTCCACGGCCAGCTCGACGGGCTCGTCGCCGAGCTGCCACGCCAGGCGCAGATACCGCTCCCAGAGCGGCAGGTCCTCCGGCCGGGGCGCCCAGCCGCCGGGATGGAAGGGGAAGAACGTCTCGTTGTACGACAGCACGTCGTCGAAGCGCTCGCGCAGCCGCTCGAAGCCGGGCATCTCCTGCGGTCCCGGCGTGGTCTCGGGCGTGGCCGCGTTGTTGCAGACCAGCAGGATCCGCCGGCCGGCGGGGCGGAAGCAGCCGGAGTCCAGGGCGGCGGCCAGCGTGGCCACGCCGTACAGCGAGGACGCCTGGAAGATCTGGGTGGTCACGCGGCGGCTCCCGCGGGGACGGGGCGGCGGCGCAGCCGGCGCAGCTTGGTGGCACGCCGCAGGTCCATGGAGTCCAGCGCGTCGTCCAGCACGTCCTGCGGCATACGCCGCAGCGCGGCGGAACTCAGGGATTTCAGTTTTCTCGCCACCGCCGGCTCGAACCTTTCGATGGATCCCAGGTGATGGGAAATGATGGCGCAATACGTACGGACGGCCTTCGGCAGCAGAGCGCCGGATTCCGGGTCCTCGGCGGTCTCCGCGACGACCTGGTCGAAAGCGCGAATGAAATCGAGCTGACGGACATCACCGATCTGGGTGAGCGAGGAGGCGACCCCGCGCCGGTAGAACACCCCGAGCAGTCCGACCGCGGCGAACGACTCCGCCTCCCGGTGCAGCTTCCAGATCCACGGCCGGTCCTCGGCCGTGCGCAGCCCGTCGGTGAAGTGCAGCAGCCCCCTGTCCACCAGCCGGCGGTGGTAGACGCCCGCCCAGGCGTAGGCGTAGTCCACGGAGGTCGACCGGTCGGCGGGCAGGATCGCCGCGCGCGGATCCAGCACCATGTTCCGCCGCCCGACCGGCACCCGGTGCACGGTGCGGGCCCGCGCCGTGCACTGCACATGGTCGGTGCGCAGGAAGTCGCAGCCCAGTTCCTCGATGGCGGCGACCAGCTTCGGGTAGTAGCCGGGGGCGAGCCAGTCGTCCCCGTCCAGGAAGGTCAGGTACTCGCCGCGCGCCCGGTCGATGCCGGTGTTGCGGGCGGTCGCGAGCCCTCCGTTCCGTTCGTGCCGGACGAGGACCGCGCCCGGCAGCTCGCGCTCCGCGCGCGCGAGGATCTCTGGTGTCCCGTCGCGGGAGCAGTCGTCGACGAGAATGAATTCGAAGTCCTCACGCGCGTTCGCACCGAGGCTCCTCAGGGTGTCGGGCGCGTATTGCTGCACGTTGTAGAACGGCACGATGACGGAGAGCTTGACCACGTCACGGACGTTAGGGCGCGGCCCGCCATTCGTCTTGACCGTCGGCTTGATACCGGGTGAACGACGCGTGGCGAAGCTGTGAACCGGGTCTTTTTCCGCGCCGCTCACGGGCCGATTCGCCATTCGGCGATGTGCTGTTAACCGTTTGTTGCATTCGGGTTGGGCGGAACAACGGAATGCCTTCCTAGCGTCTTCGACGTGCCAGCAAGTGCAACGAAGTCCCTGCGGATCGCCGTCCTGGCGGACTCCGACACCCGGTGGAAGTGGGGCGCGCTCACCGCGCGACGCCTCACCCCCACCGGTGCCGACGTCCGGCTCGACGGCTACCTCCTGCGCGGACGAGCCACCCCCACCGCCCGCCAGCTCCGGGAGGTCGGCGTCCGCGCCGACTCCCTCAGCGAGGTCACCGGCGTCCAGTTCCTGCGCGCGATGAGCGACAGCGCCGAGGAACCGTACGACATCCTCGTCCTCGCCCTGGTCGGCGGCGGTGTGCAGGCGATGCTGCACGGGCTGCGCAACGCCTGGGCCTCCGGCAGGCGCCCCGTCGTCGTCACCGGCTACGTGGGCGTCGTCTACGAGAAGCTCGCCGACGGCCTGCTGCTGCGCCACGGAGCCGATCTCGTCCTCGCCAACTCGGCGCACGACGCGGACCGCTTCCGGGCCGTCTACGAAGGGGTCGGCGCCGACGCCTCCGCGGTCACCGAGGTCGCGCTGCCCTTCCTCGGCGGGGAGCCCTACGCCGGCGAACACGACCCGTACACCGTGGTGTTCGCGGCCCAGCCCTCCGTACCGGACAACCGCCGGGACCGCGCCTACCTGCTGAACCGGCTCATCGAGCACGCCCGCCGGCACCCCGGCCGCGAGGTACTGCTGAAGCTGCGCTCCAAGCCCGGCGAACACACCACCCACATCGAGGAACTGCCGTACCAGAAGCTGGTCCAGGGCATGGCGCCGCCCGCCAACTTCCGCCTGGTGTACGGCCACATGGGCGAGGTGCTGGACCGCACCGACCTGCTGGTCACGGTCAGCTCCACGGCCGCCCTCGAAGCCCTGCACCGGCGCATCCCCACGGCCGTCCTGACCGACCTGGGCGTGCGCGAGGTGCTCGGCAACCACCACTTCACCGGATCCGGCTGCCTCGCCTCCTGGGACCGGCTCGACGCCGGGCACCGCCCGGCCGCCGACCCGGAGTGGCTGGCCCGGCAGGGCGTCTCGGCCGACGGCTCCTACGGAACCGCCTTCGACAGCGCCCGCGAACGCATCACCAAGCTGCTGGGCCGGCCGGGCGGCCTGCCGCCCCTGAACCCCTACTACACACCCGAGACCGCGCCCGGTTACCTGCCCGGCATCCTCGCCCGCCACCACCTCGGCCCCGACGGCGCCCCGCTGCCCGGCGCGCCCGCCGCCGACAAGGAGCCCGGCCCCGTCCGCCAGATCGTGCGCCGGGCCGCACGCGGCGCCTACCGCCACGGCGTGCAGCGGGTGGCCCCCGTGATCCGGCGGATGGGGGAGCTGTGAGCGGCCGGATCCCACGTCAAGGAGAGAACCCCATGCCCCACACGGACGCGGAACCAGGGGCCTCGGTGCCCCGGGTGCTCGCGGTGATCCCCGCCCGCGGCGGCTCCAAGGGCGTGCCCGCGAAGAACCTCGCCCCGGTCGGCGGCGTCCCGCTGGTCACCCGCGCGGTGCGCGAGTGCCGGGCGACCCGGCTGGTCACCGACGTCGTGGTCTCCACGGACGACCCGGCCATCGCCGCCGAGGCCCGCCAGGCCGGCGCCGAGGTCGTGCTCCGCCCCGCCGCCATAGCCGGTGACACGGCGACCTCGGAGGCCGCCGTCCTGCACGCCATGGACGCGCACGAGGCCCTGCACGGCGCCCCCGTCGACGTCGTCCTGCTGGTGCAGTGCACCAGCCCGTTCCTGGTCCGCGAGGACGTGGACGCGGTCGCCGCCGCCGTCGTCGAGAACGGCGCCGACACCGCCGTGACCGTCGCCGCCTTCCACGGCTTCGTCTGGCGGGACGCGGCCGACGACCCGGTGACGGCCGGCCCCGGCCCGGGCACGGCCGTCGGCGCCTCCCTGAGCGCCGTCGACACCACGACGGTGCCCGGCACCCGGACGGCCGGCGGCGGCTACGGCGTCAACCACGACAAGTCGTTCCGCCCCCGCCGCCAGGACCGCCCCCAGGACCTGCTGGAGACCGGCGCCGCCTACGCGATGGACGCGGCCGGCTTCCGCGAGCACGGGCACCGCTTCTTCGGCCACACCGAACTGGTCCGCACCGACCCGGCCCGGGTGCTGGAGATCGACGACCCGCACGACCTGGCCCGCGCCCGCGCCCTCGCCCCGCTCTTCGACGCGGACCGGCCGAGCGCCCTGCCCGCCTACGACGACATCGACGCCGTAGTCCTCGACTTCGACGGCACCCAGACCGACGACCGGGTGCTGATCGACTCCGACGGACGGGAGTTCGTCTCCGTGCACCGCGGCGACGGACTCGGCATCGCGGCCCTCCGCCGGAGCGGCCTGAAGATGCTGATCCTTTCCACGGAACAGAACCCGGTGGTCGCCGCCCGCGCCCGGAAGCTCAAGCTCCCGGTCCTGCACGGCATCGACCGCAAGGACCTCGCCCTCAAGCAGTGGTGCGAGGAGCAGGGCATCGCGCCGGAGCGCGTGCTCTACGTCGGCAACGACGTCAACGACCTCCCGTGCTTCGCCCTCGTCGGCTGGCCCGTGGCGGTCGCGAGCGCCCACGACGTCGTACGCGGCGCCGCACGCGCGGTCACCACCGTCCCCGGCGGTGACGGCGCGATCCGAGAGATCGCCAGCTGGATCCTCGGCCCCTCTCTCGATTCCCTCCCCAAGTAAGGACATCTCCTGCCATGAGCACCAACTCCCGCATCCGCACGTTCGGTACGCGCGAGGCCGGCCCGGGCCGCCCCGTCTACATCTGCGGTGAGATCGGCATCAACCACAACGGTGAGCTGGAGAACGCCTTCAAGCTCATCGACGTGGCCGCCGAGGCCGGCTGCGACGCCGTGAAGTTCCAGAAGCGCACCCCGGAGATCTGCACCCCGCGCGACCAGTGGGACATCGAGCGCGACACCCCCTGGGGCCGGATGACCTACATCGACTACCGCCACCGGGTCGAGTTCGGCGAGGACGAGTACCGCCAGATCGACGAGTACTGCAAGGAGAAGGGGATCGACTGGTTCGCCTCCCCGTGGGACACCGAGGCCGTCGCCTTCCTGGAGAAGTTCGACGTCCCCGCCCACAAGGTGGCCTCCGCCTCCCTCACCGACGACGAGCTGCTGCGCGCCCTGCGCGCCACCGGCCGCACGGTCATCCTGTCCTCCGGCATGTCGACCCCGAAGCAGATCCGCCACGCGGTCGAGGTCCTGGGCAGCGACAACATCCTGCTCTGCCACGCCACCTCGACCTACCCGGCCAAGGCCGAGGAGCTGAACCTCCGCGTCATCAACACCCTGCAGGACGAGTACCCGAACGTCCCGATCGGCTACTCCGGCCACGAGACCGGCCTGCAGACGACCCTGGCCGCCGTCGCCCTCGGCGCCACCTTCGTCGAGCGCCACATCACCCTCGACCGCGCCATGTGGGGCTCCGACCAGGCCGCCTCCGTCGAGCCGCAGGGCCTGCAGCGCCTCGTCCGCGACATCCGCACCATCGAGGCCTCCCTCGGCGACGGCGTCAAGAAGGTCTACGACTCCGAGATGGGCCCGATGAAGAAGCTGCGCCGCGTCCCCGGCGTCGTCGCCGAGGCGGAGATCGCGGCGGCCGCGGGCGAGCCGGTCGCGGTCTGACCACCCCGATCGCCCAACGGTTGCCCTGAGACGGGACGGTCGCACGCCGATGAGCCCCCGCGCCGGTCACCCCGGCCACCCTGCCCGCACGCTCGCCTTCGTGGAGAGCCCGGTACAGCTGCTGAACGTACTGGAGTGGGCGCACCTGCACGGCCTGCAGGGCGCGCGAACGGACGGCCTGCCGTCCGTGCCTGCGCAGATACGCCGGGCACCGGCCGGCGCTCCGGCGGCGGCCGACGCGGAGCTCACCCTCGTCGTGCTGTCCCCGACCGACCCCATGACCCGGGGCCAGCTCCGCCGCATGGCGGACCTGGCCCGGGACGAGGGGTACCGGGTGCGCTGGGAGGAGGCGCGGGGCGGCACGACCGCGCCCTTCCACACCATCGGCGGCCTGGCCGGCCCGCTGCGCCGCGCCGACCGCATCGTGATGGGCGACCCCTTCTCCCGCTACGTGCAACTGCTCCTGACCATCACCCGGGCCCGCGACCTGGTCGTCGTCGACGACGGCACCGCGACCATGGAGTTCGTCGCCCAGCTCGCCCGCGGCGAACGCCTGGTCCGCTGGCACCGCAAGGGCGGCCGGCCCGGCCCCCGCGACCTGCTCTTCGCCCCGGTCTCCTCCTCGGCCCGCCGCCGCCTCACCCCGAGCGAGCACCGCCGCGTCGAGGTCTTCTCCTCCATGCCGGTGACCGAGACCCCGGACGGCGTCACGGTCACCGTCAACGACTTCGCCTGGACCCGCGCCCGCTTCGGCCCGCCGCGCATCACCGCGAGCGCCGACATGGTCGGCACCTCCCTGGTGGAGACCGGCGTGGTCGACGGCGACCGCTACCTGGCCGCCGTCCAGTCCCTGGCCAGGGCCCACGGAGCCACCCGCTACTTCGCCCACCGCCGCGAGAGCACCGACAAGCTCCACCGCCTGGCCGCGGAGACGGGCCTGGAGATCGTCCGCCCCGACCTCCCCCTGGAACTCATCGCCCGCCG
Source organism: Streptomyces sp. NPDC003720 (assembly GCF_042875075.1). Taxonomy (NCBI): domain Bacteria; kingdom Bacillati; phylum Actinomycetota; class Actinomycetes; order Kitasatosporales; family Streptomycetaceae; genus Streptomyces; species Streptomyces sp. NPDC003720. Next base: position 170,605 of record NZ_JBIANZ010000008.1, read on the forward strand.
GGGCCCCATCGGCCGCACCATCCTGAGCTTCCCCTCCACCGTCGTCCACACCCTCCCCCTGGCCCTGGCCGGCACCGGCGTCCGCGTCGCGGTCTGCGACATCGACCCCACCTGGCTCACCGAGACGGCCTCGCCCCGCGCACAGGGCTTCCTGTCCGGGGTCACGGGCACGGCGCGGGACGTGCACCGGCTGGCGGCGGTGGGGCCGGCCTGACGGCGGGGCGTGCTCTCCCCGCCATCGGTCCCTGTCACCGATCGATCACGGCGGGGTGAACGCCGACCGATGCGGCACTAAAATCTTCCCGTTACAACTGGTTGCGGGGGGCAACCAGAGTGCCTTTCGGCTGCCGGCGTCCTGGGGAGGGTGTGCAGCGCATGAGTCGTCGCTCCACTGGTTTCGTCGGTGCCTGGGCCGAGATGCAACGGCAGCAGCAGCGCCAACTGGAAGCGGAAGCCCGACGGCGCAGACAGCAGGAGCAGCAGGCGCGGGCCTACCAGCGGCGAGCCGCCCAGAGCCACCGCGAGTACCGGCAGGCGGAGGCCCTCCGGCGTACGGAGGAGCTGGACGCACAGGTCGCCTCGCTGCGGGGACTGCTCGCCTCGGGCTGCCGGGCACCGGCCTTCCGGGCCGCCTCGCTCATGCGGCCCGAGGAGGTCCAGCCCTTCTCGCCGGGCCCGCTGGCGCAGCCGGTGCCGATGCCGGACTTCAGCCGCTACGAGACGCAGAGCGGCTGGACGGCGGGCCGCCGGGCCCAGGCGCAGGCCGAAGCCCGGGCCCGCTTCGAACGCGACTGGCACGCCGCCCAGGCGGCGGAGGCGCACCGGCAGCAGCAGCTGGCGGCGTACCAGCGGCAGTACCGGCAGTGGGCCGACGCCCGGCTCGAAGAGGTCCGGAGGCACAACGCCGGCGTCGCCGCGCTGACCGAGGGGGTGGGACGCCACGATCCCGATGCCGTGATCGAGTACTTCTCCGCCGCCCTCTACGCCTCCACGGCGTGGCCGGAGGATCTCCCGCGCCAGGTGGCGGCGGCCTACGACCCGGCGGCGCGGCAGCTCGTGCTGGACTGGGAACTGCCCGCCTACGGCATCGTGCCGGAGGTCAAGGCCGTTCGGTACGTGTCCGGGACCGACCAGGACAAGGAGACGCCCCGCCCCGTGGGCCAGCGCCGTGCCCTGTACCGGGAGGTGCTCGCCCAGTGCATGCTGCTCGTACTGCACGAGCTGTTCGCCGCCGACGAGTTGGGCGCGCTCGAATCGGTCGCCCTGAACGGCTTCGTCGACGGGCACGACCCCACCACGGGCAGGCCGGGCCAGATCTTCCTCGCGACGGTCATGGCCTCCCGCTCCTCGTTCCGCGATCTGCACCTGGCACAGGTGGACGCGTGCAGTTGCCTGGCCGACGCACTGCGCGGGCAGCTCTCGGCCCGGCCGGACCAGCTCACAGCGGTACGGCCGGGCAGGCGGCCGCAGGACGTCGGGAACCGCGTGGTCGCCCACGGCGGCGACGAGGAACCCGACCTGTTCGCCATGGACCCCATCGCCTTCGAGAACCTCGTCGCGGATCTCTTCCGGGCCATGGGGATGCAGGCGGTCACCACCCAGCGTTCCAACGACGGCGGCGTCGACGTCGACGCACTGGATCCGGCGCCGATCCGCGGCGGCAAGATCGTCGTCCAGGTGAAGCGCTACCGGAACACGGTGCCGCCCACCGCCGTGCGCGACCTGTACGGAACCGTGCAGGACGTCGGTGCCAACAAGGGCGTCCTCGTGACGACCTCGAAGTTCGGCCCCGGCTCGCACACCTTCGCCAACGGCAAGCCGCTGGAACTCGTCTCCGGCCCCGAACTCGTCGACCTGCTGCACCGCCACGGGCTGACCGGGCGGCTGGGCGACGGCGGCCGGCGGACCGCCGGACAGCCGGCGTCCGACGGGCCGGACACCCGGCTGCCCGACGACTACAACGTCCTGGGCATGTCGTGGACCGGGAACGTCGCCCTGGACGTGTGCGCTCTCGTCTGCCGGGGCAGCATCGTCCTCGGCGACGATCACCTCGTCTTCTACAACAATCCCCGGACGCCGGACGGCACGGTGCGCGCCCTTCCCGCCACCGCGCCCGACAAGGCCGCGATCTGCGTCTCCTTCGACGGACTGCCGCGTGAGGCCGACCGGCTCGTACTCGTGGCCGCCGTCGATCCGGAGGTGAACCCGGCCGCCGACCTCTCCGGCTTCACGGACGCCCGGATCAGGCTCCTCGACCCGGGGATGGCCGAGCTGGGGTGCCTGGAGGTCTCGGACGGCCGGCCGTCCGAGACCGCCCTGGTCCTCGGCTCGTTCCGCCGCAGGTCCACCGGCGACTGGGACTTCGTCCTCGGCGGCAAGGGCTACACCGGCGGCCTGGAGGAGCTCCTGCGGGACTTCGGCATCGACGTGGAGTAGCCCGACGCCGGCCCCCGCGGGCGTCAGCTCCGGGTCACCGGCGCCTGGAGTTCCGTCACCCAGTCGTCGCGGTTCTCCGGGCACTCCAGATTGACCTCGCGGGGGTAGCCGGTCGACCGGTAGCCGTTGGCGTCGATCCAGCGGGCCAGGGTCTGGGCCGTGGGGAGGACGGTGTCCATCGAGCCGCGGTGCATGACGGTCGCCGCCGTGCCGACGGGCGGCAGGTCGACGATCCGCAGCGCGCCGTCCCGGAGCGGTGCGGACACCTGCACGGCGGCGTGCACGGTGATCCTGCCCTCGCCCTCCGGCGCGTCCTCGTAGTAGGCGACCCCGGGCCCGGTCGGCTTGACGCCCGCCTCGTCCAGACGGCGGAACAGCTCGTCGTACAGCGGCCCGATGACCGGGCCGATGTCCTCGGGCTGGAAACTCGCCGCGACCGCGGTCAGCTCCGCGACCCGCACGGCCGGGAGGCTCTTGATGACGACGTCGTTCTCGGGCATGTGCCCCTCGCTCTCGATGGCCCGGAGCCTCGCCTCGACCTGGACCAGCCGGTCCGCCGCGGCCGTCATGGCGGCCTCCAGCTCCGCCCGCCGCAGCCGCAGCATGGCGCGCAGATCCTCGCTGCTCACCTTCTCGTCGAGGATCTCCCCGACCTGCTTGAGGGTGAGCCCGAGGTCCTTGAGCGCGATCACGCGGTTGAGGCGCGCCAACTGGGCGGCGGTGTAGTAGCGGTAGCCGGACGCGGGGTCGACGTGGGCCGGGCGCAGCAGTCCGGTCGCGTCGTAGTGACGCAGCATCCGGACCGAGACGCGGCCGTGCCGGGCGAAGTCTCCGATGGTGAACATGACGTCTCCGAGTCGACCGCCTGACACGGCGTGAGGGTCAAGAAGCGCCGGCGTGACGCCCCTTCAGACTCCGGACGAAGGCGGCGAAGGCGCCGGGCGCGAACCCGAGGACGCCGGCCGCCGGGTCCTTGGAGTCGCGGACGGATATGCGGGCGGGGGAGTCCGCGGCCCAGCGGGCGATGCGTGCCGAGGACGCGGCGGAGCTGTTCGAGGGGGAGTGAGCGAGCGGTGCCGGTGCGGGGCAGTATGGGTTCATGAGCGTAGTGAAGATCAACGTGCTGACCGTGCCGGCCGAGCAGCGGGAGACGCTGGAGAAGCGGTTCGCGTCGCGGGCCCACGCCGTGGAGAACTCCGACGGGTTCGAGTGGTTCGAGCTGCTGCGGCCGGTCGAGGGGACCGACCAGTACCTCGTCTACACCCGCTGGCGGGACGAGGCGGCGTTCCAGGCCTGGATGGAGGGGCCGATGAAGTCGGCCCACCAGGGCGGCGGCGAGGGCGGCGAGAAGCCGAGGCCCGCCGCCTCCGGCTCCACCCTGTGGTCCTTCGACGTGGTGCAGCAGGCCGCGCCGAAGAACGCCTGATCCTCGGAGCGGATCAGGCGTCGCCGCCCGGGGGCTCCTCCCGCGGCGGCGTGCCTCTGCCGATCGTCATCGACCAGCGCACGGACGGCGGGGCCTCGACGGAGGCGACGCCGCCGTCCTCCGCGCCGCCGGTGTTCACCTCGTTGTAGACGGTGCCCGTCCGGCCGGCGCGGCAGTCCAGCGGGAAGGACACGTGCACGGGGCGGACGGCGACCCTCATGCGTCCCGTGCCCTGGCAGCGCACCGCGAGGATCAGGGCGTCGCCCTTTCTGCCCTTGCCGAAGGCGATGCTCGCGTTCCCCGTCGTCACCCCGAGGCCGCCGGCCAGGGTTTCGCCCGCGTCCAGCTCAGGGGGCCTCTGGTGGGTGGGCGTCGGGGTGCGGTGCGGTGCCGGGGCCGGCACCGCCGGCCGGCCCTGCCCGGACGGGCGGCCGTGGGCGGAGGCGCAGCCGGTGAGCGGGACGAGCAGCAGCGTGCACGCGAGGCTCGGGCCCGCGAGGGTCCGGATGGACATGTCGGCACTCCCGGTCTGACAGCGGCCGGGTATCGGCCGACGGCTGACCGGATCATGGCAGTGCCGGAGGGCGGACCGAGGGAGTCCGGGCGTTCTCTGAGCAAGATGTGAGCTTCACCGCGGCACCGGAGCACCGGTGCGCCCGGCCCCGGTCAACCCGATCGGTCCAGCGGCGCCCGCTCCTGCCCCGCGCGTCAGGCAGGACGGCGCGCGGGCGTGGAAGCGCAGCTCCGGGTGGGTGTCGCGGGCCGGGACACCATCTCGGGGAGACGTCCGGCGCCGGGCTCCGCCTGGTCCGCCACCGGCCGCGCGTGCGTCCGCTCGGCGGACTGGGGGAGCGTGGGGACGGTGATGCGTGGTATGCGTGGAGAGAGGAAACAGAGGTTTTACCCACCGAAGTCCGCCGCCATGCGTCCGCCGGTCCGATTTTCTTCCCCTAACGGGCTGAACTTTTGTTGATCCGGGGTCAGTTGGCCGGTCGGGCGTCCTACCCTTCAGAGGGTGAAGCAATTGATGTCCCGAGAGTCCGAGGCCCAAGTGCCCGGGGACGTGCTCCCCGGCGTGCTCAGCGAGTCCCTGCACGCCGAACTGGTCGCCTTCCGCCGTGACCTCCATATGCACCCCGAGCTGGGCAACCAGGAGTTCCGCACGACCGCCGCGATCAAGGAGCGGCTCGAGCAGGCCGGGCTCAAGCCCCGCGTCCTCGCCACCGGAACCGGACTGCTCTGTGACATCGGGATCGCCGAGGGGCAGGAGGCGGAACGGACCGCCGTGCCGATGCTCGCCCTGCGCGCCGACATCGACGCCCTGCCCATCCCCGACACCAAGGCCGACTGCCCGTACCGGTCCACCGTGCCCGACCGGGCCCACGCCTGCGGCCACGACGTGCACACCACCGTGGTGCTCGGCGCCGGTCTGGTCCTCGCCGACCTGGCGGCCAAGGGGCTGCTGTCCCGGGCGGTGCGGCTGATCTTCCAGCCCGCCGAGGAGGTGCTGCCCGGCGGCGCGCTCGTCGCGATCGGGGACGGGGCGCTCGACAACGTCGGCCGGATCCTCGCCGTGCACTGCGACCCCAAGGTCGAGGCCGGCCGGATCGGCCTGCGGCACGGGCCCATCACCAGCGCCTGCGACCGGCTGGAGGTCGCCCTGGACGGGCCCGGCGGCCACACCGCCCGGCCGCACCTGACCACCGACCTGGTCACGGCGGCCGCCCGCGTCGCCATCGACGTGCCCGCGCTGGTCGCCCGCCGCGTCGACACCCGCGCCGGCCTCGCCGTCACCTGGGGCCGGATCGAGTCGGGCCATGCCCCGAACGTCGTACCGCAGCACGCCGAGCTGTCCGGCACCGTGCGCTGCCTCGACCTGGACGCCTGGCGGGACGCGCCGGACATCGTGCACGCGGCCATCGACGAGATCGCCACGCTGCACCGCGCCAAGTCGGAGATCAACTACGTGCGGGGCGTCCCGCCGGTGGTCAACGATCGGGAGTCCGCCGAGCTGCTGCGCCGGTCGATGGTGGCCCGGCGCGGGATGGACTCGGTCGAGAGCACCGAGCAGAGCCTCGGCGGCGAGGACTTCTCCTGGTACCTGGAGAACGTGCCCGGCGCCATGGCCCGCCTGGGCGTGCGCACCCCCGGCGACCGCATGGTCCGGGATCTGCACCAGGGCGACTTCGACGCCGACGAGCACGCCATCACGGTCGGCGTGGAGATGTTCACGGCCGCCGCGCTGCTCGACGACATGTAGCCGCCCCCCCGGGCCCGGGCGCGGCCCCGGGGGGCCTGGCCGCCCGGGGCAACACGGTCGTAAGCCAACCGTGCACTGTGCGCAACAGGCGTGTGAGACGCCCGGTACGCCGAGTTCAGGCGGTGTTTGCCTCGAATAGATAACGGCTTCGTGAGGGGGTGTTTTGCGACATCTACGCGCGTTACGATGCCGCGAAGCCGACGCCGTCGGGGCGTCTCGGCTTGAGCACCGATCCGGTGCTCACATCAAGCGCCGACAGGCGCTCAGGTCAGGTGAAGGAGCCTTCCCGTGCGCCGGGTAGCCAAGATTTCCGCTGCGTGTGCCGCCACCGCAGCTTTCGCCCTCACTGCCACCGCGTGTGGCAGCACCTCCTCCGACAACGACAAGTCGTCGTCCTCCTCCGGTGACGGCAAGGGCGTCAAGATCGGTCTCGCCTTCGACGTCGGCGGCCGTGGTGACCGCTCCTTCAACGACTCCGCCGCGCGCGGTGCCGACAAGGCGAAGAAGGAGTTCGGCGGCGAGATCAAGGAGCTGACCGCGAAGACCTCGGACACCGAGGCCGACCGCGAGCAGCGCCTGTCGGACATGGCCGAGGCCGGGTACAGCCCGATCATCGGTGTCGGTTACGCGTACGCCGCCTCGATGACCAAGGTCGCGGCGAAGTACCCGAAGACCAGCTTCGGCATCGTCGACTCGGTGGTGGACGCGAAGAACGTCGACAGCATCACCTTCACCGAGGAGCAGGGCTCCTACCTGGCCGGTGTCGCCGCCGCGCTGAAGACGAAGAAGGACCACGTCGGCTTCATCGGCGGCGTCGACGTCCCGCTGATCAAGAAGTTCGAGGCGGGTTACGTCCAGGGCGTCAAGGACACCAACTCGAAGATCAAGGTCGACACCCAGTACCTGAGCCACGGCTCGGACACCTCCGGCTTCGCCAGCCCCGACAAGGGCAAGGAAGCCGCGCAGGGCATGCTGGACAACGGCGCCGACGTGATCTACTCGGCGGCCGGCTCCTCCGGCAACGGCGCGATCGAGGCCGTCAACGGCGTCAAGGGCGCCTGGGCGATCGGCGTGGACTCGGACCAGTACAGCATCCCGGGTCTGGCCAAGTACAAGAACTCGATCCTGACCTCGATGGTCAAGAACGTCGACCTCGGTGTTTACGACTTCGTCAAGTCCGTGCACGGCGGCAAGCCGCTGACCGGCACCAACACCTACTCGCTGAGCAAGGACGGCGTCTCGCTGTCCACCAGCGGCGGCTTCATCGACGACATCCAGGCCAAGCTGGACGCGGCGAAGAAGAAGATCGTCGACGGCTCCGTCAAGGTCAAGACCACCCCGTGACCTGACGGGTCCCGTGGGACCCGGGCTCGGCGCGGGGGCGGCTTCCGCAGCCCCCCGCCGAGCCATAACAATGTGTCAACTCTACGCGTGTAGCATCGAGTTGCCGCGCTAGCGTCGCCGACGCCTGCCCTCCCCCCGCAGCCCCTTTCCCCGAGGAGAGTGCGCCATCAACGCGTCCAGCCCTCCCGCTGCCGTCGAACTGCGCGGCATCACCAAGCGTTTCCCCGGCGTCGTCGCCAACCGCGACATCGACATCACGGTCCGCACGGGCACCGTACACGCCCTCTGCGGTGAGAACGGCGCCGGCAAGTCGACCCTGATGAAGATCCTCTACGGCATGCAGCAGCCGGACGAGGGCACCATCGCGGTCAACGGTGAACTCGTCACCTTCAGCAACCCCGGCGACGCCATCGCCCGCGGCATCGGCATGGTGCACCAGCACTTCATGCTCGCCGACAACCTCACCGTCCTCGAGAACGTCGTCCTCGGCGCGGAGAAGCTGTACGGCATCGGCGGCAAGGCGCGCGCGAAGATCAAGGAGATCTCCGACGCGTACGGCCTGGGCGTCCGGCCCGACGTCCTGGTCGAGGCGCTCGGCGTCGCCGACCGCCAGCGCGTGGAGATCCTCAAGGTCCTCTACCGCGGCGCCCGGACCCTCATCCTGGACGAGCCGACGGCCGTGCTCGTGCCGCAGGAGGTCGACGCCCTGTTCGACAACCTCCGCGAGCTCAAGGCCGAGGGCCTCACCGTCATCTTCATCTCCCACAAGCTGGGCGAGGTGCTCTCCGTCGCCGACGAGATCACCGTCATCCGGCGCGGCACCACGGTCGGCACGGCCGAGCCGCGCAGCACCACCTCCAAGCAGCTCGCCGAGATGATGGTCGGCAGCGAGCTGCCCACGCCGGAGACGGAGGAGTCCACCGTCACGGACGTCCCCATGCTCACGGTGGACAAGGTGCACCTGTCCCAGACCGACCTGGACGGCGTCGAGCGGATCATCCTCGACGAGATCTCCTTCACCATCCACAAGGGCGAGGTCCTCGGCATCGCCGGTGTGGAGGGCAACGGCCAGTCCGAGCTGGTCGAGGCGATCATGGGCATGCGGAACCCGGACGCCGGCGTCGTCACGCTGGACGGCGAGGACATCTCCCACACCCCCACCCGCCGCCGCCGCGAGGCCGGCGTGGGCTACATCCCCGAGGACCGCCACCGCCACGGCCTCCTCCTCGAGGCGCCGCTGTGGGAGAACCGCATCCTCGGCCACGTCACGGAGAAGCCCAACTCGCGCGGCGGACTGCTCGACATCAAGGCGGCCCGCACCGACACCGAGCGCATCGTCCGCGACTACGACGTCCGCACGCCCGGCATCGAGGTGACCGCCGCCTCGCTGTCCGGCGGCAACCAGCAGAAGCTGATCGTCGGCCGCGAGATGAGCCACGCCCCCAAGCTGCTCATCGCCGCCCACCCCACCCGCGGTGTGGACGTCGGCGCGCAGGCGGCCATCTGGGACCACATCCGGCAGGCCCGGCGCGAGGGCCTGGCCGTGCTGCTGATCTCCGCCGACCTGGACGAGCTCATCGGGCTCTCCGACACCCTGCGGGTGATGTACCGGGGCCGTCTGGTCGCCGACGCCGACCCCGCGACCATCACCCCCGAGGAGCTGGGCTCCGCCATGACGGGTGCTGCCTCCGGCCACCTGGAGCACGCAGAGGACGACGCGCGATGAACAAGCTGACCTCACGGATCGACAAGGAGCGGCTGCTCCTCGGGATCGCGGCGCCGCTGCTGGCGATCGTCGCCGCGCTCGTCGTCACCACCCTGGTGATCCTCGCCACCGGCAAGAACCCGGGCGACGCCTTCAGCGACATGGTGACCTACGGCTTCGCCAGCGACAGCCAGGTCTACATCCTGAACAAGGCGACGACTTACTACCTCGCGGGTGTCGCGGTGGCCATCGGCTTCCGCATGAACCTGTTCAACATCGGCGTGGACGGCCAGTACCGGCTCGCCGCGTTCATCGCGGCCGTCCTCGGCGGCGCGCTGACCGTGCCGGGCTGGATCGCCATCCCCCTGATCATCGTCTGCGCGATGGCGACCGGCGCCCTGTGGGCGGCCATCGCCGGCGTGCTGAAGGTGACCCGCGGCGTCAGCGAGGTCATCTCGACGATCATGCTGAACTCGATCGCCACCGCGATCATCGCCTACCTGCTGCAGCCCGGGAAGCTCGGCCAGCTCGACCAGGCGGGCACCCTCGTCTCCACCAAGCCGCTGCCGTCGTCCTCGTACTTCTTCAGCATCGACACCGGCCCGGCCGGCGTCCTGTGGGGCTTCATCGTCGTCGCCGTGGTCGTCGGCATCGGGTACTGGTTCGTGCTCGGCCGCACCCGGTTCGGCTTCGACCTGCGCACCGTCGGCCAGTCCGACACCGCCGCCGCCGCGAGCGGCGTCGGGGTGAAGAAGATGGTCGCCACCAGCATGATCATCTCGGGTGCGGTGGCCGGTCTGATCGGCATGCCGACCCTGCTGAACGACAGCCACCAGTTCAGCAACGACTTCCCGGCGGGCATCGGTTTCACCGGCATCGCCATCGCGCTGCTCGGCCGCAACAGCCCGATCGGCATCGCGCTCGGCGCCCTCCTGTGGGGCTTTCTGGAGCGCACCACCAACCACCTGGAGTTCCAGGGCTACGACAAGGAGATCCTCGGCGTGATCCAGGGCGTCATCGTCCTGTGCGTCGTGATCGCCTACGAGGTCGTCCGCCGCTACGGCCTCAAGCGCCAGCAGCAGCGGGTCGGCGCCGAACTCGCCGCCCAGGCCGCCGCCCCGACGATGAAGCAGGAGGTGGCGTGATGACTGCCACGATGACCGACGCGCCGCCGCCCGCGGCGCCCAAGGCGGAGAGCGCGGCCGGCAAGCGCTCGGGCCGGTCGCTCGGCCAGATCCTCATGATCGTCGCGGGTGCGCTGCTCCTCGTGGCCGCGGTCCGCGTCATCACCGGCGCCGACCAGCTCACCTCCGAAGGACAGGTCGGCGCCGCCCTCGGCCTCGCCGTGCCCATCGGCCTCGCCGGTCTGGCCGGTCTGTGGTCCGAGCGGGCCGGTGTGGTCAACATCGGCCTCGAGGGCATGATGATCCTCGGCACCTTCGGCGCCGGCTGGGTCGGCTGGCAGACCAACCCCTGGCTGGGCCTGCTGTGCGGCATCGGCTTCGGCGTCCTGGGCGGCCTGGTGCACGCCGTCGCCACCATCACCTTCGGCGTCGACCACATCGTCTCCGGTGTCGCGGTCAACCTGCTGGCGCTCGGCGCCACCCAGTACCTCGCCAAGCTGTTCTTCGCCGAGGGCAAGCCGGCGGAGGCGGGCGGCAACCCCAAGCAGTCGCCGCCCGTGGACTCGCTGCCGCACGTCACCGTGCCGGGCCTGTCCGACGGCCTGCAGACGGTCCAGAACCACCACTGGTTCCTGGTCTCCGACCTCGCGGGCATCATCGGCGGTCTGATCACCGACCTGTCGGTGGTGACGATCCTGGCCGTGCTGCTGTTCGTCGGCAGCTGGTGGCTGCTGTGGCGCACCTCGTTCGGCCTGCGGCTGCGCTCCTGCGGCGAGAACCCGGTCGCCGCCGAGTCGCTCGGCGTCAACGTCTACCAGTACAAGTACGTGGCCGTGGCCGTCTCCGGCGGTCTCGCCGGCCTCGGCGGCGCGTTCCTCGCCCTGGTCACCTCCCACACCTACCTGGAGGGCCAGACCGGCGGGCGCGGCTACATCGGCCTCGCGGCGATGATCTTCGGCAACTGGCGGCCGGGCGGTCTGGCCATGGGCGCGGGCCTGTTCGGCTACTCCGACGCGCTGCAGCTGCGCAACGGCGGCACGACCGTGCACGCCCTGCTGCTCCTGCTGGTCGTCCTGCTCGTGGTCCTGGCCGGCTGGAAGCTGTACCGCTCGGCCGTCTGGCAGGGCGCCGTCAGCCTCGTCGTCGGCGGGCTCGTCCTGGCCTGGTACCTGCTCACCGACGAGGTCCCGAGCGACTTCGTGGGCGCCACGCCGTACGTCGTGACGCTGCTGGTGCTCTCGCTCTCCGCCCAGCGGCTGCGCATGCCCAAGGCGGACGGCATGCGGTACCGGAAGGGGCAGGGCAAGTGACGGCCGCGCCGGACGCCGGCTTCGACTGGGAGCCGCTGCGCGCCGAGGCGCGGGAGGCCATGACCCACGCCTACGTCCCCTACTCGGGCTACCCGGTCGGCGTGGCCGCCCTGGTCGACGACGGGCGCACGGTCTCCGGCTGCAACGTCGAGAACGCCTCCTACGGGCTCGGCCTGTGCGCCGAGTGCGGGCTCGTCTCGCAGCTCCAGCGCACGGGCGGCGGCCGCCTCACGCACTTCACCTGCGTGGACGGCGAGGGCGCCCTGCTGGTGCCGTGCGGCCGCTGCCGCCAGCTCCTTTACGAGTTCGGCGGCCCCGGCCTGCTGCTGGACACTCCCGAGGGCGTCCTCCCGCTCTCCGAGATGCTGCCCCAGGCCTTCGGCCCGGGCCATCTCTCCAAGTAACTCCCCGTACGGCCCCCCTGAACCGAATCAGGGGGGCCGTGCACTTCGCACCTCCCGGAAGGAAGCCATAGCCATGGCCATGGACGCCATCTCCGTCATCCGCACCAAGCGGGACCGCGGTGAGCTGACCGACGAGCAGATCGACTGGGTCATCGACGCGTACACCCGCGGCGAGGTCGCCGACGAGCAGATGTCGTCGCTCGCGATGGCGATCCTGCTCAACGGGATGAACCGCCGGGAGATCGCCCGCTGGACCGCGGCCATGATCGCGTCCGGCGAGCGCATGGACTTCTCCTCCCTGTCCCGTCCGACGGCCGACAAGCACTCCACCGGCGGCGTCGGCGACAAGATCACGCTCCCGCTGGCCCCGCTCGTCGCGGCCTGCGGCGCGGCCGTCCCGCAGCTCTCCGGCCGGGGCCTCGGCCACACCGGCGGCACCCTGGACAAGCTGGAGTCCGTCCCCGGCTGGCGCGCGCTGCTGTCCAACGAGGAGATGCTGAACGTCCTCGACACCACCGGCGCGGTCATCTGCGCGGCCGGCGACGGCCTGGCCCCCGCCGACAAGAAGCTCTACGCCCTGCGCGACGTGACCGGCACGGTCGAGGCGATCCCGCTGATCGCGTCCTCGATCATGTCCAAGAAGATCGCCGAGGGCACCGGCTCCCTGGTCCTGGACGTGAAGGTGGGCTCCGGCGCCTTCATGAAGACGATCGAGGACGCCCGCGAGCTGGCCTCCACGATGGTCGGCCTCGGCACGGACCACGGCGTGAGGACGGTCGCGCTGCTGACCAACATGTCCACCCCGCTCGGCCTCACCGCCGGCAACGCGCTCGAGGTCCGCGAGTCGGTCGAGGTCCTGGCCGGCGGCGGCCCGGCGGACGTGGTCGAGCTGACGGTCGCCCTGGCCCGCGAGATGCTCGACGCGGCCGGCATCAAGGACGCCGACCCGGCGAAGGCACTGGCCGACGGCTCGGCGATGGACGTGTGGCGCCGGATGATCACGGCCCAGGGCGGCGACCCGGACGCCGCGCTGCCCACGTCGAAGGAGCAGCACGTCGTCAGGGCGTCCGCGTCCGGCGTCCTGACCCGGCTGGACGCGTACGGCGTCGGCGTCGCCGCCTGGCGCCTCGGCGCGGGCCGCGCCCGCAAGGAGGACCCGGTGCAGGCGGCGGCGGGCGTGGAGATGCACGCCAAGCCGGGCGACACGGTGACCGAGGGCCAGCCGCTGCTGACCCTGCACACGGACACCCCCGAGCGCTTCGAGTACGCGCTCCAGGCGGTCGAGGGCACTTACGACATCGCGGCCCCGGGCACGGCCTTCACGGCGTCGCCGGTGGTGCTGGAGCGCATCGCCTGATCAGGGCCCGTGGCCGAAGGCCGCGGAGGCCGTGGCCCTTTCGGGCGAACGGGACCGGTGGATTGCCGCCGGTCCCGTTTCGGCATGCTGGGATCGGTGACGCACCGATAGGAGACCGCCGTGAGCGCACTCACCGTCAGCCAGGACCCCGACCACCGCTGGGCACCCGGCGGCCCGACGGCGACGCTCTACGGAGAACCCAAGGGCGAGGTCTACCGAGTTCTCGGAGCAGTGAAGTTCGGCGATCCCATCAAGCTGCCGGAACCGTTCGGCATCACCATCGACACCGGAGAGTTCCCCGTCGACTGACACGCCCTCAGCCCAGCACCGTCGCCACCCCCACCAGCACCGGCACCGAGACCACCGTCGACAGCAGCACCGACTCGCGGGCCAGGGTCTCGGCGACCCGGTAGCGGCTGGCGTAGGTGAACAGGTTCTGGGCGGCCGGCAGGGCCGAGGTGACGACCACGTCCAGCAGGGGCGCGCCGTGCAGGCCGAAGACCCCGCGGGCCAGGGCCCAGGCCACCAGCGGCTGGCCCAGTGACTTCAGCGCCACCGACAGCAGGACCGGATGGCGGTCGAGTCCCCGGCCGGGAGCCGCGCTGCCGCGCAGGGACATGCCGAAGACCAGCAGGGCCGCCGGGACCGACATGTCGCCGATCATGCCGAGCGGCTCCATGACCGGGCCCGGGACCCGCCAGCCGGCCGCCGACACCGCCACACCGGAGAGCGACCCCACCGCGATCGGATTGCGCAGCGGCGTCAGCAGCCGCTGCCACACCGGGGCCTTCCCGCCGTTACGGCCGGTCCCGTCGTCCGTGCCGGTCAGATCCAGGACGGTCAGGGCGACGGGCGTGACGATGACGACCTGGAACAGCAGGACCGGGGCCACCAGGGACGCGTCGCCCAGCACGTAGGCGGCGATCGGGATGCCGAGGTTGCCCGAGTTGACGTACCCCGCGCACAGGGCGCCGATCGTCGTCCGGCCCACGCCCCAGTGCCGCAGCGCGCCCACCGCTACGAAGGCCGCCGACACCGCGGCCGTGCTCAGGGCCGTCACCAGCAGGCGGCTGGAGAACAGCACGGAGAGGTCGGCCCGGGCCAACGTGTGGAACAGCAGGGCCGGTCCGGCCACCGAGAAGGCGAGCCGGGTCAGCACCTCACGGCCCGGCTCACCGAGGGTGCCGCGCCACCCGAGCACATAGCCCACCCCGATGACGACCGCGATCACCGCGAACCCGCTCAGCACCCCCGTCACGGCCCCAACCCTCCGCCGGAGCACGGCAGCGGGTCAATGTGATCTCCGTCCGGGCGTGCCCGGCGGGCGGTCCGCGATGAGTTGTGCCGCGGCCGCCGGTCTACCGCACGTGGATGCCGACACACCCGCCGTACTCGTACTGCCCGGATCCGTCACCCGTGCCGAGGTGGCCGGGCTCTGCGCCGATGTGCGGACACTGCTGGACGGCGGCGGAGCCGCGGTCGTGGTGTGCGACGTGGCCGGACTCGGACCGCCGGGGCTGCGGACCGTGGACCTGCTGGCCCGGCTGGAGCTCGCCGCCCGCCGGGCCGGCGGGCGGATACGCCTGCGCGGCCCCGACCCCGCGCTACGCGCCCTCCTCGACCTGGTCGGACTCCGCTTCCAGGTGGAGGGGCAGGCCGAAGAGCGGGAACCAGCGCGCGGTGTCGAGGAAGCAGTGGAAACCGGTGATCCGGCCGCCTGACACCTCCAGCACCTGCACCGCCCAGGGGGTGAAGCCGCCCTTCTCCTCGTCCGGCTTGTAGTGCGCGAACCCCGGCAGGCCGTTCGCCCGCACCGGCAGCAGCCGGGAGCCCGCGCAGGACGCGCCCAGGGTGGTCATGAAGCCGGTGATGTCCTGCGGGCCGCGCAGCCACAGGTCGAACGGCGGCATCGTCATGACGGCGTCCTCGTGCAGCAGCGCGGTGAGCGCCGTCATGTCGTACCCCTCGAAGGCCTTCACATAGCGTTCGAGCAGTCTCTGCTGCTCCTCGTCCAGCGGGTCGGACACCGCCCCCGCCGCGGCCTCGGAGTCCCGCTCGGCGAGCGTGGCCCGGGCCCGCTGCAGGGCGCTGTTGACGGAGGCGACCGTGGTGCCCAGCAGCTCGGCGACCTCGCTCGCCCGCCAGGCCAGCACCTCGCGCAGGATCAGCACCGCCCGCTGCTTGGGCGGAAGCTGCTGCAGGGCCGCCATGAACGCCAGCCGCACCGACTCCTTGGCGACGGCGGCCTCCGCCGGGTCCTCCACCGCAGGCAGCACGCGCGCGTCCGGCATCGGCTCCAGCCAGGTGCTGTCCGGACGGGGGGAGAGCGCCGCCCGGGCGAGCGGCGTCGAGTCGGTCAGGTCCATCGGCCGGGCCCGCTTGTTGCCCGCCGTCAGCATGTCCAGGCACACGTTCGTCGCGATCCGGTACAGCCACGAGCGCAGGGACGAGCGGCCCTCGAACTTGTCGTAGCTCCGCCAGGCCCGCACCAGCGTGTCCTGCACCGCGTCCTCGGCCTCGAAGGAGGAGCCGAGCATGCGGTAGCAGTACCCGGTCAGCTCGGTCCGGTGCTTCTCCAGTGCCGTGTCGAGGTCCGTCGTCGCCGTTCCGCTGCCCATCGTGTCCACCCCTGTGGCCGTCCCCGTGCGCACCTTCGCGCCCCAGCACTCCGGAAGCTACCGCAGCCCACTGACAATGGCGCCCGGAGCGCGGAAAAGCCCGGCCCGGACCGGTTTTTCACACAACCGGGCGGGCACCGCGGCCGGTGCCCGCCCAGTCGTACGCGCGTCGTCTCAGTGTGCCGGGACCGGCTCCCGCCGGGCCGCCACCCGGGCCGCGCGGGACCCGAGGACGGTGATGGCCACGACGCCGAGGACCGCGAGGACGCCGACGCCGACCGTGCCCGCCCAACCGCCGGCGTGGAACGCCGTCGCGCCCACCGTGCTGCCGGCGCTGGAGCCGATGTAGTACGCGGACTGGTACAGCGCCGAGGCCTGGGCGCGGCCGTGCTGGGCCGTCCGGCTGACCGCCGAGGAGGCGACCGCGTGGCCCGCGAAGAAGCCTGCCGTGATGAGCACCAGACCCAGCAGGACCAGCGGCAGGAAGGGCACCAGCGACAGCAGCAGACCGGCCGCCGTCGTACCGCCCGCCAGGTACAGCGCGCCCCGGCGGCCGAGCCGGCCCACCAGGCGCCCGGCCGTCGACGCCGACACCGTGCCGACCAGGTACACCAGGAAGATCGAGCCGACGATGCCCTGCGGCAGGGAGAACGGCGCCTCCGTCAGCCGGTAGCCGATCACCGTGTACACGCCGCCGAAGACCGTCATGAACAACGCGCCGATCGCGTACAGCCGGCGCAGCAGCGGGTCGGCGAGGTGGCCGCGCACCGTGTCCAGCAGCACCCGGGGGCGCAGCGAGCCCGCCGAGAAGTGCCGCGGGGCGGGCAGCAGCAGCCGGAACGCCACCGCGCAGGCCACCGCGACCGCGCCGATCACTCCGACGGCGACCCGCCAGCCCCACTCCTGCGCGACCCAGCCGGTGATCACCCGGCCGCTCATCCCGCCGACGCTGTTGCCGGCGACGAACAGCCCGATCGCCGTGACCAGGGCCTTCGGCCGGACCTCCTCGGCCAGGTACGCCGTCGCCGAGGCCGGCAGACCGGCCAGCGCCGCGCCCTGCACCGCCCGCAGCACCACCAGCGTGCCGATCGACGGCGCGAAGGGCACCAGCAGGCCCACGCCCACCGCGACCGCCAGCGAGGCCGTCATCACCGTACGGCGGCCGAAGCGTTCGGAGAGGGCGCTCATCGGCAGCACGAACAGCGCCAGTCCGCCGGTCGCGGCCGCCACCGTCCAGCTCGCCTCGCTCGCCGCCACCCCGAACTCGCCGGAGATGAGCGGCAGCAGGGCCTGGGTGGAGTACAGCAGGGCGAAGGTCGCGACCCCGGCGAGGAAGAGGGCGAAGCTCATCCGGCGGTAGCCGGGGCCGCCCGGCGCCATCCGGGAGTCGGGGGCGGAGTCGGAGGAGGGGGCGGGCGTGACGGCGTCCACGGTGGCGGACGCCCCGGTACTGGCGGGAGACATGCTTCGACGCTATGCACCGCCCACTGATCCGTCCAATGCATGGAATCGCCATAATCGTTCCCGTGAAGCATGAGCAGAGGTCACAGGGTCAGCCGTCATCGTTCAGTGACATGGAAGACATGGCGCTGTTGCTCGCGCCGCGCCTCGCGTACTTCGCCGGGGTCGCCCGCACCGAGCACGTCACCCGGGCCGCGCAGGAGATGAACGTGCCTCAGTCCACGCTCTCCCGGGCCATGGTCCGGCTGGAGCAGGACCTCGGTGTCGGCCTGTTCGCCCGCCACGGCCGCACGGTTGCCCTCACCACCGCGGGCCGCACCTTCCTCGCCTCCGTGGAGCGCGCCCTCGCCGAGGTCGAGCGTGCCGCCGAGGAGGTCCGCGCCGACGCCGACCCGGCCACCGGCAAGGTCGCCTTCGGCTTCCTGCACACCATGGGCGCCGAGACCGTGCCCGGTCTGCTGCACGCCTTCCGCGCCGACCATCCGCGCGTCCGCTTCAGCCTCTTCCAGAACTACGGGGAGGCGATGCTGGAGCGGCTGCGCGCGGGCGGACTGGACCTCTGCCTGACCTCCCCGGTGCCGGACGCCCCCGACCTGGTCGCCCGCCGCCTGGACGAGCAGAAGCTGCGCCTGGTCGTACCGGCCGACCACCGCCTGGCCGGCCGGCGCCGCATCCGGCTGGCCGAGGCGGCCGAGGAGACCTTCGTCACCCTGGAGCCGGGCTACGGCCTGCGCCGCATCACCGACGACCTGTGCCGCGAGGCCGGCTTCAAGCCCCGCATCGCCTTCGAGGGCGAGGAGGCGGAGACCCTGCGGGGCCTGGTGGCGGCCGGCCTCGGGGTCGCTCTGCTGCCGCCCCCGACGGTGCCCCGCCCGGGAGTGGTGGAACTGACGGTCACGGCGCCGCGGGCGGTCCGCGAGATCGGCGTCGCCTGGCTGGCCGACCGCCCGGACACCCCACCGGTCGCGGCCTTCAAGAAGTTCCTGCTCTCCAGAAGGGGGAGCCTGCTGCCCTAGGCCGTGTCCGCGAAGTCGCGTCTGCGTCGCGACGCCCGGCACGCACTCTCGCCGCACCGGCCGAAAGCCCGAGTACACCCAGTACGAGGGCATCCGGCCGGCACCCCGAGAGCACGCACCGGACGCCGCGACGCCCGCCCTGCGGGCGAACGACGCGACTTCGCGGACACGACCTAGGGCGTGTCCGGGGATCTGCGGGGCGTCCGGTGACCTCCGGGGCCTCCGGCTTCACCGCCGCAGCGACTTGCCGAACCCCGCCGCCAGGGGCATGCGCAGTCCGATCGGCGGCGGTGCGGCCAGTGCGTCCTCCACCGGGCGGGACACCGGGTGGCCGAACAGCGCGCCCATGACGAAGTCCACGGCGAGGGAGCGCACTTCGTCGCGGTACTGGTGCAACGTGTGGCCGTCGGTGTGCACCTCGAACCGGCACACGTCCCGGTTGGCCTTCTTCGCCCGCTCCGCCAGGCGGAACGACAGCTCCGGGTCGGTGCGTTCGTCGTTCGTGCCGTGCACGATCAGCACCCGGCGCCCCACGAGCTGCTTCACCGGCTCCGCGGGCGCGGCCACGTCCTCCTCGGGCAGCCAGGGAGCGAGCGCGACGACGGAGTTCACCGCCTCGTGGCCGCCCGCCCGCAGCGCGGCCCGGCCGCCCATGTCCAGGCCCACCAGGCACACCGGCACGTCCCCGTACCGGCGCACGACCTCGTCGGCGGCCCACTCGGCGTCCGCCGCCAGATGCGCCTCGGCGCCGTTCCAGCCGCGGTACCGGTAGTGCACGGCGTGCACGGCCAGCCCCTCCTCCCGGCCCGCCCGGGCGAACCGGCGGCCCAGGGAGCGGACGAAGGCCGTCGCCCATACGGGGGACGGCCTGCGGTCGGAGATCTCCTCCCCGCCGGGGAGCAGCAGCACCGCTCCGCTCACCGCCGTCGGCTCCGGCCCGACCGCCTTTCCCAGTCCGGCCGTTCGGACCGGCGTCGCTTGCTGTCCCATGACAGAACAGTGTCAGAAGCGGTGGTGTACGAAACCCGTCCGGGCGGTCACCGTTGCGTATCGGCGGAAAACCTGCTGTGTCTCCTCGCGTACCGGGGGCGCTCTACGCGCGTAGGAGTTAGAGTGCGGAAATGACGAGCCAGACTGCACCGACTGGGACCGTCCCGGCCCACGTTCCGACGCCGGACCAGATCCGACGGGCGCCCAAGGTTCTGCTGCACGACCATCTCGACGGCGGGCTGCGCCCCGGCACCGTCGTCGAACTCGCCCAGGAGACCGGGTACTCCCAACTGCCCGAGACCGACCCCGACAAGCTGGGCCTCTGGTTCCGCGAGGCCGCCGACTCCGGTTCGCTGGAGCGGTACCTGGAGACCTTCTCGCACACCGTCGGCGTGATGCAGACCCGGGACGCGCTGGTCCGGGTCGCCCGGGAGTGCGCGGAGGACCTGGCCGAGGACGGGGTCGTCTACGCCGAGGTGCGCTACGCGCCCGAGCAGCACCTCGCGGCCGGGCTGAGCCTCGAAGAGGTCGTCGAGGCGGTCAACGAGGGCTTCCGGCAGGGGGAGCGGCTGGCCAGGGAGGATGGCCACCGCATCCGGGTCGGCGCCCTGCTGACCGCCATGCGGCACGCCGCCCGTGCCCTGGAGATCGCCGAACTCGCCAACCGCTACCGCGACATGGGCGTCGTCGGCTTCGACATCGCGGGCGCGGAGGCCGGCTACCCGCCCACCCGGCACCTCGACGCCTTCGAGTACCTGAAGCGGGAGAACAACCACTTCACCATCCACGCCGGCGAGGCCTTCGGACTGCCCTCCATCTGGCAGGCGCTGCAGTGGTGCGGCGCCGACCGGCTCGGGCACGGGGTGCGGATCATCGACGACATCGAGGTCCTGGCGGACGGCTCGGTGCGGCTCGGCCGGCT
The DNA here is from genome assembly GCF_042875075.1 of Streptomyces sp. NPDC003720. NCBI lineage: Bacteria > Bacillati > Actinomycetota > Actinomycetes > Kitasatosporales > Streptomycetaceae > Streptomyces > Streptomyces sp. NPDC003720. The sequence goes on from NZ_JBIANZ010000008.1 coordinate 190,978, forward strand.
GGCCTCCTACGTCCGTGACAAGCGCATCCCGCTGGAGCTGTGCCCCAGCTCCAACCTGCAGACCGGGGCCGCGCCCTCCTACGCCGAGCACCCGATCGGGCTGCTGCGGCGGCTGCACTTCAGGGCGACGGTGAACACGGACAACCGGCTGATGTCGCACACCAGCATGAGCCGGGAATTCGAGCACCTCGTCGAGGCGTTCGGCTACACGCTCGACGACCTCCAGTGGTTCTCCGTCAATGCGATGAAATCAGCGTTCATTCCTTTCGATGAACGACTGGCGATGATCAATGACGTGATCAAGCCCGGATATGCAGAGCTGAAGTCCGAATGGCTGTTCCAGCAGACCGCCTCCACCAGTGGTTCTTCCGGTTCGGAAGGCTGACGGCGGGCAAATCGGCCGCCGAAATGCGAACGGCTCTTCACGAGCCGTACGCATTTCGGTGTTTGCGGCGGGCTGCGCGTGCTGTCTACGGTCGTGGGACCGCTCAGATCATTTGCGATCACCCGTCTCCGTATTCAAGGACGCATTTAACATGAAGCAGTCTGCTGCCAAGACCCTCGGTGTCGCCGCCCTCGGCGCCGCTTTCGCGGCCGTCGGTGCGGGCGCCGCCGAGGCGGCCCCGGCCGCTCCGGTCGCCCCGCAGGCCCTGGACTCCGTCGCCACCGCGCTGCCGGCCCAGAACGTCGGCCAGGCGCTCGCCCAGGAGCAGGGCGCTCTCGGCGCCGGGGGCACCACCGCGCAGCCGGTCGTCGGGAACGTCGTCGCCGGCGGGCCGACCGCGCCGCTCGCCGGGCTGCTCGGCGGACTGCCGCTCCAGAGCATGCCCACGCAGGGCGTCGCGGTGAACGGCCTGCCGCTCGGCTGACACCCGCCGTACGACGGCGTCGGCGCGCCCCGGAACCTTCCCTGGGCGCGCCGACGGCGTTCGCGTGCGCGGGCGGTCCCGCACAGGGGGCTCACCAGGCGGCGGTGCGGGCCTTGTCCTCGGCCGGGAGCAGGATCCACAGCGCGATGTAGAGCAGGAACTGCGGGCCGGGCAGCAGGCAGGACACCAGGAAGACGACCCGCATCGTCGTCGCCGAGGTGCCGAAGCGCCGGGCCAGCGCGGCGCACACTCCGCCGATCACGCGGCCGTGGGTGGGGCGGGCGAGGCTGGACATCTGCGGCTCCTTCATGGACGTCGGACGAGGCGGTCCGGTCGGCTGCCTCAACGATGTCAACGGTACGGAGACGAAGGGGGCGAAGCGTCGCTCTACGGGGCGATCCCGACCCTGGGAATCGTCGGGGTACGACCCTGAGCCACGTCCTCCTGGACGGTGACCTGCCCACTCGCGCCGGTCGCCCGCCCGGCCCGGCGGCGCAGCAGGGCCCGGCCGGCCGGGACCACGGCCAGGTGCGCCAGGGCCACGCCCACGGTGTTCAGCAGCAGCGAGTCGACGTCCACGACCCGGCCGGGCACGCCGGTCTGCAGCAGGGCGATGCCGGTCGAGACCAGGGCGCCCGCGGCGGTCGTACGGACCAGGGAGGCGAGCGGCGACACGGAGAGCCTGCCGTGGGCCGCGGGCAGCAGCACACCCAGCGGGGCGAGCAGGGCCAGGCCCTCGGCGAGGCGTCCGGCCGCCCGCGTCCCGCCCAGCGCCAGATCCGCCCGGATGCCGGCCAGCGGACGCAGATTGGCGGGCATCACCCAGGGCACGTCCAGCGGCCGCAGCATCAGCCAGGCGACGAGCCCGAGATGGGCGGCGAGGAGGACACCCCCCGCCACACGGATTCGGATCGCGGCGCTGCCGCCGATGGAGCCTTGACGCTGCACGCCCCCCAAGACGCACCCCTGTGCACAATCGGTTCCGCAGCGGTCACGCGGACGTGCCTGAGGCGTCCGCCACACCCGGGGGCCGCCCGCGTCTCAGCCCGCGGTGACCTCGCTCGACGGCGGGTCCGTGCTGCCCGGGCGGGTGCGGACGGTGTCGGTGCACTCGTAGCGGCGCAGCGGGGCCGGGGCCGGGCCGCCCAGGATCACCGAGCCGTCGCCCTCCGTCGCCGCCGAGTCGGACAGCGTGCACACGATCTGGGCGAGGGCGAAGGAGGTGAGCCGGGCCGGGGTGGCGCTCAGCCTGAGCGTGTCCTCCGGGTCCTTGCGCCCGTTCCCGGCGACGCCCAGGCCGCCCGGCACGTACGTGGTGTAGCCCGCCGCCTTCTCCGCGGCCGAGGGCGACGCGGCGAGCTGGTCCAGCAGGCCCTGGGCCACGATGACCCGGCGCTTCGCGTCCGGGGTGCCCTCGGGCACGCGCACGGTGCGGTCGACGGCGACCAGGGAGGACCCGCAGAGCAGGAACACCTGTACCGGAACGCCGTGCGCGGACTGGGTCGTCGCGTCGGGGGCGGACAGCGAGCACGGCACCCGGGAGGGCGCCGCGCCGAAGTCCGTCGGCACCTCGGTGGGCCGGATCCCGCACCCGGCGAGCACCGTGGTCAGGAGGGAGGCCGCGAGCAGACGCCGTACGGTCCGGGCCGTCGACGCGGTCCGTGCGGTCCGTGCGGTCATGATCCCTCCTTCCCGGTGCTGTTTCCGGCCTTGTCGTCCTCGGTGCTGTCGTCGTCCTCCGCCGTCAGGCGGGAGGCGTCCCGTGGCAGCCGCAGTGTGAACACCGCGCCGCCCTCCGGTGAGTTGGCGGCGGTGATGCCGCCGCCGTGGATGTGGGCGTTCTCCATGGCGATGGACAGGCCCAGGCCGCTGCCCTCGGAGCGCGGCCGGGAGGCGCTGGCCTTGTAGAAGCGGTCGAAGACGTGCGGCAGGACGTCCTCGGGGATGCCCGGCCCGTGGTCGCGCACCGCGATGACGAGATCGTCGCCGTCGATCCGCACCGACACCCGGACCGGCGAGCCGCCGTGCTTGAGGGCGTTGCCGATCAGGTTGGCCAGTATGACGTCCAGGCGGCGCGGGTCCAGCCGGGCGTGGCGTCCGCGCTCGGCGTCCAGCTCGACCGCGTCCAGCCAGGCGCGGGCGTCGATGCAGGCGGTGATCTGGTCGGCGATGTCCACGTCGTCCAGGACCAGCCGGGCGGTGCCCGCGTCGAAGCGGGTCACCTCCATCAGGTTCTCGACCAGGTCGTTCAGCCGCCGGGTCTCGCTGACCACCAGCCGCACCGCGGGCTCGATCATCGGGTCGATGCTCCCGGCGTCCGCGTCCAGCTCCTCCTCCAGCACCTCCGTCACGGCGGTGATGGCGGTCAGCGGGGTCCGCAGCTCATGGCTCATGTCCGCCACGAAGCGGCGCGAGGCCTCGTCCCGGGCGGCCATGTCGGCGACCCGTTTCTCCAGCGCTTCGGCCGCGTTGTTGAAGGTCCGCGACAGGTCGGCCAGTTCGTCGGTGCCGGACACGCTGAGCCGGGTGTCCAGCCGGCCCTCGCCGAGCCGCCGGGCGGCCACCCCGAGCCGGTGCACCGGCTTGAGCACGGTCGTGGCGGCGGCCTGCGCGAGCAGCGCGGAGCCGATCAGGGCCAGGCCGGTCGCGATCCCCAGCGACCAGGCCAGCGAGTTCAGGTCCTTGGCCTCCGGCTCCAGCGACTTGGCCAGGTAGCCCGTCGGCCCGCCACCGGCCAGCCGTGCCCCGGCCACCAGGTACGGCGTGCCGTGGTCGTCGACCCGCTGCCAGTACAGGTGGTACGGCGCCTTGTTGCCGTCGGCCACCTTCTGCCGCTTGTTCACCGCCTTGCGCAGTGACGCCGGCACGTCCTCCAGCGAGAAGCCGTTGATCCCGCCCGAGGTGCCGTACACCGTCTTGCCGCGCGCGTCCTCGGCGACCAGCAGCACGCTGAAGCGCTGGCTGCTGTTGGCCATCTGGCCCGCCGCGCGCTGCAGTTCGTCCTGCGTGGGGCGCGCGGGCAGCGCGCCCGCCCGGTTCTGCATCTCCTGCTGGAAGTCGCGCAGCACCGCGTCCTGCGCGCGCGTCAGCACGGCCTCCCGGTTCAGCCAGTACGCGATGCCCGAAGCCGACACCGCGGCGGTGAGCGCGACCAGCGCGAAGACCACGACCAGCCGCAGCCTGAGGCTGGTGAACCGCAGCCGCGACACACTTCCCCTGCGCCCCGCGGCCCAGCCGCGCGGCCCCCCTTGCGTGTCGGTCACTGAGGAGTGTCCAGGCGGTAGCCGACACCACGGACGGTACGGATCAGGGTCGGGGAGGACGGCACGTCCTCCACCTTGGCGCGCAGCCGCTGCACACACGCGTCCACCAGACGCGAGTCGCCCAGGTAGTCGTGCTCCCAGACCAGCCGCAGCAACTGCTGCCGGGAGAGCGCCTGGCCGGGCCGCCGGCTCAGCTCCAGCAGCAGCCGCAGCTCGGTCGGCGTGAGCTGCAGGTCCTCGCCGTTCTTGGTCACGGTCATCGCGGAGCGGTCGATGACGAGGCTGCCGAAGGTCGCCGAGTCGCTCGACTCGCGCTCCCCGCGCCGCAGCACGGCCCGGATCCGGGCGTCCAGCACCCGGCCCTGGACGGGCTTCACCACGTAGTCGTCGGCGCCGGACTCCAGTCCGACCACCACGTCGATGTCATCGCTGCGGGCGGTCAGCAGGATGATCGGAAGCTGGTCGGTGCGCCGGATGCGCCGGCACACCTCGAACCCGTCGATGCCGGGCAGCATCACGTCCAGCACGATCAGATCCGGCCGCTGCTCGCGCAGCAGCTTCAGACCGTCCTCACCGCTGGCAGCGGTCGCCACCCGGTGTCCCTGGCGCGTCAGGGAGAGCTCCAGGGCCGTGCGGATGGCGTCGTCGTCCTCGATCAGCAACAGGGAAGGCACGGGCTCATTCTGGCCCATGGACGGGGTGCGGATCGACCGGTGGGACGGAGATCGCGGTGCGCGGTGCCCCGCGGACCGTTCCGGCGTGGCCGGCGGGACCGTACCGCTCCCTCCCGCGCGGCCCCGCTGACACGCCCCGGCCAGACCCCTGTGACAGGTCTGTGACAGTCGGCGGACACGGCCATGAAGGTCACTCGGCAAGCTACTCGGCACAGGCAAGAAAGCAGGACCGAGCAGGCCGGGGCACCGGAAGTCCACGACGGGGAGCGCGAGATGAACACGCTGCACAGCATCAGCACCAGCGCAGTGGTCACGCGTCTGCACGACGTGCACCGGGGCCCGGAGAAGTCCGGTGCCATGGGAGGACGGGGGTGCTCCCGCGGCACCGGGCGTCAGCACACCGGTTACATGACGGTGGTCGACGCCCGCACGGGGGAGACGCACGGGGGACCGGCGTACGGGGAGGAACCGGGGGAGCGTCGCTCGCTGACCGAGGCGGAGTTCACCGCCTACGTCCAGGAGCGCCGCGCCTCCCTGTACGCCACCGCCTACCACCTGACCGGCGACCGCTTCGAGGCCGAGGACCTGCTGCAGAGCGCGCTGTTCTCGACGTACCGGGCGTGGGAGCGGATCAGCGACAAGGCGGCGGTCGGCGGCTACCTGCGCCGCACGATGACCAACCTGCACATCAGCGCCTGGCGGCGCCGCAAGCTCAACGAGTACCCGACCGAGGAACTGCCGGAGACGCCCGGCGACACGGACGCGATGCGCGGCACCGAACTGCGCGCGGTCCTGTGGCAGGCGCTGGCCCGGCTGCCCGAACTCCAGCGCACCATGCTGGTCCTGCGCTACTACGAGGGCCGCACGGACCCGGAGATCGCGGAGATCCTCGGCATCAGCGTCGGCACGGTGAAGTCCAGCATCTGGCGCTCCCTGCGCCGGCTGCGCGAGGACGAGGTCCTCAGCTTCGGCCGTGACGAGGAGAACGCCTTCGGCGAGCTGGTCGCCTGAGGTCAGGGGGGGAGCAACGGGGGAACGGGGGACCACTGGGGGGTGGAACCCACGGGGGAGCGAAAAGGAGCGGGACTGGCGGGCCTCGGCCCGTCCAGTCCCGCCTCGCGTTGTGCGCGCCGCGCGTCCCCGGCTACGCCGGCGTCCGTTACGCCACCGTCCGCTGCGGCGCCGGCCGGCCGGCCGCCGCCATCCGGTCCAGCGCCTCGTCCCGGTCGCAGGGGTGGGCGCCCAGGGAGACCTGCCGGGCCACGATCGACCGCTCGGTGCGCATCAGCCGCCAGCCCCGCCGCAGCAGGAACGGCACCGACTTGCGGCTTTCCCTGAGGTCCCGCAGGAAGCGCCGGCGGAAGGTGGTGACCGAACCCCGGCTCAGGCACAACGCGTCTGCCAGCACGCCCTGCTCCCGGCAACGCCGCACGATCTCGGCGGCGAAGATGCCCTCCGCGATGAACAGCGGCGCGGACCCGATGCTCAGCGTCTGCTCGCCGGTACGGGCGCTCAGCGAGATGTCGTACACCGGCACCGGCGTCGCTCCCGTGGCGCACAGCCGGGCGATGGCCTCGACCGCGGCGTCCGCGTCCCACGACCTGGGGTGGTCCCAGTCGACGTCCGAACTCCCGTCCACCAGCGGCAGGGTCGGGTCGCCCGCCTCCTTGTAGAAGTCGTCGAGGCGCAGCACGGGGAGCCCGGAACGGGCGGCGACGAGGGACTTGCCCGAACCCGAGGGGCCGCAGAGCAGCACGACGCGGGCGGGGGACGGCGGATGAAGGCTCACGGAACACCAGTTTGACGCATGGCGGCGCTCCTGCCGACCCCGCGGGTCGGCTTTGGAGCGCGCGTCACATCTCAACTACCCTACGTGCTGATCTGTTTACCCTGCGCACCAGAAGGCGGCATCGGCGATGGCCCGACACACTTCCTCCCAGCACCCCACCGTGCAGCGCGCCCTGATCGCCCTCGCGGCCGCCGGAGCGGCGCTGGGAGCGGGCGCGGCGTCCGCGCACGCGGACGGCGGGGCCCGGACCGCCGACGCGCCCGCCGCGCTCGGGGACCTCGACCCGGCCGCGGGTCTGACGTCCCTCACCGGCACGGTCGGCTACGCCACCGGCCCCGTCTCCGGCCTCAAGCCCAACCCGCTCGCGGGCACCGGCGTCGACCCGCTGGACAACGGCGTCGGCACCCAGATCGCCGACTTCAAGCCGGTCAGCTCCCGCGACCTGACCCATCCGGTCGCCGAGGCGGACTCGTTCGGCAACCTGCCGGTGGTGGGGCAGGTCATGAACCCGCAAGCCTGACCGGCGCCGGCCGGCCCGAGCCCCGGTCACGACGAAGAGCCGCGCCACCCCCGGACGGAGGGGTGACGCGGCTCGCTCGTGCGGGCGCGGGACGGCTCAGTACGCCGAGCCGGACGCGCCCAGGGAGCCCGTCGGGTGCCAGACCGTCTTGGTCTCCAGGAACGCCGTCATACGGTCGGTGCCCGGCGTCGCGAAGTAATCCACAGCCTGTGGACGCAGGACGCGCTTCAGGTTGTCCGCCGCCGCGATCTCCAGCTCCTTCGCCAGCGCCTCGTCGGCGCCCGCGAGGTCGATCGCGTTGACGTCCTGGTGCGCGGCGAGCGGCGCGGCGATCTCCGCCGTACGGCCCGACAGGATGTTGACGACACCGCCGGGGACGTCGGAGGTGGCCAGCACCTCGCCCAGGGACAGGGCGGGCAGCGGGGCCTTCTCGGAGGCGATCACGACCGCCGTGTTGCCGGTGGCGATCACCGGGGCCACCACCGAGACCAGCCCGAGGAACGACGACTCCTGCGGGGCCAGGACGGCGACCACGCCGGTCGGCTCCGGGGAGGAGAGGTTGAAGAACGGGCCCGCGACCGGGTTGGCGCCGCCCACCACCTGGGCGATCTTGTCGGTCCAGCCGGCGTACCAGACCCAGCGGTCGATCGCGGCGTCCACGACCGCGGCCGCCTTGGACTTCGACAGGCCCTCGGCGTCCGCGACCTCCCGGACGAACTGCTCCCGGCGGCCCTCCAGCATCTCCGCGACGCGGTAGAGGACCTGGCCGCGGTTGTAGGCGGTCGCGCCGGCCCAGCCGCCGAACGCCTTGCGCGCGGCGACCACCGCGTCACGGGCGTCCTTGCGGGAGGACTGCGGAGCGTTGGCCGACCAGTTGCCCTTCGAGTCCGTCACCTCGTACACCCGGCCGCTCTCGGAACGCGGGAACTTCCCGCCGACGTACAGCTTGTAGGTCTTGAAGACGCTCAGACGGTTCTGCTCAGACATCGAGGTACGCCTCCAGGCCGTGGCGGCCGCCCTCGCGGCCGAAGCCCGACTCCTTGAAGCCGCCGAACGGCGAGGTCGGGTCGAACTTGTTGAACGTGTTGGACCAGACGACACCGGCGCGCAGCTTGCCCGCCACGGCCAGGATCCGGGAGCCCTTCTCGGTCCAGATGCCCGCCGACAGGCCGTACGCGGTGTTGTTGGCCTTGGCGACGGCCTCGTCGGGCGTGCGGAAGGTGAGCACCGACAGCACCGGGCCGAAGATCTCGTCGCGGGCGATGGTGTGCGCCTGGGTGACGTTCGTGAAGAGCGTCGGTGCGAACCAGTAGCCGGAGCCGGGCAGTTCGCAGGCCGGGGACCAGCGCTCGGCGCCCTCCGCCTCGCCCTGCTCGGCGAGCGCGGTGATCCGGGCGAGCTGCTCGGCGGAGTTGATCGCGCCGATGTCGGTGTTCTTGTCGAGCGGGTCGCCGAGCCGCAGGGTGGACAGCCGGCGCTTGAGGGAGTCGAGCAGCTCGTCGTGGATCGACTCCTGGACCAGCAGCCGGGAGCCCGCGCAGCAGACCTGGCCCTGGTTGAAGAAGATGCCGTTCACGATGCCCTCGACGGCCTGGTCGATCGGCGCGTCGTCGAAGACGATGTTGGCGCCCTTGCCGCCCAGTTCCAGGGTGAGCTTCTTGCGGGTGCCGGCGACGGTCCGGGCGATCTCCTTGCCGACGTTCGTCGACCCGGTGAACGCGACCTTGTTCACGTCCGGGTGCGCGACCAGCGCGGCGCCCGTGTCGCCGTAGCCCGGGAGGATGTTGACGACGCCCTTGGGCAGGCCCGCCTGGCGGCAGATGTCCGCGAAGAACAGGGCCGACAGCGGGGTGGTCTCGGCCGGCTTCAGCACGACCGTGTTGCCGGTCGCCAGCGCCGGGGCGATCTTCCACGCCAGCATCAGCAGCGGGAAGTTCCACGGGATCACCTGGCCGGCGACGCCGAGGGGCTTCGGGTCCGTGCCGAACCCGGCGTGGCCGAGCTTGTCGGCCCAGCCCGCGTAGTAGAAGAAGTGGGCCGCGACCAGCGGGAGGTCCGCGTCCCGGGTCTCCTTGATCGGCTTGCCGTTGTCCAGCGTCTCCAGGACCGCGAGCTCGCGGCTGCGCTCCTGGATGATGCGCGCGATGCGGAACAGGTACTTGGCGCGCTCGGAGCCGGGCAGCGCCGACCACTTCTCGAAGGCCTTGCGGGCGGCCTTCACGGCGCGGTCGACGTCCTCGGCGCCGGCCTGCGCGACCTCGGAGAGCACCTCCTCCGTCGACGGCGAGACCGTCTTGAAGACCTTGCCGGCGGCGGCCTCGGTGAACTCGCCGTCGATGAACAGGCCGTAGGAGGGGGCGATGTCGACGACCGCGCGGGACTCGGGCGCCGGTGCGTACTCGAATGCGGATGCCATGGTGATCAGTCCACCGTCACGTAGTCGGGGCCGGAGTAGCGGCCGGTGGCCAGCTTCTGACGCTGCATCAGCAGGTCGTTCAGGAGCGAGGAGGCGCCGAAGCGGAACCAGTGGTTGTCCAGCCAGTCCTCGCCCGCGGTCTCGTTGACCAGGACCAGGAACTTGATGGCGTCCTTGGTGGTGCGGATGCCGCCGGCCGGCTTCACGCCGACCTGGACCCCGGTCTGGGCGCGGAAGTCGCGGACGGCCTCCAGCATGAGCAGGGTGTTGGCGGGCGTGGCGTTCACCGCCACCTTGCCGGTCGACGTCTTGATGAAGTCGGCGCCCGCCATCATGCCCAGCCAGCTCGCCCGGCGGATGTTGTCGTACGTCGACAGCTCGCCGGTCTCGAAGATGACCTTGAGCCGGGCGCTTGTGCCGCAGGCCTCCTTCACGGCGACGATCTCGTCGTGCACCTTGAGGTAGTCGCCCGCGAGGAAGGCGCCGCGGTCGATGACCATGTCGATCTCGTCGGCGCCCGCGGCGACGGCGTCCCGGACGTCGGCCAGCTTCACCCCGAGGGCGGCCCGGCCGGCCGGGAAGGCGGTGGCGACCGAGGCGACCTTCACGCCGGAGCCGGCGACGGCCTCCTTGGCGGTGGCCACCATGTCGGGGTAGACGCAGACGGCCGCGGTCGCGGGCGTGGTGCGGTCCGTCGGGTCGGGACGGACCGCCTTGGCGCCGAGCGCCCGGACCTTGCCCGGGGTGTCCGCGCCTTCCAGCGTCGTCAGGTCGACCATCGAGATGGCGAGGTCGATGGCGTACGCCTTCGCGGTGGTCTTGATGGAACGGGTGCCGAGAGACGCGGCGCGCGCCTCCAGGCCGACCGCGTCGACGCCGGGCAGCCCGTGGAGGAAGCGGCGCAGCGTGCTGTCGGACGCGGTGACGTCAGCGAAAGGCTGTGCGGGGGATGCAGTGGTGGGCATGGTCACCAGACGAGCATATCTACGCGCGTAGCGGATGTATAGCCCCGTGACGCTCGCCACCTGCCCGGCGCTCACGGACGAGCGCTCGGGCCGGGGCGCGGGGGAGCGCCTCCCCGGCGTCGGGCAGAATCGGCACCATGACGACCCCGGACCACCAGTCTCCCGAGCCACGGCCCACCGCCAAGGACGTGATCTACCGCTCGCCCATGGCGCTCGTGGCCGGTGTGCTGCTGCTGGTGCTCGCCGGCTGGCTGGGCTTCGACGCGCTGGTCCGCGGGCACGGGCGCACCCCCTGGCTGGCGCTCGCCGCCCTGATCCTCGCCGTTCCGCTGGTGATCGCCTTCACGCTGCGCCCGGCGGTGTTCTCGGGCGAGGACCGGCTCCGGGTCCGCAACCCCTTCCGGTCGGTCACCCTGCCCTGGGGCGAGGTCGCCTCACTGCGCTCCGGCTACACCAACGAGGTCGTCGCCAACTCCGGCGACAAGTACCAGCTCTGGGCCATCCCGGTCTCGCTGCGCGCCCGCAAGAGGGCCGCGCGCCGCCAGGCACGCGCGGAGGCGGCGGCCCGGGGCGGCCGCTCGGGCGGGCTGGGCGGGCTCGGCCTCGGCGGCGTGCTCGGCGGCACCGGCGACCAGGACGGCCCGACCCGGGCGGAGTCCGACCAGATCATCGCCGACCTGCGGGCCACCGCGGAGCGCCGGGGCCCGGCCGGCACGGCCCAGGGCGAGGTGACGGTCCGCTGGGCCTACGAGGTGATCGCCCCCGCGGTCGCCGGGGCGGTGCTGCTGGTGGTCCTGCTGGCCGTGGGCTGAGTCAGCGGGCGGCGTAAGGCAGGAAGCAGTCCCAGGCTGCGGGGGAGAGGGCGAGAGCGGGGCCCTCGGTGTTCTTGGAGTCGCGGACGCGGACGGTGCGGGGGGCTATCGCGATCTCGACGCAGGATTCGCCGTCGGTGCCGCCGCTGTAGCTGCTCTTGAACCACGCCGCTTCAGAGGCGTCGCCGGCGGAAGGCTCGCGCATCATGTCTCTCCCAGCAGTCTCTCGATCAAGGCCAGGGACTCCCGGGGCGGGAGAGCCTGCGCGCGGATGGTGCCATAGCGCAGCTCTAGAACGCGCAGCTGTTTCGGATCGGTGATGGGCCGGCCGTTGAAGGCACCGTCGGAGCGTCGCCCCACTCGTCGTCCGGGTCGACCTCCCAGCCCGGCTCGTCCGCCTCGGTCCTGAGCCGTTCCGTCTGTCCGTCGACCGTCATACCGCCCTCACCGAACCGGCCCCGCTCCGTGACACCCTGTGCGCAGAGGGTCATCCGTCACGGTAGCGGGGCCGGGTCTGGGGACGTGCGGTGATCCGATGAAGAAGGGCCGCTCAGAGGCCCGCCGCCGCCGACAGGTCGCGCTTCAGGGCCTCCAGGAGCTCGGCCGCCCTGGTGCGGGCCGCCGGGAGGGCGGCGTGGCCGGGGGCCGGGACGACGACCTCCAGGTAGCACTTCAGCTTGGGCTCGGTGCCGCTGGGGCGGACGACGACCCGGGCGCCGTCGAGCGTGTAGCGCAGGCCGTCGGTGGGCGGCAGCCGGTCCGTGCCCCGGGTCAGGTCCTCGGCGCGGGTGATGGCCAGGCCCGCCAGCTCGGTCGGGGGCCGCTCGCGCAGCCGGCGCATCGCGTCGGAGATGACGGAGAGGTCCTGGACGCGGACCGAGAGCTGGTCGGTCGCGTGCAGCCCGTGCTCCACGGCCAGGTCGTCGAGCAGGTCGAGCAGGGTGCGGCCCTGCTCCTTGAGCACCGAGGCCAGCTCGGTGATCAGCAGCGCGGCGGTGATGCCGTCCTTGTCCCGCACGCCCTCCGGGTCGACGCAGTAGCCCAGCGCCTCCTCGTAGCCGTAGCGCAGGCCGTCCACGCGGGCGATCCACTTGAAGCCGGTCAGGGTCTCCTCGTACGGCAGTTTCGCGCTCTCGGCGATCCGGCCGAGCAGGGAGGAGGACACGATCGACTCGGCGAAGGCGCCGGTGACGCCGCGCCCGACCAGGTGGGCGGCGAGCAGCGAGCCCACCTCGTCGCCGCGCAGCATCCGCCAGTCGGCGCCGTCCTTGACGGCCACGGCGCAGCGGTCGGCGTCCGGGTCGTTGGCGATGACCAGGTCCGGGTCCGTGGCGCGGGCCCGCGCGAACGCCAGGTCCATGGCGCCCGGCTCCTCCGGGTTGGGGAAGGCCACCGTCGGGAAGTCCGGGTCCGGGTCGGCCTGCTCGGCGACCAGCACCGGCTCCGGGAAGCCGGCGCGGGCGAACGCGGCCAGCAGGACGTCCCGGCCGACGCCGTGCATCGCCGTGTAGACCGTGCGGGCGGTGCGCGGGGAGCCGGCGGCCAGGACGGCGTCCGTACGGGCCAGATAGGCGTCCAGGACCGAGTCGTCCAGCGTCTCCCAGCCGGACTCCGGGCGGGGGACGTCGCTCAGCGAGGCGATCGCGTCGATCTCGGCGGCGATCTCCGCGTCGGCGGGCGGGACGATCTGGGAGCCGTCGCCGAGGTACACCTTGTAGCCGTTGTCCCGGGGCGGGTTGTGGCTGGCGGTGACCTCCACGCCCGCGACCGCGCCCAGGTGCCGGATGGCGAACGCCAGGACCGGGGTGGGCAGGGGGCGCGGCAGTACGGCGGCCCGCAGGCCGGCGCCGGTCACCACGGCGGCGGTGTCCCGGGCGAAGTCGGCGGACATGTGGCGGGCGTCGTAGCCGATGACGACCAGCCCGGCGTCCGCGCCGCCGTGGGCGGCCCCGTGCTTCCTCAGGTACGCGGCGAGGCCGGCCGCGGCACGGATGACGACCGCGCGGTTCATGCGCATCGGCCCGGCGCCCAGCTCGCCGCGCAGGCCCGCGGTGCCGAACTGGAGGGTGCCGGAGAACCGGTCCGCCAGCGCCGGCACGTCACCGGCGTCGATCAGCCCGGCCAGCTCCTCGCGGGTGCGCGGGTCGGGGTCCTCGGCGAGCCATGCCTTGGCCTTGGCGATGAGTTCGTCGTGCACCTTGGTATCAACCTCTCCTCAGTTCCTGCCGGAGGCCTCGCCCCCGGACCCCCGTTCCGCACCGCCCGGCCGGCCGGGCCGGCGGGCGTGCGGTCTCTCAGATCCTGCCCAGTACCTGCGTCAGCAGCTGGCCCATGCGCGCCGCCGAGTCGCGGCCCGCCTGGAGGACCTCCTCGTGGTTCAGCGGCTCGCCGGTCATGCCCGCGGCGAGGTTGGTGACCAGGGAGATGCCCAGCACCTCGGCGCCGGCCTCACGGGCGGCGATCGCCTCGAGCACCGTGGACATGCCGACCAGGTCCGCGCCGATGACGCGGGCCATGCGGATCTCCGCCGGGGTCTCGTAGTGCGGGCCGGGGAACTGCGCGTAGACGCCCTCCTCCAGGCTGGAGTCGATCTCCTTGCACAGGGCGCGCAGGCGCGGGGAGTAGAGGTCGGTGAGGTCGACGAAGTTCGCGCCGACGATCGGCGAGGTCGCCGTCAGGTTGATGTGATCGCTGATCAGCACCGGCTGGCCGGGGCGCATGCCCTCGCGCAGGCCGCCGCAGCCGTTGGTGAGGACCACGGTCTTGCAGCCGGCGGCGACGGCCGTGCGGACGCCGTGCGCGACGGCGGCGACCCCGCGGCCCTCGTAGTAGTGCGTGCGGCCCAGGAACACCAGGGCGCGCTTGTCACCGGAGGAGTACGAGCGGACCTTGCCGCCGTGCCCCTCGACGGCCGGCGGCGGGAAGCCGGGCAGCTCGGTGACCTGGAACTCGGCGTCGGGGGCGCCCAGGGCGTCGACGGCCGGAGCCCAGCCGGAGCCCATCACGAGGGCGACGTCGTGGGTCTCGGCGCCGGTCAGTTCGCGCAGGCGCGCGGCGGCGGCGTCGGCGGCGGCGTAGGGATCGCCCTGGATGTCGTCCGGAAGAAGAGATGCGTTCACACGACGAGCCTAGCCGGTTCTCGCCTACGCGCGTAGATGACGGAGCCGACGGGATGGCGATCGTTGTCTTGTCGTTTCCAACGAGACACGGCACCGTCTCCGGCCGGACGCGGCCGGCGCGGGACGTCCGGTGGGGCGCCTGGTGCGGGGGCGCCTGCTGCGGCACGCCAGATGTGCCGGGGGCGCCTGGTGCGGCACCGCCGATGCGGGGGCGCCAGGTGCGGTCTCCGCCTAACACGGCCGCTTCCGCAGCTCCATCACGTAGTCGTGCGGCGCTCCCGCCGATTCCGCCGCGTCCGCGATCTCGCCCAGGTAGCGGGCCGAGGGCAGTCCGCCCTCGTAGCCGTTGAGGGCGTACACCCAGGCCGGCTCCTCGCCCTCCAGGGTGTGCACGCGGAGCCGGACGCGGCGGTAGATCCCCAGGCCCACGCCCTCCCACCGGTCGAGGGACTCCTCGTCCATCGGCGCGATGTCGTACAGGCCGACGAAGACCTGGGCCCCGGGCTCCTCGACGATCGTCGCCAGCGCCCCCTCCCAGCCGAGCTGCTCGCCGCCGAAGGTGAGCCGCCAGCCGTTCAGCCAGCCCACGGCGCGCTGCGGGGAGTGCGGGGCGCGGCGGGACATCAGCCGGGCGTCGAGGTTGCCGGCGTACGCGGCATAGAGCGACATGCACGAAGGGTACGGCAGGCGAAACCGCCGCCCCGCACGTGCCGGAGGCGGCGGCCGACGCCCCGGGGCGGTCGCACCTTGAAGCGTGCGGGACAATGGGGTACGTGACTCGGATCGTGATCATCGGTGGCGGACCCGGCGGATATGAAGCGGCCCTGGTGGCCGCCCAGCTCGGCGCGGAGGTGACCGTCGTCGACTGCGACGGTCTGGGCGGAGCGTCGGTGCTGACCGACTGCGTGCCGTCGAAGACCCTTATCGCTACGGCCGAGGTGATGACCACCTTCGACTCCTCCTACGAGGAGCTGGGCATCATCGTCGCCGACGACACCCCGCCGCTGGAGCAGGCGGCCCGGGTGGTCGGCGTGGACCTCGGCAAGGTCAACCGCCGGGTGAAGCGCCTCGCGCTCGCCCAGTCCCACGACATCACCGCGTCCGTGACCCGGGCCGGCGCCCGGGTGATGCGCGGCCGGGGCCGGCTCGACGGCATGCAGTCCCTGGACGGTTCCCGCAAGGTCGTCGTCACCGCCGCCGACGGCACCGAGGAGACCCTCACCGCCGACGCCGTCCTCATCGCCACCGGCGGCCACCCGCGCGAGCTGCCCGACGCCCAGCCCGACGGCGAGCGCATCCTCAACTGGACGCAGGTCTACGACCTCACCGAGCTGCCGGACGAACTGATCGTGGTCGGCTCCGGCGTCACCGGCGCCGAGTTCGCCGGCGCCTACCAGGCGCTGGGGTCCAAGGTCACCCTGGTCTCCTCCCGCGACCGGGTGCTGCCCGGCGAGGACCCGGACGCCGCCGCGGTCCTCGAGGACGTCTTCCGCCGCCGCGGCATGAACGTCATGGCCCGCTCCCGCGCGCAGTCCGCCAAGCGCGTCGGCGACCGGGTCGAGGTGACGCTGGCCGACGGCCGGGTCATCACCGGCTCGCACTGCCTCATGGCCGTGGGCGCCATCCCCAACAGCGCGGGCCTGGGTCTGGAGGAGGCCGGCGTCAGGCTGCGCGACTCCGGGCACATCTGGACCGACAAGGTGTCCCGCACCACCGCTCCGGGCGTCTACGCGGCCGGTGACGTCACGGGCGTCTTCGCCCTCGCGTCGGTCGCGGCGATGCAGGGGCGCATCGCGATGTACCACTTCCTCGGCGACGCGGTGGCCCCGCTGAATCTGAAGACGGTCTCCTCCAACGTCTTCACCGACCCCGAGATCGCCACCGTCGGCTACAGCCAGGCGGACGTGGACGCGGGCAAGATCGACGCCCGGGTGGTGAAGCTGCCGCTGCTGCGCAACCCGCGCGCGAAGATGCAGGGCATCCGGGACGGCTTCGTCAAGATCTTCTGCCGGCCGGGCACGGGCATCGTGGTCGGCGGTGTCGTCGTCGCGCCGCGCGCCTCGGAACTGATCCACCCCATCTCGATCGCCGTCGACAACAATCTGACGGTCGAGCAGATCGCGAAGGCCTTCACGGTGTACCCCTCGCTTTCGGGGTCGATCGCGGAGGTGGCGCGGCAGTTGCACACGCGCAAGGCGGGCATCGAGGCCTGACCGGCGCCGGCCGACTTCCCGCTGGTCACGGGGAGTTGTCGAGCATGCGTGCGGCATAGGCGGGCGGACTAGGTCCTATACCACCTCCCGCCCTGCCGTGCGAACAACTTCTGTTATTCGGCGCAAACTGCTGAAACCAGACGGTCGTTGGGGTTACTGTCAGTTTCGTGTTCGCTGCAGAACGTCGCCAATTGATTCTCGAAATGGTGCGAGCGAACGGAGCCGTGTCGCTCCGTGAACTCGCCCGCGTCGTCCAGACCTCCGAAGTGACCGTACGGCGGGACGTGCGCGCACTGGAGGCAGAAGGACTCCTCGACCGCCGGCACGGCGGTGCGGTACTGCCGGGCGGGTTCACGCGGGAGTCCGGCTTTCCGCAGAAGTCCCATCTCGCGACCGCCGAGAAGACGGCCATCGCCGACCTCGCCGCAGGCCTCGTCGAAGAGGGCGAGGCCATCGTGGTCGGGGCGGGCACCACCACGCAGGAGCTGGCCCGCCGGCTCGCGCGGGTGCCCGGGCTGACCGTCGTCACCAACTCCCTGCTGGTGGCCCAGGCGCTGGCCCATGCCAACCGGGTGGAGGTCGTGATGACCGGCGGCACCCTGCGCGGCTCCAACTACGCCCTCGTCGGTTCCGGCGCCGAGCAGTCCCTCCAGGGGCTCAGGGTCTCCAAGGCCTTCCTGTCCGGGAGCGGGCTCACCGCGGAGCGCGGGCTGTCCACGTCCAACATGCTCTCGGCGTCCGTCGACCGGGCGCTGGTGCAGGCCGCCGCGGAGGTCGTGGTCCTCGCCGACCACACCAAGCTGGGCACCGACACGATGTTCCAGACGGTGCCGACGGACCTCGTCACCCGGCTGGTGACCGACGAGCCGCCCGCCCACGACGACCGCGCCGGCACCGAGCTGCAGGCCCTCGCCGACCAGGGCGTGCAGATCACCGTGGCGGGGGCGGGGGGAAACCCGGTGGGTGAACCCATGCCCGCGGCCCGGCAGCAGAGGTCCTCCTCGCTGCCGGGCCCCCGCCGGGGGCAGGTCGCCGGAGGCGCACTGCGAGGCATGCTCGGCGACCAGCCGTCAGGAGCCGAACGGGGCCGCGTCGCCGACCTGCGCAGGCGCTGACACCCGACCCGGGCTGTTGCCGGCCCGGGCGCAGCACAGGGTGCTCTGCGGACGCCGAGCGGAGTCTTCATGGGCCGGTGAGCCCAGCGGGCCTGAGACTTGAGCCCCTTCGTGGGCGGGGACCCTTGTGGACGCGCTGCCGGATGTCTTCGCGGGCGCTGAGGACACCGCGTGCGGAGCCGGGCTGCCGCTTCCGCCGGGGGACTGGGCGGCTTGCGCCGCTCGTGGCGCGACTGACGCGCAGGGACTTCGGCAGCCCGGGCACCGAGCGCGGATGGGCGTACCGACGCCGCAGGACCCGCGGGCGCGGCCGCGGCCCGGAGGAGCCGTCGCCGCGTCTCGGCGGTGAGGCCGCCCGACGGGCGCGGCGGGCCCGGGGTGCGGGCCGGTGTCCCGGCCCACGACAGTGGCCGCGTGGTCGAGGGCGGCGGTGGAGTCGCCGGGCCGCGGCCCCCCTGTCCCGGTCGGCGCCCGAGTCGGGCCCCGGGCGGTGAGCGCGCCGGGGTGGTCGTCTTCGTGACCCGGGCGCGCGGCGGAGCCGGAGGGTGGGGCTGCGGGGGCGGGCCGGAGAAGCCGGACGCCCGGCGGCCCTGATGGGCGGCGCCGGGCGTCGGTGTTTCGGGGTGTCTGGCGTCAGTCCTTGATCTCGCAGATCGCGGCGCCGGACGTGACCGAGGCGCCCACCTCGAAGTTCAGGCCCTTGATGGTGCCGGACCGGTGGGCGTTGAGCGGCTGCTCCATCTTCATGGCCTCCAGGACGACGACCAGGTCGCCCTCCTTGACCTCCTGGCCCTCCTCCACGGCGACCTTCACGATGGTGCCCTGCATCGGGGAGGCGAGGGTGTCGCCGGAGGCCACCGGGCCGGACTTCTTGGCCGCGCGCCGCTTCGGCTTGGCGCCGGCGGCGAGGCCGGTGCGGGCCAGCGACATGCCCAGGGAGGACGGCAGGGAGACCTCGAGGCGCTTGCCGCCGACCTCGACGACGACGGTCTCGCGGCCCGTCTCCTCATCGCCCTCGACGTCGGCCGGAGCCGAGAAGGGCTTGATCTCGTTGACGAACTCCGTCTCGATCCAGCGGGTGTGGACCGTGAACGCGTCGTCCGAGCCGGTCAGCTCGGGGGCGAACGCCGGGTCCCTGACCACCACGCGGTGGAACGGGATGGCCGTGGCCATGCCCTCGACCTGGAACTCGTCCAGCGCCCGGGCGGCCCGCTCCAGGGCCTCCTTGCGGGTGCGGCCGGTGACGACCAGCTTGGCCAGCAGGGAGTCCCAGGCCGGGCCGATCACACTGCCGGCCTCCACGCCCGCGTCCAGCCGGACACCGGGACCGGCCGGCGCCTCGAAGCGGGTGACCGTGCCGGGGGCGGGCAGGAAGTTGCGGCCCGGGTCCTCGCCGTTGATCCGGAACTCGAACGAGTGTCCGCGCAGCGCCGGGTCGTCGTAACCCAGCTCCTCGCCGTCGGCGATGCGGAACATCTCGCGGACCAGGTCGATGCCGGCGACCTCCTCGGTCACCGGGTGCTCCACCTGGAGGCGGGTGTTGACCTCGAGGAAGGAGATCGTGCCGTCCTGGCCGACCAGGAACTCACAGGTGCCGGCGCCCTCGTAGCCGGCCTCCTTCAGGATGGCCTTCGAGGCGCGGTACAGCTCGGCGACCTGCTCCTCGGAGAGGAACGGCGCCGGGGCCTCCTCGACCAGCTTCTGGTGCCGGCGCTGCAGCGAGCAGTCACGGGTCGAGACGACGACCACGTTGCCGTGCTTGTCGGCCAGGCACTGGGTCTCCACGTGGCGCGGCCGGTCGAGGTACCGCTCGACGAAGCACTCGCCGCGGCCGAAGGCGGCGACCGCCTCGCGCACCGCGGAGTCGTACAGCTCCGGGACCTCCTCGAGGGTCCTGGCCACCTTCAGACCGCGGCCACCGCCGCCGAAGGCCGCCTTGATGGCGATCGGCAGGCCGTGCTCCTCGGCGAAGGCGACGACCTCGTCCGCGCCGGAGACGGGGTCGGACGTGCCGGCGACCAGCGGGGCGCCGGCGCGCTGGGCGATGTGCCGGGCGGCGACCTTGTCGCCCAGGTCGCGGATCGCCTGCGGCGGCGGGCCGATCCAGATCAGGCCGGCGTCCAGCACGGCCTGCGCGAACTCCGCGTTCTCCGAGAGGAAGCCGTAGCCCGGATGGATGGCGTCGGCCCCGGACTCCCGGGCGGCGTTGAGCACCTTCTGGATGTCCAGATAGCTGGTGGCCGGAGTGTCACCGCCCAGAGCGAACGCCTCATCCGCCGCGCGGACATGCAGAGCGTCCCGGTCCGGGTCGGCGTAGACGGCCACGCTCGCGATCCCGGCGTCCCGGCAGGCCCGGGCCACGCGGACAGCGATTTCGCCACGGTTGGCGATGAGCACCTTGCGCACGATTGAGGCTCCCTCCTTGAAACAAGCCGAGTTTAGGGACTGCCGACACGGCTCATCGACCCGTTCCCAATGGTGAGCTTGCCCACACGGAGCGTGATCCGAGGCCCGCTCGACCCGCGAAAGTCCATGTCGCACCTGGGGTGTGGCAGGACTCCTCCGGGCAACCCTAGCCCCGACGTGTGGTCAAGGTCTCTGTGAGAGGGTGCCGCGCCCCACTCCGTTTCTTTGTCGAGTCCCTACGAATGGCCCAATGATTCTTTGCCGGTGGCCGAACCCTTGTCCCAGGGTTTACCCGTTAGTAGCGTTCGCGACGACGCGAACGTACCCGGGGTAACCGGGTTTTGGGTGGAAAGTGGGTGGGAGCCGGTGGTGCGCAGACCGGTGGCATGGGTCGTAGCGATCGTCCTTCTGGGCGAGGCGTTCGGCCTCGGGGCGCTGAACTGGTTCCTCGGGGTGGTCGTGGAGCGCCAGAAGATGTCGCTGGCCGGACTCGACCCGGACGTCATGTCGACGTCCTCGAAGATCGGCGGCGTGGTCTTCGGTCTCTACTTCGCCCTGTGCGCCCTGGTGGCCCTGCTGGTGGCGCTGCGCGACCGCGCCCCCGCCGGCTTCGGCCGGGTGCTGCTGGTCAGCGTGGCGGTCGTGCACGGCCTGCTGGGGGCCTTCACGCTGAGCCTGGTGGGCTGGTCGGCCTTCGTGTTCATGGTGGTGATGCTCGCCCTGATCGTCCTGCTCCTGGTGACCTACGACCGGGACGCCGGCCCGGAGCGGAGCGTGTCCGGCGGCGCCCCCGGGGCGGGCGGCGACCCGAGGGCCGAGGACGAGCCGGCCGCCGGGTCTCCGGAGGCCGCGGGCGCCGCGCACGGCGGTGCGGGCGAGCGGCGGGACGGCGAGGAGGGGCCGCGGGAGTCCGTGCCCGCCCAGGTCACTCAGCCGGCGCCCACAACTCCGTGATGCCGACGCCCAGTTCGGCCAGCAACCGGCGAACGAGGGGCAGGCTGATGCCGATCACGTTGCCGTGGTCGCCGTCGATGCCCTCGATGAACGGCGCCGAACGGCCGTCCAGGGTGAACGCCCCGGCGACGTAGAGGGGTTCGCCGGAGGCGACGTACGCGGCGATCTCCTCGTCCGAGGGATCGCCGAAGCGCACGACGGTGGACGCGGTCGCGGAGACGTACCGCTTGGCCGTCGTGTCCCACACGCAGTGCCCGGTCTGCAGGGTGCCGGCCCGCCCGCGCATCGCCTTCCAGCGGGCGGTGGCCTCCTCGGGGTCGGCGGGCTTGCCGAGCGCCTGCCCGTCCAGCTCCAGCACCGAGTCGCAGCCGATCACCAGGGCGCCCAGCACGTCCGGCCTGGCCGCCACCACCGAGGCCTTGGCCTCGGCCAGGGCGAGCGCGAGCTCCGCCGGGGTGGGGGCGCTGACGGCGTCCTCGTCGACCCCGCTCACGATCACCTCGGGAGCGAGGCCGGCCTGGCGCAGCAGACCGAGCCGGGCGGGGGACTGGGAGGCGAGCACGAGCCGCCTGCGTGGCTTGGCAGTCATGCGGCCAGGTTAGGCCCTCCCGCGCGGATCGGGCGCCGCGCTACCGCAGACCGATCACGATCATGCCGAGCACCATCGCCAGGGCCAGGACGAGTCCGAGCCGCCGCAGCATCTCCTGCGTGTCGCGCAGTTCTTCGGGCGGCTCGTTCTCGGGGTCTGACCACAGCATCCCCCCAGCCTGCGGCCGGCTCCGGGCCGGGCGCCTGAGTACCCGTACTCAAGTCGGCACCCGGCGCGGGACTCAGCTCGGCCAGTAGGTGCGGGTCCAGGACGCCGGGCCCGGCTGGGGCAGGCGCGCGGACGCGATGCGGGCCGGGTCCGACCACGAGTCCCTGGTCCCGGGCGCGCCGGGCGGCGCCGCGGCGGCCGCCACGGCGCGGGCCCTGACCACCGCCAGGGCGGCGGCCAGCTCCTCGGGGGTCGGATTGCCTCGTACGACCTTGATGTTCATGACCGCTCCAGGGGTCCGCGGGGCGGGGGCCCGTCCGCCGTGGTCCGCCGGACGGGCCCCACAGGTCCTACAGGGGGATGTTGCCGTGCTTCTTCGGAGGCAGGGATTCCCGCTTCGTGCGCAGTTGACGCAGGCCGCGGACGATGTGGGAGCGGGTGTCGGACGGCATGATCACCGCGTCGACGTAACCCCGCTCGGCCGCGACGTAGGGGTTGAGGAGGGTGTCCTCGTACTCCTGGATCAGCCGGGCCCGGGTGGCCTCGCCGTCCCCCTGGCCCTCCGCCTCGGCGATGGTGCGGCGGTGCAGGATGTTGACGGCGCCCTGGGCGCCCATGACGGCGATCTGGGCGGTCGGCCAGGCCAGGTTGAGGTCGGCGCCCAGGTGCTTGGAGCCCATGACGTCGTAGGCGCCGCCGAAGGCCTTGCGGGTGATGACGGTGATCAGCGGGACCGTCGCCTCGGCGTAGGCGAAGATCAGCTTGGCGCCGCGCCGGATGATGCCGGTGTGCTCCTGGTCGACGCCCGGCAGGAAGCCCGGCACGTCGACGAAGGTGAGCACCGGGACGTTGAAGGCGTCGCAGGTCCGTACGAAGCGGGCGGCCTTCTCCGAGGCGTCGATGTCCAGGCAGCCGGCGAACTGCATCGGCTGGTTGGCGACGACGCCCACCGGGTGGCCCTCGACCCGTCCGAAGCCGGTGACGATGTTCGGCGCGAACAGCGCCTGCGTCTCGAAGAACTCGGCGTCGTCCAGCACGTGTTCGATCACCGTGCGGATGTCGTACGGCTGGTTCGCGCTGTCCGGGACCAGGGTGTCCAGCTCCAGGTCCTCGGCGTTGACCGTGAGGTCCGCCTCCTCGGCGAAGACCGGGGCCTCGCTGAGGTTGTTGGACGGCAGGTACGACAGCAGCTGCTTGACGTACTCGATGGCGTCCTTCTCGTCCCCGGCCATGTGGTGGGCCACACCGGAGGCGGAGTTGTGGGTGCGGGCGCCGCCCAGCTCCTCGAAGCCGACGTCCTCGCCGGTGACCGTCTTGATGACGTCCGGGCCGGTGATGAACATGTGCGAGGTCTGGTCGACCATGACCGTGAAGTCGGTGATCGCCGGCGAGTACACCGCGCCGCCCGCGCACGGGCCGACCACCAGGCTGATCTGCGGGATCACCCCGGACGCGTGGGTGTTGCGGCGGAAGATCTCGCCGTACGCGCCGAGGGAGGCCACGCCTTCCTGGATGCGCGCGCCGCCGGAGTCGTTGATGCCGATGACCGGGCAGCCGGTCTTCAGCGCGAAGTCCATCACCTTGACGATCTTCTGGCCGTAGACCTCGCCGAGGGCTCCGCCGAAGACGGTGAAGTCCTGGGAGAACACCGCGACCGGGCGGCCGTCGACCGTGCCGTAGCCGGTCACGACGCCGTCGCCGTACGGGCGGTTCTGCTCCAGGCCGAAGTTGGTGGAACGGTGACGGGCGAACTCGTCGAGTTCGACGAAGGAACCCTCGTCGAGGAGGAGTTCGATGCGCTCACGCGCCGTCAGCTTGCCCTTGGCGTGCTGCTTCTCGACGGCGCGCTCCGAGCCGGCATGCGTCGCCTCGTGGATACGGCGCTGCAGATCCGCGAGCTTGCCCGCGGTCGTGTGGATGTCGATCTCTTGGCGCTCTTCCGGCTCGGACATCGGGATCGCGGCTCCCTGCCTGCTCAAAAGGGGGGACGGTTACTCATCCGTAGCGTAGTGGTGCCGCTGCGCATCAGCAGTGCGGCGTTTCCCACACCTAGGGTGACTTGCATGACGCCGCACAATGCATCAGACGACAACCGCTGGTCCGATCTCGACCGACCGCCTCTGAACGCCGCGGCGCTGCGGCGCGGGCTGATCCGGGAGGGCGGCCTTTGGTCGGAGCTGGAGCTGGTCCGGCGGACCGGGTCCACCAACTCCGACCTGGTGGCCAGTGCCGCGGCCGGCCGGGCGGACGAGGGCGCGGTGCTGGTCGCCGAGGAGCAGACGGCCGGGCGGGGCCGGCTGGACCGGCAGTGGACCGCGCCGCCGCGGTCCGGCCTGTTCTTCTCGGTGCTGCTCAAGCCGGCCGAGGTGCCGGTGGCCCGCTGGGGCTGGCTGCCGCTGCTCACCGGGGTCGCGGTGGCGACGGGGCTGTCCCGCGCGGCCGGCGTGGACACGGCACTCAAGTGGCCCAACGACCTGCTGGTGACCGTCGGCGGCGAGGAGCGCAAGACCGGCGGCATCCTCGCGGAACGGGCCGGGGACGACGGGGTCGTCATCGGTGTGGGCATCAACGTCAGCCTGCGCGCCCAGGAGCTGCCGGTGCCGCAGGCGGGGTCGCTGGTGCTGGCCGGCGCGGTGAGCACCGACCGGGACCCGCTGCTGCGCGGCGTGCTGCGCTCGCTGGAGGACTGGTACGGACGCTGGCGCTCCGCGGGCGGCGACCCCGCCGTCAGCGGACTCCAGGAGACCTACGCGGCGGGCTGCGCCACCCTGGGCCGCACGGTCCGCGCCGAACTCCCCGGAAACCGCTCCGTCGTCGGCGAGGCCATCGCGGTGGACGGCGACGGCCGCCTGGTCATCGCCACGGAATCAGGAGTCCGGGAACCGGTAGGCGCAGGCGACATCGTCCACCTGCGCCCCGCATAGCCAGCGGCCTCGCTCACCGGCTGGGGGTGCCCCTGAAGGGGCGCGGGGAACTGCGCGACCGATCCCCACGGACCCGCGGCCGGGAACGCCGGGTTGGCACCCGCTGCCGAGCCGCGTCGGGATGGCCTCGCTCACCGGCTGGGGGTGCCCCTGAAGGGGCGCGGGGAACTGCGCGACCGACCCCCACGGACCCGCGGCCGGGAACGCCGGGTTGGCACCCGCTGCCGAGCCGCGACGACACGGCTCCGCCTTGCCGACCGGGCGCGCCCGAGAAGGGGCGCGGGGAACTGCGCGACCGACCCCCACGGCCCGCGGCCGGGGACGACGGGATGACGCCCTCTGTCGAGCCGCGTCGGAGTGGCCTCGCTTACCGGCTGGGGGGGGGAGCCCCTGAAGGGGCGCGGGGAACTGCGCGACCGATCCCCACGGACCCGCGGCCGGGAACGCCGGGTTGGCACCCGCTGCCGAGCCGCGTCGGGATGGCCTCGCTCACCGGCTGGGGGTGCCCCTGAAGGGGCGCGGGGAACTGCGCGACCGACCCCCACGGACCTGCGGCCGGGGACGACGGGATGACGCCCGCTGCCGAGCCGCGACGACACGGCTCCGCCTTGCCGACCGGGCGCGCCCGAGAAGGGGCGCGGGGAACTGCGCGACCAGCCCCCACGGCCCGCGGCCGAGCAGGGCAGGGGCCGCCCCGGGACGGACCCCGCCGCGGGGCGGCCGGGGGTGCCGGACCCCGGCAGACGCCCCCGCTGACCGGCACCGCAAGCGGACCCCAGCCCAACCCAACGGAGTGAGCTGGCGCACATCTGCCGTAGAGTTGAGGCCGGTCGTACCTGACCGCGGCAGATCGGAAGGGCAGCAGGCGTGACCGTCGACGACACGGGCTCCGGCGCGGACGCGCGGGTGGACCCCCACGCCGCCGACCCCGGCGAGGATCCGCTCGCCCTGCGCCTCGAGCAGCTCATTCTCGGCGCCGAGCGGCGCTACACCCCGTTCCAGGCGGCCCGCAGCGCGGGCGTCTCCATGGAGCTGGCGTCCCGCTTCTGGCGGGCCATGGGCTTCGCCGACATCGGGCAGGCCAAGGCCCTCACCGAGGCCGACGTGCTGGCCCTGCGGCGGCTCGCCGGTCTGGTCGAGGCGGGCCTGCTGAGCGAGGCCATGGCGGTGCAGGTGGCCCGGTCCACGGGACAGACCACCGCCCGGTTGGCCGAATGGCAGATCGATTCCTTCCTGGAGGGTCTGACCGAGCCGCCCGAGCCGGGCATGACCCGCACCGAGGTCACCTATCCGATCGTCGAGCTGCTGCTGCCGGAGCTCGAGGAGTTCCTGGTCTACGTGTGGCGGAGGCAGCTCGCCGCCTCCGCCGGCCGGGTCGTGCAGACCGCCGACGACGAGGAGATGGTCGACCGGCGGCTCGCCGTCGGCTTCGCCGACCTGGTCGGGTTCACCCGGCTGACCCGCCGCATGGAGGAGGAGGAGCTCGGCGAGCTGGTCGAGGCCTTCGAGACCACCGCCGCCGACCTGGTCGCGGCGCGCGGCGGGCGGCTCATCAAGACGCTCGGCGACGAGGTGCTCTTCGTCGCCGACGACGGCGGCACGGCCGCGGACATCGCGCTGCGGCTGGTCGAGACGATGGCCAACGACGAGACGATGCCGGAGCTGCGCGTCGGCATGGCGTTCGGCACGGTCACCACGCGCATGGGCGACGTCTTCGGCACGACCGTCAACCTCGCCTCCCGGCTGACCTCCATAGCCCCGCGCGACGCCGTGCTGGTGGACAGCGCCTTCGCCGAGGAGCTGATCCGCACCAAGGAGGCGCCCGCGTCCGAGGCGGAGGCCGCCGAGGCCGCGGCCGCCGCGGAGAAGGAGGGCGAGGAGCCGCCCTCGTACCGCTTCGCGCTCCAGCCGATGTGGCAGCGCCCGGTGCGCGGGCTCGGCGTGGTCGAGCCGTGGCTGCTCGGCCGCCGCGACGGTCAGTCCTGACCGCCGCCCAGCACGTCCACGCAGAGGCCGATCACCGGTAGGCACAGTCCGTCGTCCCGGGTGGGCGGGGTCGTCGTGCCCCGGCCCGGGGTGGGCGCGGGCGGTGGTGCGGGTGCGGACGACCGGGTCGGCGCGGGCGCCGTGGGCGAGGCGTGCGGTGCGCTCGGGGCCGGCTCGGTGCGCCGTGGGGCGGTGGTCGGGGCGCCGGTGCCGCTCGGGTGCGGCGCCCGGGTGGCCGAGGGGCCGGGGACGGCCTCGTCCGTCTCCGCCGGGTCCGTCGGGGCCGCGCTCACCCCGCCCATGGCCGAGGTGGCGGAGGGCCGGGTCGTGCGGGCGGCGCCGACGGCCACGGCCGTGTCCGTGGAGCGGGCGGTGGTCCCGCCGCCCGGGTCGACGCGGGGCTCGGCCTGCGCCGTGTCCGGGGCGCCGACACCGGACTCCGGTGCGGCCCGGACGAGGCTGAGGACGCCGGCGGCCAGCGCCAGTCCGCCGGCGGCGAGCAGCACCTTGCGGGGGCGGGGCTTGCGGTGCCGGCCGCGGCGCGCGAAGAGCGCGGCGCTCTGCGCGGCGTCGCTCCGCTGATTCGTTTCCCCGGCACCGGACTGGGCGCGTATCGGTCTCATGAGGTCCCCTCCCCACCGTGGCGCGGAGCGCACGTTATGCGCTCCCCTGGGCGGTGTGTGGCAAGACGGCCGGGATGTCACTCGAACGGGTGTAGGGCGTCGATACGGGCGGCCCTTTCCCGGGGCGGGGTCCGACTGCGATGATCGGGGCCGACAGTCAGTTAACCCGCGTTAACCGGAGGGCGTCATGAGCGAGGAGCGGTACGGGGAGTTCGTGCTGGTGCGGCGGCACGGGCACGTGGCGGAGCTGGTGCTGGACCGGCCCAAGGCCATGAACGCCGTCTCGACGGAGATGGCCCGCTCCCTCACGGGCGCGTGCGCGGCGCTCGCCGCCGACCGGGAGGCGCGGGTGGTCGTGCTGACCTCCTCGCACGAACGCGCGTTCTGCGTCGGGGCCGACCTGAAGGAGCGGAACTCCTTCAGCGACGCCGACCTGGTCAAGCAGCGGCCGGTGGCGCGCGGGGCGTACACCGGGGTGCTGGAGCTGCCGATGCCGACGATCGCGGCGGTGCACGGCTTCGCGCTGGGCGGCGGGTTCGAGCTGGCGCTGTCCTGCGACCTGATCGTGGCCGACCCGACGGCGGTGGTGGGGCTGCCCGAGGTGTCGGTGGGCGTGATTCCGGGCGGCGGCGGTACGCAGTTGCTGCCCCGGCGGGTCGGGGCGGCCAGGGCGGCCGAGCTGATCTTCACCGCGCGGCGGCTGGACGCGGCGGAGGCCGCCGGTCTGGGCCTGGTGGACCAGCTGACCGAGGAGGGCCGGGACCGCGAGGAGGCGCTGGCGCTGGCGGCGCGGATCGCCGGGAACTCGCCCGTGGGGCTGCGGGCCGCCAAGCGGGCGCTGCGGCTGGGGCACGGGCTGGATCTGCGGGCCGGGCTCGAGGTCGAGGACGCGGCGTGGCGGTCGGTGGCGTTCTCCGGGGACCGGGCGGAGGGCGTGGCGGCCTTCAACGAGAAGCGTGCGCCGCAGTGGCCGGGGGAGTGAGCGCGGGGGCGTGAAGGGCGCCACGGTCACGCCGGACCCCACCGTCACGCTGCGTCACCTTCGGTCCCTTGATGTTCCTGTTCATCCCATTTTCTTCCTAATCTGGAGCAATGGGTGAGGACAAGCGGCTGGCCGCCGTGGTGGCGCTGGCTCAGGGGATGGCCGCGGCGCGTGCGCCGATGGAGTCGTGGCGCGCCGCCGCGCTCGGCGCGTGCTGGGCGCTGGACGGCAGCTTCGCCGCGCTGTCGGTGTGGGAGCGGGACCTGGGCCGGCTGCGGGTGCTGGTGAACGTGGGGGAGCGCCGCCCGGACGAGGAGGAGTTCCCCGAGGCGGAGACCTACCCGGTGCACCAGTTCCCGGAGATCACCGAGTTCCTGCACGAGCGCTGGGCGGGCGGGGGCGGCCCGAACGCCTGGGTGGAGACCGCCGAGGGCACGGCCGCCGGCGACCGGGGCTACTTCCACCACCGGGTGGCCGCGCTGCGCCGCCGCGGCCGGGGCTGCTGCGTGGTCGCCCCCGTCGTGCTGCACGGCCGGGCGTGGGGCGAGCTGTACGTGGCCCGGGCGGTCAGCGTGCCGGTGTTCGGGCCGCCGGACGCCGACTTCGCCACCGTGCTGGCCGCGGTCGTCGCCGCCGGGCTGGCCCAGACCGAGCGGCTGGAGGAGGCCCAGCGGCTGGCGTTCACCGACTCCCTCACCGGTCTCGCCAACCGCCGTGCCGTGGACGTGCGGCTGGAGGAGGCCGTCGAGGCGCACCGCACCCGGGGCGTCGTCGTCAGTCTCGTCGTGTGCGACCTCAACGGGCTCAAGCGGGTCAACGACACCCTCGGCCACGCCGTCGGCGACCGGCTGCTGGAACGGTTCGGCTCGGTGCTCTCGCTGTGCGGGGCGATGGTGCCGGGCGCGCTCGCCGCGCGGCTCGGCGGCGACGAGTTCTGCCTGCTGGTGGCGGGGCCGCCGGCCGACGACGTGGTCAAGGCGGCGGACGAGCTGTGCCGGCGGGCCGGGGAGCTGGAGCTGGGCGAGGGGGTGGCGTGCGGCGTCGCCTCGACCGAGGATCCGATCGGGCCGGTGCACGACGCCCGGCGGCTCTTCCGGCTGGCCGACGCCGCGCAGTACCGGGCCAAGGCGCTGGGCGCGGACCGGCCGGTGGTGGCGGGCCGGGAGGGTCCGGACGACCCGGTCGTACGCCTCGCCGACGAGCCCCCGCCGGAGCGGGCCGAGCGGCGCCGCTTCCGGGGCCGGCTGCCCTGAGGCGCGTGAGGTGAAGCTCACGGGGCGGTAAGGGGCGCTCCCGTACCCCACTAGTGACACATGCGCATTCAATGCGTACGCTCCTGAATATGGATATGCACACTGTGGTGGTGGGGACGTCCGGTGTCACGGCGTCCGACGTTCTCGCCGTGGCGCGCGGCGGCGCCCGCATCGAGCTGTCGGCCGAGGCCGTGGCGGCCCTCGCGGCGGCCCGGGAGATCGTGGACGCCCTGGCGGCCAAGCCCGACCCGGTCTACGGCGTCTCCACCGGTTTCGGGGCCCTGGCGACCCGGCACATCAGCCGGGAACTGCGTGCCCAGCTCCAGCGCAACATCGTCCGCTCGCACGCCGCCGGCATGGGCCCGCGGGTCGAGCGCGAGGTCGTACGCGCTCTGATGTTCCTTCGGCTGAAGACCGTCTGCTCCGGACACACCGGGGTCCGGCCCGAGGTCGCGCAGACCATGGCCGACGTGCTCAACGCCGGAATCACCCCGGTCGTGCACGAGTACGGCTCGCTGGGCTGCTCCGGCGACCTCGCCCCGCTCTCCCACTGCGCCCTGACCCTGATGGGCGAGGGGGACGCCGAGGGCCCCGACGGCGCCGTCCGGCCCGCCGGCGAACTGCTCGCCGAGCACGGGATCGCCCCCGTGGAGCTGCGCGAGAAGGAGGGACTCGCCCTCCTCAACGGCACCGACGGCATGCTCGGCATGCTGGTCATGGCCCTCGCCGACCTCGACACCCTGTACAAGTCCGCCGACGTCACCGCCGCCCTCAGCCTCGAGGCGCTGCTCGGCACGGACAAGGTGCTCGCCCCCGAACTGCACGCCATCCGCCCGCACCCGGGCCAGGGCGCCTCCGCCGCCAACATGCTGGCCGTGCTCAAGGGCTCCCAGCTCACCGGCCACCACCAGGACGACGCCCCCCGCGTCCAGGACGCCTACTCGGTGCGTTGCGCCCCGCAGGTCGCCGGCGCCGGCCGGGACACCCTCGCGCACGCCCGCCTGGTCGCCGAGCGCGAACTGGCCTCCGCCGTCGACAACCCCGTGGTCCTTCCCGACGGCCGGGTGGAGTCCAACGGCAACTTCCACGGCGCGCCCGTCGCCTACGTGCTGGACTTCCTCGCCATCGCGGCCGCCGACCTCGGCTCCATCGCCGAGCGCCGCACCGACCGGCTGCTGGACAAGAACCGCAGCCACGGCCTGCCGCCGTTCCTCGCCGACGACGCGGGCGTCGACTCCGGTCTGATGATCGCTCAGTACACCCAGGCCGCGCTGGTCAGCGAGATGAAGCGGCTCGCCGTCCCGGCCTCCGCGGACTCCATCCCCTCCTCCGCCATGCAGGAGGACCACGTGTCCATGGGCTGGTCGGCCGCGCGCAAGCTGCGCACCGCCGTCGGCAACCTCGCCCGGATCATCGCCGTCGAGCTGTACGCGGCCACCCGCGCCCTCGAACTGCGCGAGGGCCTGAGCCCGGCGCCCGCCTCCCGCGCGGTGATCGACGCCGTACGCGCGGCGGGCGTGCAGGGTCCGGGCCCGGACCGCTTCCTGGCCCCCGACCTGGCCGCCGCCGACGCCTTCGTCCGCGGCGGACGCCTCGTCGCCGCCGCCGAGTCCGTGACGGGCCCGCTGGCCTGACCGCCGCCCCTCGGGGGCGCCGTCACCGGCGCCCCCACCGGCACGCACACGCCGTCACTTCAGCTTGGCCGCCTGGGCCTTGACGACCGGTGCCGAGACCGCGTACGGCTTCTTCGACATCATCGCGCCGATGTTGATCGTGGAGTACGTGGCGAGGGTGTTGCCGTGCCGCACGACCTCGCCGTGCAGGGGCATGTCGCCCTCGTCGGAGCTGTCGTTGGTCGCCGTGAAGGCCACCGACTCGTCACCGGTGCCCGAGGACTTCTCCTCGGCGACCTTGGTGAACTTCCCCTTGTCGCCGTCCTGCTCACCGGCGAAGCCGCCCGCGCACGCCTTCACCGCGTCGGAGACCGACTTCAGGGCCTTCTCGGCGCCGTCGCCGTCGTACGAGGCGAGGGTGACGACCGTGACGTCCAGGTCCATGGACTCGTTGAGCGCGTCCTCGAACTTGCCGTCGGCCATGTCGTCCAGGGACGTGGCGTCGTCCGTGGGGTCCTTCTTGTCCTCCGTGGCCATGCGGCTCGCCTGGGCCGCCGGCTCACCGGGCGCGATGGCGGTCAGGGCCCGCAGCAGCGGGTCGCACCGGGTGTCCTCCGCTTTGACCTCGCTCTTGTCGGGGAGGCCGCCCTTGACGGAACCCACCTTGAACCCCGGCACCTCGCCCTTGGCGATGAGCCGGTCCTTCAGTTCGGCGGCGGTCAGCGCCTTCGCCGAGCCGCTCTTGCCGTCCGCGGAACCGCCGTCGGAGCAGCCCGTGAGGAGGGCGAGGGACAGAGCGCCCACAGCCGCGGTGGCGCACAGCCGCACGCCCGATGATCTCTTCATGAGCGGACTATGAACGCGCTGTCAAAGAAACGTCAAGCGGGATTAAAACCCGAGGCGTTCGCGGCGCACCGAATACACCACGAACCCGGCGCCCACGGCGAGGAAGAGACTGCCGCCGACGACGTACGGCGTGGTGTCGAAGCTGCCGGTGTCGGCCAGCTCCGTGGTGTCCGCGGCGTCGGCCGTCGTGGCCTCGCTCACGGCCCTGGCCTGCTGCGTGACCGGTGTCGTCGAGGCCACCTGGGTCGTCGCTCTCGCCGTGTCGTCCTGAGACGCGTTGGCGGACGGGACGAACCAGAGGGCGCACAGGAGCGTCCCCGCGGCGGTGGCGGTCAGCAGCGGACGGCGAGCGGATGACACGGAATATCGATCCCCTTGTGACGCTGGCGAATTGGCCGTGTGGGGCGATGTTAGTGAAAGTCGCGGGTCACAGGAAAGTCACAAGGGGTTTCAGCCGTACGCTCCCGCCATGAACACGGAAGAGACATCCAGATTTGTACGCCTTCGGGTGGAGTTGGTCCTCGAGGTGGAGGACGGTGACGAGCTGACCAAGGCCGCCCTGCGCCGGCTCGCCGCCGACCAGGAGCTGCCGCAGGAGGAGCGGTCGCAGGCCGAGGGCGCTGTGACGGAAGACACCGCCGAGGCCCTCGCCTACCTCGTGGACCCGTTCGACCTGGTCAGCGAGGTGCCCGGGGTGGAACTCCAGCAGGCCTCCTGGTCCAGCGAAAGCATCGACTACGACCCCGACTCCCCGGACTGGGACGTGGACGAGGATGATGGAGGCCAGGACGACGAAGAAGAGGGCGGCATCGGCTGAGCGTCCCGGGGCACTTGTGCACCCCGGACGGCAACCGCCGTCCGGGGCTTTGTCGTCTCAGGGGGCGCACGGACGACTTCGGCACCACCGTCACGGGCGGGCGTGGGATGGCCCACACCCGCGAGCCGCGTGGGGCGGGACGGATCGCCCGTAGCGTGGAAGGTTCCCATGGGGACTCGGGGTTCTCGCGATTTCGGCAACGATGGAGAAGCGTGTGATGACGGACAGTAAGCGGCGCAAGGGCCTGACGGTCGCGTCCGCACTGCTCGGCGGTGTGCTGGCACTCACCGGCTGTTCCGGCGGCGACGACGCCAAGGCGTCCGGCGGTGGTGACACCTCGCAGGCCAAGGCCGACGAGGCGGCGGCCAAGAAGTCGTCCGAGGCCCAGATCACCATCACGCCGAAGGACGGCTCCAACAACGCCTCCATCAACAACTCGGCGGCCGTCGAGGTCGCCAAGGGCACTCTCACCAACGTGTCCATGACCACCGAGGACGGCAAGGCCGTGGCCGGCGCGCTGTCCGCCGACAAGACGAGCTGGAAGCCGAGCGCCCAGCTCGAGCGGTCCACCACCTACAAGCTCGCCGCCGAGGCCAAGGACTCCGAGGGCCGCGTGGCCCACGAGAACGCCTCCTTCACCACGGTCTCGCCGACCAACAGCTTCATAGGCAACTTCACGCCGGAGGACGGTTCGACCGTCGGCGTGGGCATGCCGGTGTCGATCAACTTCGACAAGGCCATCACCAACAAGGCCGCCGTGCAGAAGGGGATCACGGTCACCTCCAGCAGCGGTCAGGAGGTCGTGGGGCACTGGTTCAACGCCAACCGGATCGACTTCCGCCCGGAGGCGTACTGGAAGGAGAACTCCACCGTCACGCTGAAGCTCGCGCTCGACGGTGTCGAGGGCGCCTCCGGCGTCTACGGCGTGCAGCAGAAGACGGTCACCTTCCACATCGGCCGCAACCAGGTCTCCTACGTCGACGCGCAGACCAAGAAGATGAAGGTCACGCAGGACGGCCGGACCATCAAGACCATACCGATCTCCGCCGGTTCGCCGGAGAACAAGACGTACGAGGGCATCATGGTGATGTCCGAGAAGTTCAAGCAGACGCGCATGAACGGCGCGACGGTCGGCTTCACCGACGACGACGGCAAGGGCGAGTACGACATCAAGGACGTGCCGCACGCCATCCGGCTGACCAGCTCCGGCACCTTCCTGCACGGCAACTACTGGGGCGCGAAGTCCATCTTCGGCAGCGTCAACACCAGCCACGGCTGCGTGGGCCTGTCCGACACCAAGGGCGCCAAGGACCCCAGCACCCCCGCCGCCTGGGTCTACGAACACTCCCTCATCGGTGACGTCGTGGTGATCCGGCACACCGGCGACAAGACCGTGTCCCCGGACAACGGCCTCAACGGCTGGAACATGGACTGGGCGCAGTGGAAGGCCGGCTCCGCCGTCTGATCCCGCGCTCCCCGCGCGACCGCTCCGGTGCCGCCCCTGTCCCAGGGGCGGCACCGGCGTTTCCGGGCTCCTCCCTGGGCGGGGCACGGCCTTCTCATGGATCTTTTATCGCGGCCTTATCGAGTCATCACGGTCCGCTTCTAGCTTGCGGGCATGTTCTTCACCTACCTGAGGCGCGAACTGCGCCGCCGCAGAAAGGCGGCCCTCGTCGTCGCCTCCGGTCTCGCGCTCGGGATCGCGCTCGTCATCGTGGTCGCCTCGGTGTCCAGCGGCATGGGAAAGGCCCAGGACAAGGTCCTGCAGTCGCTGTACGGGCTGGGCACGGACATGACCGTCACCAAGGCCGCGTCGGCGTCCACCGGCGACGCGCAGCGTCCGCGCTTCCGGTTCGACGCGCAGGACGACGACTCCACGTCGCAGAGCAGCGACCGGGTCATGGTGCAGGGCTTCACCACCCTCGCCTCCTCGACCGTCGCCAAGGTCGCGGACCAGCAGGGGGTCTCCTCGGCCGTCGGCGGCCTCAGCCTCAACGTGGTGAAGGTGAACGGCCAGTTCACCGGCGGCCGGTTCCAGCAGGACGGCGGCACGTCGCAGGGCGGGCCCGGCGGCGCCGAGGGCGGCCGGCCGCAGGGCGAGGTCCGCGGCGGCGGCGCCGACTTCGACATCAACCAGTACACCGTCTTCGGCACCGACGTCACCCGGACCGCGCTCGGCCCGCTGACCTCCTCGAAGATCACCAGCGGCCGCACCTTCGAGACCACCGAGACCGACGCCCGGGTCGCCGTGGCCGACTCGGCCTACGCCAAGTCGAAGAAGTACAAGGTCGGTTCGACCGTCACCGTCAAGGGCGTCAAGTTCACGGTGATCGGCATCGCCACCGCGGACAGCGGTGACGCGGCGGCCGACCTGTACGTCCCGCTGAAGCGGGCGCAGACCCTCGCCGGCGAGAAGGACAAGATCACCACGATCTACGTCAAGGCCACCGACTCCCAGCGGATCGACCCGGTCAAGAGCGCCATCCAGAAGAACGTCCCGGGCACCACCGTCACGACCTCCGCCGACCTGGCCGAGACCGTCTCCGGCTCGCTGTCCACCGCCTCCTCGCTCGCCACCAAGGTCGGCAAGTGGCTGTCGATCGCGGTGCTCGTGGCCGCGTTCCTGGTGGCCGGGCTGCTCACCTCCTCCGCGGTCTCCCGCCGGGTGCGCGAGTTCGGCACGCTGAAGGCCCTGGGCTGGAAGTCCGGCCGGGTGACCCGGCAGGTGGTCGGCGAGGCCGTCGTCAACGGCCTGGTCGGCGGTGTCCTCGGCATCGCGCTCGGCCTCGCGGGCGCCTACACCGTGACGGCGGTCAGCCCCAGCCTGCAGGCGCAGATCGGCGGCGGCACGGGCGGCGCGGGCCTCGGCGGCGGGCCCGCCGGCGGACCGGGCGGCGGCGGCGGCTTCGCCGGCCCCGGGCGACAGGCCGCCAAGACCCTCGAGGTGGCCCTCACGGCCCCGGTCGGCGTCACCACGATCGTCCTGGCGGTGGGCCTCGCGGTGGCGGGCGGCCTGATCGCGGGCGCGTTCGGCGGCTGGCGGGCCTCGCGGCTGCGTCCGGCCGACGCGCTGCGGCGCGTGGAGTAGCGGCCCGCCCGCACGAAGGCGCGGCGCTCGACGGCGCGCACCATCCGAACGCCCCCTCAGGAGCCCCCATGTACGAACTCAAGGCTGTCACCAAGCGCTACACGAGAGGCAAGGAGACCGTCCACGCCCTCGACGGCATCGACCTGACCATCCCCGACGGCGACCGGCTGGTCATCCAGGGTCCCACCGGCGGCGGCAAGTCCACCCTCCTGCAGATGCTCGGCGGCCTGGACCGCCCCACCTCCGGCGAGGTGGTCCTGGACGGCACCGACCTGGCCAGGCTCTCCGAGGCCCGGCTGACCCGGGTCCGCAGCGAGAACATCGGCTTCGTCTTCCAGTCCTTCAACCTGATCCCCACCCTCACCGCGCAGGAGAACGTGGAGACCGCCCTGGTCCCGCTCGGGGTGAAGGCGAAGGAGCGGCGCGAACGGGCGGCCGAGGCCCTGGAATCCGTCGGCCTCGGCGAGCGGCTGGCCCATCTGCCCTCGGAGATGTCCGGCGGCCAGCAGCAGCGCGTGGCCATCGCCCGCGCCCTCGTCAAGCGCCCCAAGGTGCTGCTCGCCGACGAGCCGACCGGCAACCTCGACGAGGGCACGCGCGACGAGATCATGGACGTGCTCGAACGCCTGTGGAAGGAGCACGGGCTGACCTTCGTCATGGTCACCCACGACTCCGCGATCGCGAGGAAGGCCCCGCGGCTGGCCACCCTCCGCAAGGGGAGGATCACCGTCAAGGAGAACGCGGGCGCCTGATGGCACATAACTCCCCTTTACCGTACGGGACTTCGCGGTTGTGTAACGGTGTCCCGCCCGGCGCGTAACAGTTCCGGGCGGGGCATTCCCGTCCCGTTTCCCGCTCTTGAGACGTCTGATCGCCCCCGCCATACTG
This sequence comes from Streptomyces sp. NPDC003720, assembly GCF_042875075.1. Lineage (NCBI taxonomy): Bacteria > Bacillati > Actinomycetota > Actinomycetes > Kitasatosporales > Streptomycetaceae > Streptomyces > Streptomyces sp. NPDC003720. Next base: position 227,870 of record NZ_JBIANZ010000008.1, read on the forward strand.
CGTGATCCGGGGGGATCGGCGTGCAGGTGTACGAATCTTCCCCCGGCCGGGTGAACGGGGAATTCGCCCGGTACCTCATCTCCAGGGGGAGATCTTGCGCAGACAAGTGAAAAGAGCAGCTGCGGCCACCTTGGCCGGTGCCGCGGCCGTCGCCCTCGCAGCGGGTATGACCAGCCCCGCGTCGGCGAAGCCCGGCCGGAACACCCAGACCGCCGCCTCCTCGTCCACGGCCCGGCAGCACCTCACCCTGATCACCGGTGACCGCGTCACCCTCGACGGCAGGGGCCGGGTCGTCGGCCTGCAGCGGGCGAAGGGGCGCGAGCACGTACCGTTCCAGGTCCGCCGGGCCCGCGGACACACCCTCGTCGTCCCGGCCGACGCGGCCCGCCTGGTCGCCGACGGCACGCTCGACCAGCGGCTGTTCGACGTCACCGAACTGAACCGCGCGGCCACCCGCACGTCCCAGAAGAACGGCCTGAAGGTCATCGTCGGCTACCGCGGCACCGCCGCCGCCCGGACCGACGTCCGCGACGCGGGTCACCTCCGCCGCAGCCTCAAGGCGCTGAACGCGGACGCCGTACAGGCCCCGGCCCGAAAGGCCGGCGGGCTGTGGGACGCGATCACCGACGGCGACCGCGCCGCCTCCGGCATCGCGCACGTCTGGCTCGACGGCGTCCGCCACGTCGCCCTGGACAAGTCCGTGCCGCAGATCGGCGCCCCCGTCGCGTGGGCCGCCGGCTACACCGGCAAGGGCGTGAAGGTCGCCGTCCTGGACACCGGGGTGGACGCCGGACACCCGGACCTCAGCACCCAGGTGGTCGAGTCCAAGAACTTCACGGCGGCCGCCGACGCCACCGACCACTTCGGGCACGGCACGCACGTCGCGTCCATCGTGGCGGGCACCGGCGCCAAGTCGGGCGGCAAGTACAAGGGGGTCGCGCCGGACGCCGAGATCCTCAACGGCAAGGTCCTCGACGACTCCGGCTCCGGCGACGACTCCGGCATCCTCGCCGGCATGGAGTGGGCGGCCGCGCAGGGCGCCTCCGTCGTCAACCTCAGCCTGGGCGGCTACGACACCCCCGAGTTGGACCCGCTCGAGGCCGAGGTCGACAAGCTGTCCGCCGAGAAGGGCATCCTGTTCGCGATCGCCGCGGGCAACGAGGGCCCGCAGTCCATCGGTTCACCGGGCAGCGCGGACGCCGCGCTCACCGTCGGCGCCGTCGACAAGAAGGACAGGCTGGCGGACTTCTCCTCCACCGGCCCGCGGACCGGCGACGGCGCCATCAAGCCGGACGTCACCGCGCCCGGCGTCGACATCACCGCCGCGGCGGCCAAGGGCAGCGTCATCGACCAGGAGGTCGGCGAGAAGCCCGAGGGCTACCTGACCATCTCCGGCACCTCGATGGCCACCCCGCACGTCGCCGGCGCCGCCGCGATCCTGAAGCAGGAGCACCCCGACTGGGGCTACGCCGAGCTGAAGGGCGCGCTCACCGGCTCCGCCAAGGGCGGCAAGTACACCCCCTTCGAGCAGGGTTCGGGCCGGATCGCGGTCGACCGGGCGATCGGGCAGTCCGTCGTCGCCGAGCCCGTCTCGGTCGGCTTCGGCGTCCAGGCCTGGCCGCACACCGACGACAAGCCGGTCACCAAGCAGCTGACCTACCGCAACCTCGGCGGCGAGGCCGTCACCCTCGACCTGACCAGCACCGCCACCGACCCCAGGGGCCACGCCGCCCCGGCGGGCTTCTTCAAGCTCGCCGCGACCACGGTGACCGTGCCGGCGCACGGCACGGCCTCGGTCGGACTCACCGCCGACACCAGGCTCGGCGGCACCGTCGACGGCGCCTACTCCGCGTACGTGACCGCGACCGGCGGCGGGCAGAGCGTCCGCACCGCCGCCGCGGTGCAGCGCGAGGTGGAGTCGTACGACCTGATCCTGAGGTTCGTCGGCCGCGACGGCAGGCCGGCCCCGTACTACAGCGCCGGTCTGACCGGCGTGTCGGGCCTGGCCGACGGCCAGTCCCTGGACCCGTACGACAAGTCCGGCACGGTGAAGGTGCGCGTGCCGAAGGGCGGCTACATCCTCGACAGCGGTGTCTTCGTCGACCCGGCGAACGCCGCCAAGGGCGTCGACTGGATCGTCCAGCCGAAGCTGACCGTCGCCGGCAAGCGGACGGTCGTCGTCGACGCGCGCAGGGCCAGGCCGGTGGACATCACCGTGCCGGCCTCCCACGTCCGGTCCGAGTTCGCCTTGGCGCAGTTCGACGTCACCGCCGGCGACGGCCAGTACGGCTACGGCTGGCTGCTCGACTCGTACAAGAACTTCCGCACCGCGGCCCTGGGCCCGCGACCCGCCTCCGGCACCCTGTTCCAGCAGTGGGACGGCCACTGGTCCAAGGGCGCGACGGAGGGGTACGACATCACCTCGGGCGGCCCGGTCGCGCAGTTCGCCACCGGCTACACCAAGCACTACAAGGCGAGCGACCTGGCCACGGTCAAGGTCCGGATGGGCGCCCCGGCGAGCGGCAAGACCGGGTCCGTGGGCGCGGCGGGGTGGCTGACCGGCAGCAGCATCGGCTCCTCCGTCAGCCTCCCGCAGAAGCTGCCCGGCACCCGCACCCTGCACCTGTCCGCCAAGGGCGGTGTGCGGTGGCAGTTCGACTTCGAGCAGGACGGCGGGGTCGACGAGGACGGCTTCCCGGTCACCGAGGCCGCCTACTCCTCGGAGCAGCAGTCGTTCAGGGCGGGCAGCACGTACACCAGAACCGTCAACACCGCGGTCTTCGCCCCGCACGTCGGCGCCGACCTCGGTGTCTTCCGGGACGGCGACGAGATCTACGGCGTGCTGCCGCTGTTCGCCGACGGCTCCGGGGACACCGGGTACTCGGCGTTCTCCTCGGTCCGCACGACTCTGTACCGCGACGGCGTGAAGGTCGGCTCCAACGACGACCCGCTGCTCGGCGGCGAGACCTTCAAGGTCCCCGCCGGTGACGCCGCCTACCGGCTGACCACCTCGGTCCGGCGCCCGGCCACGGTCGCCAAGGCCTCCTCGCGGATCGACGCGAGCTGGACCTTCCGCTCGAAGAAGCGGGCCGGCGTCACCGTGAAACTCCCCGTCTCCACGCTCCACTTCGGTGCGCGGACCGGCCTGGACAGCCGCGTCGAGGCCGGAAAGAAGGTCACCTTCCCGGTCACCGTCGAGGGCGCGGCCGCGGGCCGCGGCCTGAAGTCCCTGAAGGTGTACGTCTCCTACGACGGGAAGACCTTCAAGCGGACCGAGGTACGCGACGGCAGGATCACCGTGAAGAACCCGGCGAAGAACAGGTCCGTCTCGTTCCGCGCCAGGATCACCGACAAGAAGGGCAACACGTCGCTGATCACCGTCCACGACGCCTACTACGGCAGGTGAGCGGCGGGCAGCTGCGGCGCGTGTCCTGAACGGGGGCGTGCCGGACATGTTCCGGCACGCCCTTCGCCGTGCCGCCGTGCCGCCGGATCAGGCCGACGGAACTCCGCGGGCCGCGTCCGCGCCCCAGCTCGCCAGCAGCCGCAGGGACTGCGCCGACGGGGAGTCCGGCTCGGCGTGGTAAGTGAGCAGCGCCTGGTCGTGGTCGTCCGCCAGCCGGAACGTCTCGAAGCTGAGGGACAGCTCACCCACCAGCGGATGGCGCAGGCGCTTGACGCCGTAGCTCTTCTCCTTGACGTCGTGCGTCGCCCACAGCCGGCGGAACTCCGCGCTCTTCACCGACAGTTCGCCGACCAGGGCGGACAGCCGGGGGTCGTCCGGGTAGCAGCCCGCGTCCATGCGCAGGGCGCAGACGATGTCGATCGCCTTCTGCTCCCAGTCGACGAACAGGTCCCGGTAGTCCGGGCGCAGGAACACCATCCGCGCCCAGTTGCGCTCGGCGGGCGCGAGCTCCGCCCAGTCGCCGAAGACCGCGGCCGCCATCCGGTTCCAGGCGAGCACCTCCGTGCGCCGGCCGACCACGTACGCCGGGACGCCCTCCATCGAGTCCAGCAGCCGGCGCAGCGCCGCCCGCACCTGCTGCTGCCGTACCGCCGGCTTCTTCTTGTGCGCTGCCGGCTTGGCCAGGTGGGTCAGATGGGCGTGCTCGGCGTCCGTCAGGCGCAGCGCCCGCGCGATCGAGTCCAGCACCTCCGCCGAGACGTTCCGGCCGTTGCCCTGCTCCAGCCGCGTGTAGTACGCCACCGACACCCCGGCGAGCTGGGCCAGCTCCTCGCGGCGCAGCCCCGGCACCCTGCGGCGCCGGCCGAAGTCGGGCAGTCCCACGTCCTCCGGCTTCAGCCGGGCCCGCCGGCTGCGCAGGAACTCGCTCAGCTCGGCCCACCGGTCCAGGGGCGGTCCCGCGGCCGCTTCCGGTTCGACATCCATACGGCAAGTATCCGTGGTGCCGCGTGGTCGTACGCGGACGAGCCTGACCCCGCCAGTGGTAGGCACGGTGGTCGTACGCAAAAGCGGACCTGGGTGAGCCGCGGGACATGGGGCACGCTGGAAGACGTGCCCCGGCCGGAAGGCGACCGGGCACCGAGAGTCCGCTAGGAGATCCCCCATGACCACTGTTGCCGCGTATGCCGCGCCCGCCGCGAAGGCTCCGCTGGAGCGGACCACCATCGAGCGGCGTCCGGTCGGCGAGTCCGACGTCCTGATCGACATCAAGTTCGCCGGCATCTGCCACTCCGACATCCACCAGGCCCGTGAGGGCTGGGGCGAGGCGATCTTCCCGATGGTCCCCGGTCACGAGATCGCGGGCGTCGTGTCCGAGGTCGGGCCCGGCGTCACGAAGTTCGCCGTGGGCGACCGGGTGGGCGTCGGCTGCATGGTCGACTCCTGCCGCGAGTGCGACAACTGCAAGGCCGGGCTGCAGCAGTACTGCGACCGCGGCCCGACCTGGACCTACAACTCCGTCGGCAAGGACGGCGAGCCGACCTACGGCGGCTACTCCGAGAAGATCGTCGTCGACGAGAACTACGTCGTCCGCGTCCCCGACGGCCTCTCCCTGGACGTGGCCGCCCCACTGCTGTGCGCCGGCATCACCACGTACTCGCCGCTCAAGCGCTGGAACGCGGGCCCGGGCAAGCGGGTCGCCGTCGTCGGCCTCGGCGGCCTCGGCCACATGGGCGTCAAGATCGCGCACGCGATGGGCGCCGAGGTCACCGTGCTGTCCCAGACCCTGCGCAAGAAGGACGACGGCCTCCGGCTGGGCGCCGACCACTACTACGCCACCGGCGACCCGGCGACCTTCGAGGACCTGAAGGGCACCTTCGACATCATCCTCAACACCGTCTCGGCCCCGATGGACTTCGGCGCCTACCTCTCGCTGCTGCGCACCGGCGGCTCGATGGTGAACGTCGGCCTGCCCGAGGAGCCGGTCCACGTGGCCCTGTCCTCGCTCTTCGGCAACCTGCGCAACCTGACCACCTCCAACATCGGGGGCATCCCCGAGACCCAGGAGATGCTGGACTTCTGCGCGGAGCACGGCCTGGGCGCCGAGATCGAGCTGATCGGCGCGGCCGAGATCAACGAGGCCTACGAGCGCGTCGTGTCCAGCGACGTCCGCTACCGCTTCGTCATCGACACCGCCACCATCTGACGGGCTCGCCACCGCACTGTCCGACGGGCCCGGCGAACTGTTCGGCTGACGGGCCGGCGAACTGTTCGGCTGACAGGCCCTGTGACCGGGCCGACCCACCGGTTCGGAGCACCGGCCGGCGTGCCGAGCGAGCGCGCCGGCCGGTTCGGCCGGTCACCCGGGCCCGGTCGGCCCGCCCGCCTCAGGCGACGTCGAAGCCCTCCCCGTCGGCGTACGACCGCACGGTCACCGCGCCGTCCGCGCCGGGCCGTACGACATGGGCCCGCCCGCGCCCCGCGACCCGGGCGGCCGGGCCGGCCACCTCCACCACGGTGTTCTCGTCGACGGCGACGCCGTAGGGCGCCTCGCCCCGCCCCACCGCCGCGACCAGCCGCGCCAGCGTCCCCCACTGGGCGGCGTGCACGTCCACGGCGAACGGCACGAGACCCAGACCCGGCCGCACCGCGACCTCCTCCAGGTCCTCCGCCGTGTCCTCCGGGCACACGGGGACCCCGTTCACGAGCCATCCGCCGACCACCGCCCGCCGGGCCGCGACGGCGGCGCCCGCGGAGAAGCCCGCGTACGGCGTCCCGCGTTCGGCGAGCAGCCGCGGCAGCCGGTCCGCGCAGCCGGCGAACGCCTCCTGGTAGGCGGGCGTCAGCCCGCCGCACACCAGCAGCCCGTCGGCGCCGTCCAGCGCCTCCTCCGGCTCGAACCGCCCACCGAGCGGCACGAGCGCCGGCACGGGTTCGCACCCGGCCCCGCTCCGGCCCAGCGCCTGCGCGAACCGCTCGAACTGCTCCTGCCCGTCCCCCTCGTCCACGACGACACAGGCGATCCGCGGCACACCGCCCGCGCGCTCGGCGGCCGCCCGCAGGAACGGCGCGTACACCTCCGCGCGCTCCCATCCGCCACCGATCAGAAACGTACGACCGCCCATCCGGCCCCTCCCCTTCACACGCCCTCACATCGGCGCTGGTCCTTGTGCGAGGGGCGAATGTACGGGACCGGGGCCGGTGCCGTCGCCCGAAAAAAACCGCTGCCGGGATCAGCCGGTGGCCGTCACCCGCTGGGCCACCGTGTTCCGCACCTGGCAGAAGTGGCGCGCCATGCCGTCGCCGCGGTAGCGCCAGGGCAGCGCGTTGACATGGCCGTCGACCAGCTTGAACTGCTCCAGCGCCGCCTCGTCGCGGTCCTGGAGGTGGAGGTAGAACGCCAGCAGGTGACGCAGCTCGGGCAGGCGCGGGTGGGCCGGGTCGGCGGCCGCGGCGTCGGCGAGCGCCGCCTCCACCCGGGCCAGCATCCGCGGGGTGTTGTCGGCCGCGGTGTCCTCCGAGTCGTCGTGCTCGAAGTGCGCGATGAGCGGGAGCGCCGTCAGCAGGCTGCCGGCCGGCGCCTCGGCCGCCGCCCGCTCGGCGAAGTCGAAGGCCAGCCGCTCGGAGCCGCGCCACTTGGCGCACCAGTACTGCAGCGCCGAGAAGTGCGCCTCGTAGTGGTGCGGCGCCCGGGTGGTGATCTGCGCCCAGAGCTTCTCCATCTCGGCGTTCGGGTAACCGAGCCCGAGCGCCACCCAGATCTCCGCGATGTACGGCGTCGGGTCGTCGGGGTTCAGCGCGGCGGCCCGCGCGATCTCCTCGCGGGCGCCGCGCAGCGTCCGGTGGAAGCCTTCGGCCTGCTCCCGCGTCGTGTGCTCGCCCGTCCTGGCGCCGCGCAGCTTCCAGGCGAGGATCACCGTGCTGCGCGCCCGGACCACGGCCGCGTCGGGGTCGTCGGGGCGGGCCGTCTCCCAGGCCAGCAGCCACTCGTCCTCCTCGGCCGCGCGCTCGGCGAGGAGGTATGCGGCCGCTGAACGGCGCTCCCAGTCCCGGCCGATGCCGTTCAGCAGCTCGGCGGCCGGCCGCCAGTCGCCGGCCCGGACCGCGGTGAGCGCCGCCGCCCAGTCCGCGGGCAGCGGGGCGGCGTGCTCGGTGTCCTGCCGCTCGACGGGCAGCAGTCCGAGCCGCTCGGCGGCCTTGGCGGCCTCGGCCGCCTCCGCGGCCTCGGCGTCGTCGTCGGGGCTGGGGGAGAAGAACTCCTTCAGGAAGACCCAGGCCAGCCAGAGTGCGAAGAGCACCGCGGGGGCGGCCAGGATGCCGAGGATCCAGAGCAGGACGGTCATGGTGGGGTGCGGTCCGTTCGTCAGGGGACGGCGTTGGGGTGCTGGTGCTGGTGCTGGTGCTGGTGCTGGTGTCGGGCGGCAGGCGCCGGCGCCGGCGCTGGTGCCGGTGCCGGTGCCGGTGGCGGGTGCCGGGTGCTGGTGCCTGGCGCCGGCTCGGACCCGGGGAGTCGGTGCCGGGCCGGCGGGGCGTGGTCGTGCGGCGGCGGGCGGCGGGCCCGCGGCTCACACGGCCGGCGTCGCCGCCGGGGGCAGCAGGGCCCGCAGCGGGGCGGTGTCGGGGCGGTCGGCGAGTGCCGCGTTCACGGCCGCCTCCAGCGCGGCCTCGGGCCCGCCGTCCGGGGCGTCGTGCGGGACCGGGCCGGTCAGCCGCGCGGCGGCCGCACGCGACCAGGAGAACTCCCAGCTCAACTGCGAACGGGCGCTGAACTCGGCCAGCACCATCGTCCGCAGCGACGAGCGCAGCCGCGGCCGTACGAACTCCCGGAAGACCCGGCCCTTCGCCGCGGCCGCCTCGTCGGACAGCGGCAGCCGCTCCGCGAGCCGCCACAGCCGGCCGTCGTCGACGACGTCCAGCAGCGCGGACAGCGTGGCCGGCTGCCCGGTGTACTCGTCGAGCGCCCGGTGCAGCGGGGTGCGCACGGCGGACATGTTCCGGACCATGGCGGCGTCCAGCAGTTCCTGCCACGCGGCGGCGCGCGGGTAGCCGAGGATCTCGTCCGCCAGCACGGCGTCCTCCAGCGCGGCCAGGGTCTTCTCCGCGTCGGTGAGCAGGGCGAGCGCCGGGCCGCCGGCCTCCGCCGCGCGTCCGTCGTCGGGCAGCGCCTCGATCCGGCGCACGCGTTCGGCGATCGGCGGGTGGGAGTCGTACGGCGAGGCCGGCATCGTGGGCAGCTCCGGCCGCGGCTCCGCCGGCTCCTGCGCGCGGGCCGCGAGCAGCCGGGCGAAGCCGCCGAAGAACTCGCCGCGCGGCGGCAGCAGCCGCACCGGCAGACCGAGGGTGGCGTACGAGTCGAGGTAGAAGTCGTGCGAGGCCGACAGGGCGGGGATCTCGCGCAGGGCCGAGGCGATCGCGTCCCGCCCGGCGATCCGGGCGGCGGCCCGGTCGGCCGCGTACTCCTGGGCGCGGGCGGTGGACAGGGAGGCGCGCAGATAGAGGTTGCCGTACAGCGTGTAGACCGACGCCATGATCCGGTACGTCACCCCGGCCCCGGCGGTGTCGACCTCCTTGGCCTTCTTGCCCTTGGCGACCCGCTTGGCGGCGGCCTTCTCCTGGCGCCCGCGCTCGGCGGCCACCTTGCCGTCCGCCTTCTCGCGGAAGTGCTCGATGACCCGGGCGATCTGCACCCGGCCGCGCACCACGAGCGCGGACAGCCGGGTGTCACCGCCGGTGTAGTGGCCGTACTCGTGGGCGAGCACACCGCGCAGCTGGGCTTCCGTCAGGCCGGTCAGCAGCGGGACGCCCAGACAGAGCAGGCGCGGGCCGGGCCGCAGGCCGAGCAGCCGCGCGTCCTCGCTGACGGCCGCGTTGACGTCGGCCGTCAGCACGATCGTGTCGGGGGACCGGGTGCCGGTTGCCGCGGCCAGCTCCCGCACCAGCGCCCACAGCCGGGGTTCGTCCGCCTCGGTGACCTCGACGCCGGGCGGTCTCTCGCCCCTGGGCGTGCGCAGCATGAACATGCCGCGCACGACGGGCACGGCGAGCAGCACCGAGACCGCGACGATCTTGATGCCGGCGGGGCCGTGCACCCAGGTGACCACGGCCGCGTCGGCGCCGGCCAGCGCCGCGAGCAGCAGCAGGCTCAGCAGGTAGAAGCCGCACAGCAGAACGAGAGCGCGCAGCGCGCGCAGAGTTGCGCCCATCGGGCAGATCCCCCCACAGGACCCGGAGAAAGGAACAGGCCGGCGGGCGCCGCCGGGCGGTGCTGCCGGTGAGTGTGGGGGGACTCGGAGCAGACGTCGAGCGGGCTCGGGACGGCCTACGGCCTCCGGGGTACGCCCGGAGCGGCGCCGGGCAAAGCGCGAGCAAAGCCGGAGCAAGCGGAGTATGCCCTACCGGAGATCAGCGCGGCAATCCCCGCCCTGACCTGTGCGGACCGGTGCGCACAGGTAACGGCCGGGAAGGTCAGCCGGGCAGGCCCGCCGGGCTGCCCCCGGCCGCCTCGTAGCCGGCCACCGCCAGCGCGCGGTGGGCGGCGAAGGCGGCGGCCGGGTCGGCGGACAGGGTCCAGGGCAGCGCGCCGACATGGCCGTCGACGTGCGCGAGCTGGTCCATGGCCTCCGGCCAGCGCTCGGCCCGTACCAGGAAGAACAGCAGCAGATGGCGGACGTGGGCGAGTACCGGGTCGTCCGGGCGGGCGGTGTGCACCGCGTGCAGCGCGCCCTGGATCGCCCGGGTGACCACCTCGCTCTGGTAGAAGCTGCGGACCAGGTTGACCTCGGGGAGGTGCTCGAAGACCGCGAAGAGCGGCAGCGCGGCCAGCAGCGAGCCCTCCGGGGCGCGGGCCGCGGCGTTCTCCGCGAAGGCGTACGCCTCCTCGCGCGAACCGTGCCACTTCTCGCACCAGTAGTGCAGGGCCGCCAGGTGCGCGCCCATGTGGTGCGGGGCGCGCTCGACGACGTCCAGCCACAGCTTCTCGAACTCGGGCCGCGGACAGCCCAGGCCCCGGGCGGCGGACAGCTCGACGATGTACGGGACCGGGTCGCCGGGCGCGAGCAGCGCCGCCTCGCCGCAGGCCTGCCGGGCCTCCTCCATGATGATCCGGAAGTCGTCCGTGCCCGGCGCGGACGTCCGCCACGCCTGCTGCACCAGGAACTCGGCGTGTACGGCCGCGCCGCCGGCGTCCTTGGGCCGCTCCGCCCGCCACACTCTCAGCCACTGCCCGCCGGGCGTCTCGTGCACCCCGCCCGGCCGCTCGGCCAGCTCCAGTGCGGCCGCGCCGGCGAAGGCCTGGACCCGCTGCCAGCGCGCCTCGCCCTCCGCCTCGGTTCCGGCCAGCATCTCGGCGGCCGCGCGGTAGTCCCCGGTGCGCCGGACCACGTCCAGCACGTCCAGCAGGTCCTTGTCCGGGCCGGGCATCCGCACGTCCAGCTCCTCCTCGGGCACGAAGCCGTAGGCCGCCGCACGCGCGGGGTCGGGCAGGCCGGCCGGGCCCCGCCCCGCCGCCCCGCGCCTGCGCCGCAGGACCGGGAGCAGCACGAAGGACAGCAGGACCAGCGCCATGAGCAGCCAGAGAGTCGCCATGCCCCAAGCGAACCAGACCTCGCCGACAATTGGCCAACCCCGCCCGCCGGACCTGTGGAAAACCCGCTCTCGGCGCCGCCGGCGCCTGGGGGCCGTACGCTCCCCGAGCCCGTCGGACGCCACCATCCGGCCAAGCGCACTACGCTCGGTGCACATGAGCGACAGGCACATCAGTCAGCACTTCGAGACCCTCGCGATCCACGCGGGCAACACCGCGGATCCCCTCACCGGCGCGGTCGTCCCGCCGATCTACCAGGTCTCGACCTACAAGCAGGACGGCGTGGGCGGCCTGCGCGGCGGCTACGAGTACAGCCGCAGCGCCAACCCGACCAGGACCGCCCTCGAGGAGAACCTCGCCGCGCTGGAGGGCGGCCGGCGAGGTCTCGCGTTCGCTTCCGGCCTGGCGGCCGAGGACACCCTGCTGCGTACGCTGCTCAGCCCCGGCGACCACGTGGTGATCCCCAACGACGCCTACGGCGGCACCTTCCGCCTCTTCGCCAAGGTCGTCACCCGTTGGGGCGTGGAGTGGTCCGTCGCCGACACCAGCGACCCGGCCGCCGTGCGGGCCGCGATGACGCCGAAGACCAAGGTGGTCTGGGTGGAGACCCCCTCCAACCCGCTGCTCGGCATCACCGACATCGCCGCCGTCGCCCAGGTCGCCCACGACGCGGGCGCCCGGCTCGTCGTCGACAACACCTTCGCCACGCCCTACCTCCAGCAGCCGCTGTCGCTCGGGGCCGACGTCGTCGTGCACTCGCTGACCAAGTACATGGGCGGCCACTCGGACGTGGTCGGCGGCGCCCTGATCGCCTCCGACCAGACGCTGGGCGAGGAGCTGGCGTACCACCAGAACGCCATGGGCGCCGTCGCCGGCCCCTTCGACTCCTGGCTGGTGCTGCGCGGCGCCAAGACCCTCGCGGTGCGCATGGACCGGCACAGCGAGAACGCCACGAAGATCGCCGACATGCTCACCCGGCACGCGCGCGTGAGCAGCGTGCTCTACCCGGGCCTGCCCGAGCACCCCGGGCACGAGGTGGCCGCCAAGCAGATGAAGGCGTTCGGCGGCATGATCTCGTTCCGGGTCCAGGGTGGCGAGGAGGCCGCCGTCGAGGTGTGCAACCGCGCCAAGGTCTTCACCCTCGGCGAGTCGCTCGGCGGCGTGGAGTCGCTGATCGAGCACCCCGGCCGGATGACCCACGCCTCCACGGCCGGCTCCGCCCTGGAGGTCCCGGCCGACCTGGTGCGCCTGTCCGTCGGCATCGAGAACGTCGACGACCTGCTCGAGGACCTGCAGCAGGCCCTCGGCTGACAGCAGGCCCCCGGCCGGCAGCGGGCTCCCGGCCGGCAGCGGGCCGGGCGCGGGCGCGGTCCGTACGCCGGTACGGACCGCCCCGACCCCTTCACCAGCCGGTGAGCGGTGGAGTCGTCTGCGACGGCGGCTCCACCCAGGGCTGCGTCCGCACCGCCCACACGGTGAACGCCACCGCCGCCGCGCACAGCAGCAGCCACAGCAGCCGGCGCGCGAGCAGCCGGCGCCGGAGCAGACGTTCGCCGCGGCGGACCGCCTCGGCGTGCAGACCGGGCGGCACCGGCACCACCGCCCGCTCCATGATCCGCCGCACGGCGGCCTCCCGCTGGGGGCGGTTCACCGGGGCCTCCCGGCCGCCGGCCGCCTCATGACGGCGCCGCCCTCGCGCCCACCGCGGGCCGCGCCGCCTCGCGCGCCGGATGCAGCACGGTTGCCGTCGCCCGGTCGCAGATGGTGTGCACCCGCTCGACGGGCAGGCCCAGCAAAGCCGCCGTCTGCTCCTCCGCGACCCCCTCGAACATCCGCAGCACCAGGATCAGCCGTTCCTGCGGCGCCAGCTCGGCGAGCGGGCTGCGCGGATGCGGGCGGGCCCGGCCGGGGGCGCCGTAGTGCCGCCATGCCTCGTGGGCGAAGCGGGTGGCCAGGTACTGGCGGGCGCACACGTAGGGGTCCTCGCCGCGCAGCCGGTCCCAGCGGGCGTAGGTGTGGGCCAGCGCCGGCGCCAGCAGCCGCCGCGCGCGCGGGCCGTCGTCCGGTGCCTCTCCGGTGAGCAGGGTGGCGGCGTGCAGCAGCCGCCCCGCCGCGCCGGCGACGAACGCCTCGAACTCCCGGGTCCGGCGGGCGTCGCGGGATGCCCGCTGATCACGCACCGCGCCTCCCCCCTGAGGGCGTCCTGTCCGGTACGGGACGGGCGCACCGCGCACCACGCAGGACCTGGTCTCATATGAGGCCAGTGGCGGCCCGGGGTCAAGACTCGGGACCGCACCCGTCCGGGGCGCGTCAGGAGGCGGGTGTCGGCTCGGCGCCCGGCTGGACCGCCATCCGGGAGGAGAGCGCGGTATTGAAGCGCGTGAGGAGCGCGCAGAACTGCTCGCGCTCCTCCGGCGCCCAGTCGTGTGTCAGGTCGGCCATCAACTGACGCCTCGACGAACGCACTTCCTCCAGCCGGGTGGCCCCGCGCGGGGACAGCTGGAGCACCACCGCGCGCCCGTCCTCCGGGTGCGAGGTGCGCTTGACGAGACCCGTGTCGACCAGCGGGGCGACCTGCCGGGTGACCGTGGAGGAGTCGATCCCCATGCTCGCGGCGAGCGCCTTGACGCCCATCGGGCCCTCGGTGTCCAGGCGGTTGAGCAGCAGGTAGGCGGCGCGGTCCATGGTGTTGCGCACCTGCCCGACGCCGCCGAGCCGGGTCTGTTCGGCACGCCGGGCGAACACCGCCACCTCGTGCTGCAGGGTGTCGAGGAGACCGGTGTCACCGACGGTCGTCATGTCCATCGACATTTCAGGTGTTGTGGGCATGGCCGGAGGCTCGCTTCATGAGGGCTGCTGGGTTGGGGGACAGGGTACGCGGCCCGGGCGCGGGCCGTACCGGCGCTGCGCAAACCCGGTCTCGGAGCTTGGTCACACCCGTCACGCTCGAGCGTGAACTGCGAGACTCGAGTCATGAGCTACCGCACGGCAGGCTCCTTGCGCTCCGTCACCCTCGACGACGTGCGCGGAGCCCAGAAGATGCTCTCGGGCGTGGCACGGACGACCGCGATGGAGAGCAGCCGGCACCTGTCCCAGCTGGTCGGCGCGCCGGTGCACCTGAAGTGCGAGAACCTGCAGCGAACGGGGTCGTTCAAGCTACGCGGCGCCTACGTCCGGATCGCCGGGCTGCTGCCGGAGGAGCGGGCCGCGGGGGTGGTGGCGGCGAGCGCCGGCAACCACGCGCAGGGCGTGGCCCTGGCCTCCTCCCTGCTCGGTGTGCACGCGACCGTCTTCATGCCGCAGGGCGCCCCGCTGCCCAAGATCAGCGCGACCCGGGAGTACGGCGCCGAGGTGAGGCTGCACGGTCAGGTGGTCGACGAGACCCTGGCCGCCGCCCAGGAGTACGCGGCGACGACGGGCGCGGTGTTCATCCACCCCTTCGACCACCCCGACGTCATCGCCGGCCAGGGCACGGTCGGCCTGGAGATCCTGGAGCAGTGCCCGGAGGTGCGCACGATCGTCGTCGGCATCGGCGGCGGCGGGCTCGCGGCCGGCATCGCGGTCGCGGTGAAGGCGCTGCGGCCGGAGGTCCGGATCGTCGGTGTGCAGGCGGAGGGCGCGGCGGCCTATCCGCCCTCGCTCGCCGCCGGCCGTCCGGTGTCGGTGCTGAACCCGACGACGATGGCCGACGGCATCAAGGTGGGCCGGCCCGGGCCGGTTCCGTTCGAGATCGTCGGCGACCTGGTGGACGAGGTCCGCACGGTCAGCGAGGACCAGTTGTCGGCCGCGCTGCTGCTGTGCCTGGAGCGCGCCAAGCTGGTCGTCGAGCCGGCCGGGGCCAGCCCGGTCGCCGCCCTGCTGGCCGAGCCCGGCGCCTTCCCCGGCCCGGTCGTCGCCGTGCTGTCCGGTGGGAACGTCGACCCGGTGCTGCTCCAGCGGGTGCTGCGGCACGGCATGGCCGCCCAGGGCCGCTACCTGGCGGTCCGGCTGCGGCTGACGGACCGCCCCGGCGCCCTCGCGACGCTCCTCGGGGTGCTGTCCGCGGCCGACGCCAACGTCCTCGACGTGAGCCACGTGCGGACCGACCCCCGGCTCGGACTCACGGAGGTGGAGGTGGAGCTGCACCTCGAGACGAAGGGCCCGGCGCACTGCGTCGAGGTCGGCCAGGCCCTGCGGCAGGCGGGCTACACGGTCATCGACTGAGCCGCCCGGCCCGGCCGCGGGAGGCGGTGTCACTCGTACGGGGAAATCCATTGGCAGACGCGATACATCGCGTTATGGTTTGTCGTGCCGCTCCCCAGCCGGTGCCGTGCCTCCGGCGGAGACAACGCCGGGACGGAGGACGCCGGGTGAAAACCGCTGATGGAAAACCGAAGGCGGCGGCGAGCACGCGAACCTAGCCTTTCCGAAGCATCCCCGACGACGTGGAGACCCACATGCCAGGCGCCATCTATGCCGAAGGCCTGGTCAAGACCTTCGGCGACGTAAGGGCACTGGACGGCGTAGACCTCGATGTCCCCGAGGGCACCGTCCTCGGCCTGCTCGGGCCGAACGGCGCCGGCAAGACGACAGCGGTCCGCTGCCTGACGACACTGTTGCGGCCCGACAGCGGACGGGCCGTCGTGGCGGGCGTGGACGTCCTCAAGGACCCCGACGCCGTACGCCGCTCCATCGGCCTGTCCGGGCAGTTCGCCGCGGTCGACGAGTACCTGACCGGCCGGGAGAACCTGCAGATGGTCGGCCAGCTCTACCAGATGAGGGCGAAGGCGGCCCGGCAGCGCGCGGTCGAGCTGCTGGAGCAGTTCCACCTCACGGACGCCGCCGACCGCCCCGCCAAGACCTACTCCGGGGGCATGCGCCGCCGGCTCGACCTCGCGGCCGCCCTGGTGGTCTCGCCACCCGTGATGTTCATGGACGAGCCGACCACCGGCCTGGACCCGCGCAACCGGCAGCAGCTCTGGGAGGTCATCAAGCAGCTCGTCTCCGGCGGCACGACCCTGCTGCTGACCACGCAGTACCTGGAGGAGGCCGACCACCTCGCCCACGACATAGCGGTCGTCGACCACGGCCGGGTCATCGCCAAGGGCACCTCCGACCAGCTCAAGGCCCGCACCGGCGGCGAGCGCGTCGAGGTCGTCGTGCACGAGCGCGAGCACATCGCCACCGCCGCCGAGGTGCTGCGCGGCTTCGGCAAGGGCGACACCACGGTCGAGGAGCACACCCGCAAGCTCACGGTGCCCGTCACCGGCGGCGCCAAGCTGCTGGCCGAGGTCATCCGGGAGCTGGACGGCCGCGGGATCGAGATGGACGACATCGGACTGCGCCGCCCCACCCTCGACGACGTCTTCCTCTCCCTCACCGGACACGTGGCCGAGGCAGAGGAGTCCGCCGGGAACGACCGGTCCGGCAGGACCGGCAAGGGCAGCAAGGGCAGCAAGGGCGAGGAGACCGTGAAATGAGTGCAGTGACCGAAGCCGCGCCCCTCGCGGCCCCGGGAAACCCCGTCGGCCGGTCCGTCCGCGACTCGCTGATCGTCGCCAAGCGCAACCTCATCCGCATGTGCCGGATCCCCGAGATGGTCATCTTCGGGCTGATCCAGCCGATCATGTTCGTGGTGCTGTTCACCTACGTGTTCGGCGGTTCGATCCAGGTCGGCGGGTCCAGCTCCACGCAGGCCTACCGCGAGTTCCTGATGGCGGGCATCTTCGCGCAGACCGTCACGTTCGCCACCGCCGGCGCGGGCGCGGGCATCGCCGACGACATGCACAAGGGCCTCATCGACCGCTTCCGCTCCCTGCCCATGGCGCGCGGCGCGGTGCTGACCGGGAGGACCCTGGCTGACCTGGTCCAGACGGCGCTCACCCTGCTGGTCCTCGCCGTGGTGGCGGTGCTGGTCGGCTGGCGCACGCACGAGAACCTCGGCAAGGTGCTCGCCGGATTCGGCCTGCTCCTGCTGCTCGGGTACGCCTTCTCCTGGATCGGCGCGCTCATCGGCCTCTCCGTGCGCACTCCCGAGGCGGCCACCTCGGGCGGCCTGATCTGGCTGTTTCCGCTGACGTTCATCTCGAACGCGTTCGTGGACGCGAACAAGATGCCGCCCTTCCTCCGGCACATCGCCGAGTGGAACCCGTTCAGCGCCACCGTGCAGGCGTGCCGCGAGCTGTTCGGCAACCTGCCCCCGGGCTTCCAGACGCCGGACGCCTGGCCCATGCAGCACCCCGTCTGGGCCTCGCTGATCTGGTCCGTGCTGATCACTGTGGCCTTCCGCACGCTCGCGGTCCGCAAGTACCGCTCGGCCACCGCCTGACGGCGGCCGCCGCGTGCGGGCATGAAGACGCCCCCGGTGTCCTCGGACGCCGGGGGCGCGACATGAAACTGGTCCGGCGGCTCAGCCCGAGTACGGCTCGGCCTTCAGGATCCGCACGGAGGCCTTCTTGCCGTTCGGCAGCTCGTACTCCGCGTCCTCGCCGACCTTGTGGCCGATGACGCCGGCGCCGAGCGGCGACTGCGGCGAGTACGTCTCGACATCGGCGCTCGCGTACTCGCGGGAGGCGAGCAGGAACGTCATCGTGTCGTCCTCGTCACCGTCGAAGGCGATCGTGACGACCATGCCGGGCGCCACGGCGCCGTCCGCGGAGGCCGGCGCCTCGCCGACCTGGGCGTTCTCCAGGAGCTGGGTCAGCTGGCGCACACGGAGCTCCTGCTTGCCCTGCTCCTCCTTGGCAGCGTGGTACCCGCCGTTCTCGCGCAGGTCGCCCTCCTCGCGCGCGGCCGCGATCTTGGCGGCGATCTCCGTGCGCGCAGGACCAGTAAGGTACGCAAGCTCGTCCTTGAGCTTGTTGTACGCCTCCTGGGTCAGCCAGGTGACGTTCTCGCTGGTCTGGGTCACAGGGTGCTCCTCGTCGGTACTGGGAAATACAAAGCATCGCCCTACCCAGAAGAATGTTCCCTCTTGGATGGGCGAAACCACGAGCCTAACAATTCAATGGCGGAAGGGGGAGGACATAAGCCATCAGAATCACATCGACGCAGGTCACGGCCTGCGCATGGTCAGCCGGCGTGGCAGCCGAGCAGTTCGGCCGTCGTGCCCCTGGCCGTCGTACGCAGCGTGACGACCTTGTCGATGCGCGTGTCCGGTCCGGTGAAGCGAAAGTCCGCCCGCCCCACCTCGGCGCCGTCGTCCGACTGGGAGCGCAGGGTGCAGTAGCCGGAGGCGCCGGAGTCCTTGTGGACCTCGAGGTGCACCCGGACCGCGTCGTCGGAGGCCTTGAAGGTGATCACCTGGGCGCTGATCTCATTCTGCGCGATGTAGTGGTAGGCGAAGTAGCCGATCAGTGCGAGAAGGGCCGCACCCAGCACCGATCCGGCGATCCTGAGCCTGCGGTCGGCACGGTCGTCCGACGAGCGGCCGTAGCGGCCCTCGGGCGGCCGCGTGCTCGCCGTGCTCATGATCGTCCCTCCGCGGAATTAAACGTCCCCCGATTCCGTCACTATAGAAGCCTGCGATTGCGCCGAAGACACGGGGCGCCGACTTACCGAGGATTGAGTCTTGACTGACCAGCTGCGACTGATGGCCGTTCACGCGCACCCCGACGACGAGTCGAGCAAGGGCGCGGCCACCATGGCGAAGTACGTTGCCGAGGGGGTGGACGTGCTGGTGGTGACCTGCACCGGCGGCGAGCGCGGGTCCATCCTCAACCCCAAGCTGCAGGGTGACGCCTACATCGAGGCGAACATCCACGAGGTGCGCAGGAAGGAGATGGACGAGGCCCGGGAGATCCTCGGCGTCCGGCAGGAGTGGCTGGGCTTCGTCGACTCCGGCCTGCCCGAGGGCGACCCGCTGCCGCCGCTGCCCGACGGCTGCTTCGCCCTGGAGGACGTCGACAAGGCGGCCGGCGAGCTCGTGAAGCAGATCCGCTCCTTCCGCCCGCAGGTGATCACCACCTACGACGAGAACGGCGGCTACCCGCATCCCGACCACATCATGACCCACAAGATCTCGATGGTGGCGTTCGAGGGCGCGGCGGACGCCGAGAAGTACCCCGAGGCCGAGTACGGCCCGGTCCACCAGCCGCAGAAGCTCTACTACAACCAGGGCTTCAACCGCCCCCGCACCGAGGCGCTGCACCACGCGATGCTCGACCGCGGCCTGGAGTCGCCGTACGGGGACTGGCTGAAGCGCTGGGAGCAGTCCGAGCGCGTCGAGCGCACGCTGACCACGCACGTCCCGTGCGCCGACTTCTTCGAGGTCCGCGACAAGGCGCTGATCGCCCACGCCACCCAGATCGACCCCGACGGCGGCTGGTTCCGGGTACCGATGGACCTGCAGAAGGAGGTCTGGCCGACGGAGGAGTACGAGCTGGCGAAGTCTCTCGTCGACACCTCCCTCCCCGAGGACGACCTCTTCGCGGGCATCCGGGACAATGCCTGACATGAGCGCAAGCCTGGCACTGACGCACCTCGTCCCCCTCGCCAAGGAGGTCGACGAGAACAAGGTCACCCCCGGCGTCCTCGGCTTCATCGTGTTCGCGGTGATGGCCGTGGCCGTGTGGGGCCTGATGAAGTCGATGAGCAAGCAGATGCAGAAGGTCGACTTCAAGGAGGCCCCCGAGGCCGGGGCCGAGGAGAAGCCCGAAGCCAAGACGCCGCAGGGCTGACCCCGAGGGCTCAGTCCCGCTCCGGAACCGCCACTCCCATCACCTCCCGGGCGTGGCGGTCCGGGGTCATGCGCAGACGCCACGCCTGCCAGCCCGCCTCCAGGTTCACGCCCCGCTCCAGCAGCAGGGCGTAGGCCGGCACCCACTCGTCCAGCTTCTCGTCCCGCAGCGGATGCGAGGCCCGGGCGAGCTGGGCCAGCTCCTCCTGTGCGACCGCCGTGCCCACCTCCACCCCGCCCGGCGCCGCGTACGGCAGCAGGGTGCAGCGCAGGAACCGCGCCCAGTCCTCACCGCGGCGGTCGCCGTAGGACGTGAACAGGTTCAGCGCCTCGTCGCACAGCGCCAGCGCCTGCTGTATCCGGGCGTTGCCCGCGTCCACGACCGCCAGCTCCAGACAGCTCCAGGCCTCGCCGTGGGCGACGCCGATGCGCTGGAAGTCGGCGCGGGCGTCGACGAGGAGCTGCCGGGCGAAGCCGGAGTTGCGCAGCGAGCCGGTCTGCGCCGCCCGCTGGTCGCGGGTGACCCGCGCCGAGTGGTGCCGGGCGCAGGCCAGGCCGTAGACGTCCCGCATCCGGGAGAACATCTGCCGGGACCGCTCCAGCTCCCGGACCGCCTGGTCCAGCTCTCCCGTCTCCTCCAGCGCCTGCCCGAGGTGGAACAGCGTCCAGGCCTCGCCGCGCGCGTCCTCGTTCTCCCGGTGCCGCGCCGCCGCGCGCCGGAGGTCCTCCACGGCCGGCCCGGCGTCTCCGTCGACCAGCCGGGCCCGGGCGAGCTGGGTCAGCGCCCAGGCCTCGCCGCGCGCGTCGTGCGTCTGGCCGTAGCGCTCCAGGGCGGCCCGCAGCTCCGTCTCCGCCCTCGGCACGTCGCCCATGCGCAGGGCGAGCTGCCCGAGCTGGAAGTGCGCCCACGCCTCCCCGTGCACGGAGCCGCCCTGCCGGTGCAGGACCAGCGAGCGGGTGAGCAGGTCCAGGGCCTCCGCCAGCCGGGCCCGGTCTCGCTGCACCGCCGCCAGCGCGTGCATCGTCCAGGCCCGGTCGGTCGCCAGCTCCTCTGCGGCCTGCAGGTCCAGGGCCTCCTGCAGCCGGGCCGCGGCCTCGGTGAGGTTGCCCTGGTGGTGCAGGGTGATGCCGAGGGAGCACAGCGCGCGGGCCGCGCCCGCGTCGTGGTGGGCCTCCCGGTAGAGGTCGACCACGGAGGCGAGTGTGGTGCGCGCCTTGTCCAGCTCGCCGAGCTGCCGGGCCGCGATACCGGTGCGCCACTGCACGGAGCGCATCAGCAGGCCCTCGTCCACGGCCTGCGCAAGCTCGCTGATCTCACCGAGGCGGTAGAGGTCGCCGCGCAGCAGGCAGTAGTCGCACAGGGCGCCGAGCAGGTTCTGCACGGCGGTCTGGTCCACGCCCTCGGCGTGGCGCAGCGCGGCCGTGATGAAGCTGGACTCGTCGTCCAGCCAGCGCAGCGCCTCGTCCAGCGAGGTGAAGCCGTGCCCGCCGAACTGGTTCGAGCGCGTCGACATGTTGCCGTCGACCAGGCGCAGCACCGAGTCGGCCAGCTCCGAGTAGTTCACGATCAGCCGCTCCTGCGCGGCCGCCCGCTCGGTCGGGTCCTCCTCGTCCGCCAGCCGGGCCCGGGCGAAGGCCCGCACCAGGTCGTGCAGTCGGTAGCGGTCGCCGCGCACATGGTCGATCAGGCCGGCGTCCGCGAGGGCCGACAGATGCCGGGTGGCCTCCGGCTCGTCGGTGGCCAGCAGGGCGGCTGCGGCCGCCGCGCCGAGCGAGGCCCGGCCGGCCAGCGCCAGCCTGCGCAGCAGCCGGCGGGTGGCGTCGGGCTGGTCGGTGTAGCGCAGCCACAGCGCCCGCTCCACCGGCCCGACCGGGCCGTACGCGCCGAGGTCGGAGGCGAGCTGCCGGGACGACCGCGGGCCGAGCGACGAGCCGGCGACGCGCAGCGCGAGCGGCAGCCCTCCGCACAACCGGCGCACCTGGTCGGCGGACTCCGCGTCGTACGGCCCCGAGGCGTCCTGCGCCGTCGCCGCCAGCAGTTCCTCGGCGCCCGCCGCGTCCAGCTCCCGCACCGGCAGGTGGTGCACCCAGGCACTGAGCTCGGCGGGCAGTTCGAGCGCGGTGCGGGCGGTGACCAGCACCAGGCTGTCGGAGTGCTCGGGCACCAGGGCGCGCACCTGCTCCGGGTCCGAGGCGTCGTCCAGCACGATGGTCACGGGAAGCCCGGTGAGGTGCCGGTGGTACAGCTCGGACAGCCGCTTGACCTGCTGGTCCGGGGAGGAACGCTCGCGGAACAGCAACTGCTCACGGGGCGCGCCGAGCCGGTTCAGCAGATGCAGCAGCGCGTCCCGGACGGGCAGCGGCGGCTCGTCCCTGCTGCCGCCGCGCAGGTCCACGACGACCGCCCCGCGGAAGTGGTCCCTGAGGTCGTGCGCCGCGCGGACCGCGAGCGTGGTGCGGCCCGAGCCGGGCTCGCCGTGCAGCACGACGACCGTCGGCCGGGTCTCGGTGGCCGCCCGGGCGGCCTGCGCCCACTGCCTGATCCGCGCCAGCTCCGGCCGCCGCCCCGCGAACGGTCCGTCGGGTTCGGGCAGTTGCCCGAAGGACTGCTCCAGCACCGTGCGCCTTCGGGCCGCCGCGCTCTTGTCGGCGCCGCGCAGCGCCGGGCCGGTCTTCTTCTTCGGCCCGGTCGAGGCGGTGAGCACCCGCTGCTGGTCGAGGAACGGGCGGATGCCGCGCACCTCCAGCGCGGTCAGCCACTGCAGCCGGAGCTGCTCGGGGCCCCCGGGCTGACCGGCCTCGCCCGCCCGGTGATGGGCGGCCGGCAGATGGGAGCCGGCCACCTTCACCACCGTCGCGGCGGCGCCCACCACGCCCACCGTGACGCCCGCGCCGACGGCGGTTCCGGCGCCGGTGCCCAGGGACAGGTCGGCGACCGCGGCGGCCACCGCGGCGACGGCGGCCACCAGCAGCGCCGTTCCCGCGCCCTCGCGCGCGTAGCGCTGGCCGAAGGTGACCCGGCCCGCCTCGGCCTCGTCGAGCGCGCGGACGTAGGTCTCGTACTCCTCGGCTGCCTGCTGCGCCATGGTGTCCAGCGAGCCGCGCGCCCGTGACAGCAGCGACTGCCCGTCGGTGCGGCCGCCGGAGCGCCGTACCTCCTCGTCCACGGCCCGCGCCAGCAGCCGCTCGGCCTCGGTCCGATGGCCGTCCCGCATGTCCCGTCCCCCTGTCGGCGTCAACTCCGTTGGCTAAGAGTGTCCTTCGGGGACCGCGGGTTGGCGAGGGGGCGACGATCAGCGAAGGCGTGCGGATTTGGTGACAACTCCCTTGTCGGCAGCCCGTTTCCGCGGTCACGACGAGAGGGTTTTCTCACCCGTACGCGTACCGCCGACCCTCCCGTCAGGGGCCGGCGCGGTGGCCCGGCGCAGCGCTCGCCCGGCCCGGGCCGGACGGCCGTCCCGCCGTTCCGCCGCACCGGCGGCCTCCACCGCCCGGCGGGCCGCGCTGGGCGCGGCCCCCCACTGCGTCCGGCCTCCCGCGGCACGCGCTGCGGGGTGGAATCCGCCGCCCGGGCGCCAGCCGTGCGTGCTGGGCCGGACGGCCCCGGCCGTGCGACGATGCTGGTATGAATCGACTGGCTCACTCCCAGTCGCCGTATCTCCTCCAGCACGCCGGCAATCCAGTGGATTGGTGGCCATGGGGAGAGGAGGCGATGCAAGAGGCCAAGAGGCGCGACGTTCCCATCCTTCTTTCGGTGGGCTATTCGTCGTGCCACTTAGCCGGCTGATCACTGGTGCCATGTCATGGCAGGTGAATCGTTCGAGGACCAGGCCACGGCCGACTACCTGAACGAGCACTACGTCAGCATCAAGGTCGACCGCGAGGAACGCCCCGACGTCGACGCGGTCTACATGGAGGCCGTCCAGGCGGCCACCGGTCAGGGCGGCTGGCCCATGACCGTGTTCCTCACGCCGGACGCCGAACCGTTCTACTTCGGCACCTACTTCCCGCCCGAGCCCCGGCACGGCATGCCCTCCTTCCGGCAGGTGCTGGAGGGCGTCCAGCATGCCTGGGCCGACCGGCGGGACGAGGTGGGCGAGGTCGCCGGCAAGATCGTGCGGGACCTCTCCCAGCGGGAGCTGGGCCACCAGGGCGCCGAGCCGCCCGGGGAACAGGAACTCGCCCAGGCGCTGCTCGCGCTCACCCGGGAGTACGACCCGCAGCGCGGCGGATTCGGCGGGGCGCCGAAGTTCCCGCCGTCGATGGTGCTGGAGTTCCTGCTGCGGCACCACGCGCGCACCGGCGCCGAGGGCGCCCTGCAGATGGCGTCCGACACCTGCGAGCGGATGGCCCGCGGAGGGATCTACGACCAGCTCGGCGGCGGCTTCGCCCGCTACTCCGTCGACCGCGACTGGATCGTGCCCCACTTCGAGAAGATGCTGTACGACAACGCGCTGCTGTGCCGGGTCTACGCGCACCTGTGGCGGGCGACGGGCTCCGAGCTCGCGCGGCGGGTCGCCCTGGAGACCGCCGACTTCATGGTCCGGGAACTGCGCACGGACGAGGGCGGGTTCGCCTCGGCCCTCGACGCGGACAGCGACGACGGCACCGGCGCCCACGTCGAAGGTGCCTACTACGTCTGGACCCCGCAGGAGCTGCGCGACGCCCTCGGCGAGGACGCCGAACGGGCCGCCCGGTACTTCGGGGTGACGGAGGAGGGCACCTTCGAGCACGGCCGGTCGGTGCTGCAACTTCCGCAGACCGAGGGCGTCTTCGACGCCGGGCAGGTGGCGTCGGTCAAGGAGCGCCTGCTGGCGCGGCGGGCGCTGCGCCCCGCCCCCGGCCGGGACGACAAGGTCGTCGCCGCCTGGAACGGGCTGGCGATCGCCGCGCTCGCCGAGACCGGCGCCTACTTCGACCGGCCCGACCTGGTCCGGGCGGCCGTCGCGGCCGCCGATCTCCTGGTCCGGGTGCACCTGGACGAGCACGCCCACCTCGCCCGGACCAGCCGGGACGGCCGGGTCGGGCCCAACGCCGGGGTGCTGGAGGACTACGCCGACGTCGCCGAGGGCTTCCTCGCGCTCGCGTCCGTGACCGGGGAGGGCGTGTGGCTGGACTTCGCCGGACTGCTCCTCGACCAGGTGCCGGCCCGCTTCGGCGACTCCGGCGGCGCCCTGTACGACACCGCCGCCGACGCCGAGCAGCTCATCCGCCGGCCGCAGGACCCCACCGACAACGCCACCCCCTCCGGGTGGAGCGCCGCTGCGGGCGCCCTGCTGGGCTACGCCGCCCACACGGGCTCCGAGGTCCACCGCACCGCCGCCGAGCGGGCGCTGGGCGTCGTGAAGGCCCTGGGCCCGCGGGTGCCCCGGTTCATCGGCTGGGGCCTCGCCGTCGCCGAGGCGCTGCTCGACGGGCCCCGGGAGGTGGCGGTGGTCGGCCCGTCCCTCACCGACGAGGCGACGGCGGCCCTGCACCGCACGGCGCTGCTCGGCACCGCGCCGGGCGCGGTGGTCGCGGCCGGGCCCCCCGGCGGCGAGGAGTTCCCGCTGCTCGCCGACCGCCCGCTGGTGGACGGCCGGCCGGCGGCCTACGTCTGCCGGAACTTCACCTGCGACGCCCCGACGACGGACCCGGAGCGGCTCGGCCGGGCGCTGAGCACCGGCTGACCGGCGGGCGGCGTCAGCCCCGCCCGCTGAACTCCGCCAGGGCGCGCTCCACGATCGTCTCCAGCCGGTCGTGGTGCGCGCCCTTCCAGTAGGCGCGGCCGCAGTCGCCGCACCGGGCGAAGACGTCGTACGTGTGCCGGGTGCCGTGCTCCAGCTGGTCGGCGACCTCCTCCTTGGTTGCCTCCGCCAGCAGGCCGTTGCACGCGGTGCAGCGGGTCCAGGGGCGCAGCTCGGGGGCGAAGCGCTCCAGGACGTCGCGGAGCTGGTCCTCGGGGCGGGTGCTGTAGACGTACGCGCCGGCCCACAGCTCGCGGCGGCGCAGCAGCCCCCGGTCGCGGCTGAGCATGACCCGCTGCTCGCCGGCCGAGCGCGCGGCCAGCGCCGGGTCGCCGATGTCGGTCGACTCGTACGCCGTGTCCACGCCGAGCAGGCGCAGCCGGCGGGCGAGGGTGCCGAGGTGGACGTCGAGCAGGAAGCGGAGCGGGGCGCCGGTGACCCGCTGGGGGCGGGTCACCGAGCGGACCTCCACCTCATCGCCCGCGACCGGGACGTACGAGGTGGGCACCTGGCGGCCGCCGACCCAAAGGGAGCCGACCTCGGTCAGCGGGACGCCCGCCGACTCGACGACGTGGCCGAGGGTCGAGACGCCGTCGGTGGTGAGGGCGGTGGCGCCCCGGCGCCGTGCGCTCGGGACGAACAGGGCCAGGCCGGGGGCGAACTCGACGTGGATCTCGGGACCGTTCACCCGGTCAGGATGACACGGCGCGGTACGCCGGGGCTCACGGATTTCCGCTGGGCAGGCCGTGCTCCAGGACGTCCAGGGCCCGCCGCACGAGGTCGCGCAGATCGTCCTCGAAGTCGTTTTCCGCCCAGGCGAGGTAGACCTCCAGCAGGCCGCCGGCCAGGGACATCGCGTGGACGCGCGCCTCCAGGCCGTCCGGGTCGAGGCCGGTCCGCCCGGCGAGGGCGCCGCGCAGCAGCCGCCCGGTCTCCGCCACGCTCTCCATCATCCGGGAGCGGACGGCGGGGACGTCGACGCCGAGGCGCGCCCGCATCCGCAGCACCCCGGGGTCCTGCCGCGCCATCACGTCGACGGCCCGGTCCGTCACGTACCGCAGCGAGTCCGTCCACGGCTCGCCGGCCGGGCGGGCCAGCAACTCCCGCACCAGCAGCGGGCCGTACCCGTCCGTGAGGACGATGTCCTCCTTGGCCGGGAAGTACCGGAAGACGGTCGACGGCGACACCTCGGCCCGCTCGGCGATCTGCTCGATCGTCGTGGCGTCGTACCCCTGCTCCCCGACCAGCGCGTACGTCGCGGTGCGGATCGCCTCGCGGGTCTTGAGCTTCTTGCGTTCCCGCAGGCCAGGCCGGGGACGGCCGGCGGGGGAGTGGGGGGAGGGTGCTGCCGTCATACCGGTCATTGTCCGGCACCGCGGCCCGGAGGCGACCGTCCCCGGCGGCGGGCGGGCGCAGGCGCCCGGGCGCCTACGCGTGCTGGTACGCGACCAGCGAGATGCCGACGTAGTGGACGACGAAGGCGGCGAGGGTGAGGGAGTGGAATACCTCGTGGAAGCCGAACCAGCGCGGTGAGGGGTTCGGCCGCTTGATGCCGTAGACCACGCCCCCGGCGCTGTACAGCAGGCCGCCGACGACGACCAGCACCAGGACGGCGATGCCGCCGCTGCGCATGAAGTCGGGCAGGAAGAAGACCGCCGCCCAGCCCATCGCGATGTAGCAGGGCGTGTACAGCCAGCGCGGGGCGCCGACCCAGAAGACGCGGAAGAGGATGCCCGCGGCGGCAGCGGTCCAGATGCCCCACAGCAGCCACTGACCCTTGGCGCCGGGCAGGAGCAGCATGGTCAGCGGTGTGTAGGTGCCCGCGATGATCAGGAAGATGTTGGCGTGGTCCAGCCGGCGCAGGACGCCGTCCATCCGCGGGCTCCAGTTGCCCCGGTGGTAGAGCGCGCTGACGCCGAAGAGCAGGCAGGCCGTCAGGGCGTAGACGCCGCACGCGATCCGGCCTCTGCTGGAGTCGGCGAGGGCGGTGAGCACGAGCCCCGCGACGAGCGCGGCGGGGAACATTCCGAGGTGCAGCCAGCCGCGCAGCCTGGGCTTGACCGGGTGCGGCAGGGTGAGCGCCACGGGACCGCGGCCGGCGGCCGGCGTGTCGTTGGGCGCGTCGGGGACGGGCGCAGTCATGCCCGGCATGGTACCTACGGCCCCGTAAGTCGCCTGTCAGCGCACCCCCAAGAGGGCCCCAACGCAAAAAGTCCTTCTGTCGAACTTCATGTGGACGCAAAAAACCGCGGTAAGCGTGGCGTTCCTCACGTTGCTCACTTGTGATGCCCTCTGGACAGATGGGCACTAGAATCGGATGATCAAATGAGTGCGGTCGGCACCGGATGAGCGGCTACGAAGCGTCCGGGTCGAGGCCCCCACGGGGCGACAAGACAAAAAATCCCTCATTTAGGAGCAATCGTGGCGCGCGACATCGCGGCTCCCACCGGCGTCCCCACCAACCACCAGGAACTGATCTCGTGGGTCAACGAGATCGTCGAACTGACGCAGCCGGACAGCGTGGTCTGGTGTGACGGATCCGAGGCCGAGTACGAGCGGCTGTGCGAGGAGCTCGTCCAGAAGGGCACCTTCCGCAAGCTCGACCCGATCAAGCGCCCCAACTCCTACTACGCGGCCTCCGACCCCACCGACGTCGCACGCGTCGAGGACCGGACCTTCATCTGCTCCGCCAAGGAGGAGGACGCCGGCCCGACCAACCACTGGAAGGCCCCGGACGAGATGCGGGAGATCTTCCAGGGCTCCGGCGGCGAGGGCGGCGTCTTCCGCGGCTCGATGAGGGGCCGGACGATGTACGTCGTCCCGTTCTGCATGGGCCCGCTGGGCTCGCCGCTCTCCGCGATCGGCGTCGAGATCACCGACTCCGCCTACGTCGCGGTCTCCATGCGCACCATGACCCGCATGGGACAGCCGGTCCTCGACGAGCTCGGCGACAGCGGCTTCTTCGTCAAGGCCGTGCACACCGTCGGCGCCCCGCTGGAGGAGGGCCAGGAGGACGTCCCCTGGCCGTGCAACTCCACCAAGTACATCTCCCACTTCCCCGAGGACCGCGAGATCTGGTCCTACGGCTCCGGCTACGGCGGCAACGCCCTGCTCGGCAAGAAGTGCTACGCGCTGCGCATCGCCTCCGTCATGGCCCGCGACGAGGGCTGGCTGGCCGAGCACATGCTGATCCTCAAGCTCACCCCGCCGCAGGGTGAGTCCAAGTACGTCGCCGCCGCCTTCCCGAGCGCCTGCGGCAAGACCAACCTCGCCATGCTGGAGCCGACGGTCTCCGGCTGGACCGTGGAGACCATCGGCGACGACATCGCCTGGATGCGCTTCGGCGAGGACGGCCGGCTGTACGCGATCAACCCCGAGGCCGGCTTCTTCGGCGTCGCCCCCGGCACCGGCGAGCACACCAACGCCAACGCGATGAAGACGCTGTGGGGCAACTCGGTCTTCACCAACGTGGCGCTAACGGACGACAACGACGTGTGGTGGGAGGGGATGACGGAGGAGACCCCGGCCCACCTCACCGACTGGAAGGGCAACTCCTGGACGCCCGAGTCCGGTACGCCCGCCGCCCACCCCAACGCCCGCTTCACCACCCCGGCCTCGCAGTGCCCGATCATCGCGCCGGAGTGGGAGGACCCCAAGGGCGTGCCGATCTCGGCGATCCTCTTCGGCGGCCGCCGGGCCAGCGCGGTGCCGCTGGTGACGGAGTCCTTCGACTGGAACCACGGTGTCTTCCTGGGCGCCAACGTGGCCTCCGAGAAGACGGCCGCCGCCGAGGGCAAGGTCGGCGAGCTGCGCCGCGACCCGTTCGCCATGCTGCCGTTCTGCGGCTACAACATGGGCGACTACATGGGTCACTGGGTCGACGTGGCCAAGGACAAGGACCAGTCCAAGCTCCCGAAGATCTACTACGTCAACTGGTTCCGCAAGAACGACGAGGGCAAGTTCGTCTGGCCGGGCTTCGGCGAGAACAGCCGCGTCCTGAAGTGGATCGTGGACCGGCTGGACGGCAGGGCCGAGGGCGTCGAGACCCCCATCGGCATCCTGCCGACCAAGGAGGCGCTGGACACCGACGGCCTCGACCTGTCCGACTCCGACCTGGACTTCCTGCTCACGGTCGACAAGGAGGTCTGGCGCGAGGAGGCCGCCCTGGTCCCCGACCACCTCAACACCTTCGGCGACCACACCCCGAAGGAGCTGTGGGACCAGTACCACGCGCTGGTGCGGCGCCTGGGTTGAGACCCGCACCCCATGACTCCACGGCCGGTCCGGATGCCCTGACCAGCGATCGTCACGGCCGGCCGTGGTGACAACCCCGACGGGGCCCCGCACAAAGGCGTGCGGGGCCCCGTCGCGCGTCCTCTCGCCGCCCGTTCACGGCGCCTGCCGGCATCCCACCGGCACCGGTGGAGCGCCCGATCAAGCGGGTAGGGGCGCAGTGGGCGCGACGGCGCCGGCGACGGCGGACGTCCGCCGCTGAGTGCGACCGGATGTGTGGCACCCGGTCCGCGCGTCGCTGCAGGATGCGCGCGGACCGGGGCCGATCGGGGGACCCCGGGCGGGGTCAGCGGGCC
Organism: Streptomyces sp. NPDC003720; assembly: GCF_042875075.1. NCBI lineage: Bacteria > Bacillati > Actinomycetota > Actinomycetes > Kitasatosporales > Streptomycetaceae > Streptomyces > Streptomyces sp. NPDC003720. The sequence goes on from NZ_JBIANZ010000008.1 coordinate 257,826, forward strand.
GGGCTGAGCTCCCTCGGCCCGGCCAGGGCGGCGGCGTGCGCGTCCATCCGCTCGGCGGACAGGATCGCGGCCGCCGTGTCGGCGCGGGAGGCGGCGACCACCAGGGCGCGGCCCGCGAGGGCGTGCGCCCGGCGGTGCAGGCCCGCCGGCTCACCGGCGGCGGTGGGCTGGGCGCGCAGCGGCGCGCCGCCGCCGCGCAGCCGGGTCACCTGGGCCGCGAGCCGCTCGGCGGCCGCGTCCAGAGCGGCGGAGGGGGTCAGGGCCCGCAGTTCGTCCGTGACGGCGAGCAGGGCCGCGAGATGCCCGGCGAGCTGGATGTCCAGCTCCTCCTCGCGCGAGCGGTGCGGGAAGTCGGAAGGATCGCCGGCCATCGTGCTGTGGACCGACTTGGTGCGGATCGGTTCGTACATGGGGATGGCCTCCTGTGCTCTGACAGGAAGCCATCCTAGCTTGGATTTCGTCTAAAGTTGAGTCGGGTCACGGATCGCGGCCCTCCGGCTACCGTCGGCAGGGACCGCGGGCGCTCCGGCGACGGGCGCTAGGCCGTGTCCGCAAAGTCGCGTCTGCGTCACGACGCCCGGCACGCACTCTCGCCGCACCGGCCGAAAGCCCGAGTACACCCAGTACGAGGGCATCCGACCGGCACGCCGAGAGCACGCACCGGACGCCGCGACGCCCGCCCTGCGGGCGAACGACGCGACTTTGCGGACACGACCTAGGGCTGGCCGTAGCCGTCCAGGAAGGTTCCGATCCGGGTCACCGCGTCCCGGAGGTCGCCGGCGCTGGGCAGCGTCACCACCCGGAAGTGGTCCGGCTCGGGCCAGTTGAACCCGGTGCCCTGGACGACCATGATCTTCTCCTGGCGCAGCAGGTCCAGCACCATCCGCCGGTCGTCCTTGATCTTGAAGACCTGCGGGTCCAGGCGCGGGAACAGGTACAGCGCGCCCTTGGGGCGGACGCAGCTCACGCCCGGGATCTGGGTCAGCAGCTCGTAGGCGACGTCCATCTGCTCCTTGAGCCGGCCGCCCGGCAGCACCAGCTCGTTGATCGTCTGCCGGCCGCTGAGCGCGGCCACGACCCCGTGCTGGCCCGGCATGTTCGCGCACAGGCGCATGTTCGCCAGGATCGTCAGGCCCTCGATGTAGGAGTCGGCGTGGGCGCGCGGGCCCGAGATCGACATCCAGCCGACGCGGTAGCCGGCCACCCGGTAGGCCTTGGACATGCCGTTGAAGGTGAGGGTCAGCAGATCGGGGGCGACCTTGGCGGTCGGGGTGTGCGTGGCGCCGTCGTAGAGGATCTTGTCGTAGATCTCGTCCGAGCAGACCAGCAGGTTGTGCCGGCGGGCGATGTCGGTCAGGCCCTTGAGCACCGCCTCGTCGTACACCGCGCCCGTGGGGTTGTTCGGGTTGATGATGACGATCGCCTTGGTGCGGTCGGTGACCTTGCGCTCGACGTCGGCGAGGTCGGGCATCCAGTCGGACTGCTCGTCGCAGCGGTAGTGCACGGCGGTGCCGCCGGACAGGGACACGGCCGCCGTCCACAGCGGGTAGTCCGGGGCCGGGACGAGCACCTCGTCGCCGTCGTCCAGCAGGCCCTGCATCGCCATCACGATCAGCTCGGAGACGCCGTTGCCGATGTAGACGTGCTCGACGTCCGTCTCGATGCCGATGGTCTGGTTGTGCATGACGACCGCACGCCGGGCGGCCAGCAGGCCCTTGGCGTCGCCGTAGCCGTGCGCGCCGGAGACGTTGCGCAGGATGTCCTCGAGGATCTCCGGCGGGCACTCGAAGCCGAAGGCGGCCGGATTGCCCGTGTTGAGCTTCAGGATGCGGTGCCCGGCCGCCTCCAGGCGCATCGCCTCCTCGAGAACCGGACCCCGGATCTCGTAACAGACGTTGGCGAGCTTGGTCGACTGGATCACCTGCATGTCCGTGAGCTTACGACCCGGTAACGGCTCATGGGTGGTGTCTTCCGCCACTTGAGACGGTGTGGTTTGCCTTGTTATCGGCGGTAGCTGTCTCAGGAGTCGCTCGCGTCCCTAGAATGCGCCGGTGCGCCGAGGCCGCTGACGTGCCCGGTGCGGCAGGGGACGGCGCGAAGACGGGCCGGGCAAGGGGAGGGCGGGGTTGTACGAGGCGCACGGTGGCGGCGGCGAACCGGAGGTTCAGCCGAACGTGTACCACCCGCAGACGGCCGCGGCCCCCTCGTACGAGGAGTACGCCGACCCCGCCGCCGCCCACGGCTGGCAGAACGCCTACGACGAGACCCGCGAGCTGCCCGCCGTCGCCGGACCGCCCGGACCCGCCGGGCCCTCCGCCCCCGTGGCGGGCCGCGTGGACGGCGGCCGCCGCGACCGGCGGCGCAAGCGGCGGGCGCCCGCCCGCCGCCGGACGGCGGTCGTCGCCGGCGGCCTCGGCGCGGCCGGCGCGGTGGCGTTGATCGCGGTGCTCGCCTGGCCTGACGGCGGCCCGTCCGGCCCCCGCCCGGCGGGCGACGGGCCCGCCCGTGTCCCCGGCGCCGCGACCACCCCCGCGGACTCCTCCGGCCCCGCGTCGAGCGCGCCCGGCGCCGGGTCCGGCCTTCCCGCGACGCCGTCGTCCACCGCGCCCGCCGCCGACGGTCCGGCGGCCACCGGCGCCGCCCGTCCCACGGCATCCGCCACGTCCGCCGCGCCCGGCTCTCCGGCCGCCACGGCCTCCGCCGTCCCCGCCAGCCCCACGCCCGCGCCCTCGTCCGCCACGCCGACGGAGTCCGGCTGGGGCACCCCGGGCGGCGGCCGGGGACACGGCCACGGCGCGACCAAGCGCCCCCGGTAGCGGGAGACGGCCGTAACGCGCCGTCAAGTGGGTAGGGGTGGCAGGTGAGTTGCGGCCCGCCGTCCGACAAACGTGCGCGTATACCCCGAGCGGTCATGTCGTCGCATACAACTGCTTGCCCCCGCACGCCCCTCTCATGAGAATGCTCATGACAAGACGCAAGGCGGCCGGAAGATCTCCGGTCGCCCAAGTCGTAAGAGGGGACCCCCACATGAACAAGCCTCTCCTGGCCGCGCTCTCCTCCCTGGCCATCGCCGGGCTGGGCGCGACCCCGGCGGTCGCCGCACCGCAGGCCAAGGCGGCCGACGCGGTGACCGTCAACTTCGCCGGGACCGTCTCGCTCAGCAACTGCTCCGGCTCGGTCATCCGCTTCCCCAACTCCGCGGACACCGACCCGGCGCTCGTGCTGACCAACGGCCACTGCCTGGAGACCGGCTTCCCGGCGCCCGGCCAGGTCATCACCGGCCAGTCCTCCAGCCGCAGCTTCGGTCTGCTGAACTCCTCCGGCAGCAAGGTCGCCACGCTCCGCGCCAACCAGGTCGTCTACTCGACCATGACGGACACCGACGTCACGATCTACCGCACCACCACCACCTACGCGGCCATCAAGAGCTCGTACGGCATCAGCCCGCTCACCATGCAGGACACCCACCCGGTCGCGGGCACCGCCATCAAGGTCGTCTCCGGCTACTGGAAGCGGATCTACAGCTGCAACATCGACGGCTTCGTGTACCGCCTGAAGGAGGGCGACTGGACCTGGAAGGACTCGGTCCGCTACACCTCCGCGTGCAACACCATCGGCGGCACCTCGGGTTCGCCGGTGATCGACACCGCAACCGGCAAGGTCGTCGCCGTCAACAACACGGGCAACGAGGACGGCCAGCGCTGCACCGAGAACAACCCGTGCGAGGTCGACCAGAGCGGCAACGTCACCGTCCGCCAGGGCATCAACTACGCCGAGGAGACCTACAACATCCCGGCCTGCTTCACCACCGGCAACAAGCTGAACCTGAGCGCGTCCGGCTGCACCCTGCCCAAGCCGTAGCGTCCGCCGCCACGGCCCCCGTCCGGGCCGTGGCGGGCCCGGGCGGTCACACCGGTGTCCGGCGGACCGCCCGGCCCGCCAGCACGTCCGTGCGGCGGCCGTCCTCGATCGCGAGCCGGCCGTCGACCAGCACGTACGGAATCCCGGCCGGGAGCACGCGGGGCTCGGCGAAGGTGGCGCCGGAGGCGACGGTGTCCGGGTCGAACAGCACCAGGTCGGCCCGGTAGCCCTCGCGCACCAGACCCCGGTCCGGCAGCCGCAACCGGGCCGCGGGCCGCGCGGTGAGATGGGCGACGCACTCCTCCAGCGTCAGCACGCCCGCCTCCCGCACGTAGCTCCCGAGGTAGCGGGGGAACGTGCCGTAGGCCCGCGGATGCGGCTTCGCGCCCCGCAGGATGCCGTCGGAGCCGCCGGTGTGGGCGCGGTGCCGCATGATCGCGCGGACGTTCTCCTCGTGGCCGACGTGCTGCAGGATCGTCGTGCCGAGCCGGTCCTCGACCAGCAGCCGGCGGGCGGTCGTCCAGGGGTCCTCGCCGCGTGCGTCCGCCGACTCCCGCACGGTCCGCCCGACATGGTCCGCCAGAGCCGGGGCGGTCACCCCGGAGATCTCGATCGTGTCCCACTCCACCGGCACGCCGTGGCAGCCGTCCGAGCCGGTGACCTCCAGGTCGTGCCGGACGCGCTCGGCGGTCGCCGGGTCGGCGAGCCGGGTCAGGATCCCCTCCGGTCCGCCCTCGCCCGCCCAGCTCGGCAGCAGCGCGGCGAGGGTGGTGCAGCCGGGGGTGTACGGATAGCTGTCCAGGGTGATGTCGGCGCCGGCGTCCAGCGCCCGGTCGAGCAGGGCGAGGAGTTCGGGCGCGCGCCCCTCGTTCACGCCGAAGTTCATCGTCGCGTGGGCCAGGTGCAGCGGGCACCCCGCCTTCCGGGTCAGCTCCACCATCTCGGCGTACGCCTCCAGGGCGCCGGCGCCGTAGGACCGGTGGTGCGGGCAGTAGTAGCCGCCGTACGAGGCCACCACCCGGCACAGCTCGGTCAGTTCGGCGTCGTCGGCGTACATGCCGGGCGTGTAGGTGAGCCCGGAGGACAGGCCGACCGCGCCCTGCTCCAGGCCCTCCGCCACCAGCCGCCGCATCCGGTCCAGCTCCGCGCCGGTCGCCGGGCGGTCCTCCCAGCCGACGGCCATCGCGCGGACCGTGCCCTGCGGGACCAGGTAGGCCGCGTTCACGGCGATCCCGCGGTCGAGGCGGTCCAGGTACTCGCCGACCGTGCGCCAGTCGAGGTCGACGTCGTCGCCGTACCCGTTCCAGCCGGTGATCGCGCGGCGGACCTCGGCCAGCGTGCGGTCGTCCACCGGCGCGTACGACAGCCCGTCCTGCCCGACGACCTCGAGCGTCACGCCCTGGGCGAGCTTCGCGCTGTGGTCCGGGTCGCGCAGCAGGGCCAGGTCGGAGTGGGCGTGCATGTCGATGAAGCCGGGGGACAGGACGAGCCCCTCCGCGTCCAGCTCCCGCCGCGCCCGGGGCCGTTGGCAGCCCGCCGCCGCGGCCTCCTTGACGATGGAGACGATCCGGCCGCCGTCGACCACCACGTCGGCCCGGTAGGAGTCGGCGCCGCTGCCGTCGACGACGTCCGCGTCCCGGATGACCAGCTCCTCCACGGTGCCTCCTAGAAGAACGTGCGGATGTAGTCGACGACCGTTCCGTCCGCCTCGGCCAGCGGGATGAGCTGCCACTTGTCGAAGGACGTGCAGGGGTGGGACAGGCCGAAGCCGACCCAGTCGCCGACCTCCAGGTCCGCCTCCCCGGTGGTGCGCAGCCAGGCGTGCTGGTCGGACAGGCCCGTCACGGTGATCCCGTCGGCCGGGTGCTCGACGCCGTCCCGGCGCACCACCTGGGCCTCGGGCAGGTCCAGGTCGTGCGCCGCGTCCCGCTTGCCCGCGTTGACGAAGGCCTGCTCGGACGAGGGCCGGGACACGACCTGCGCCCACAGCCGGAACGCGGGCTCCAGCGCGCCCTCCTGGGGGACCCGGGTGAACGGGGTGAGCCTGCGGTAGTGCCCGTCGTCGTGCGAGACGTAGGCGCCCGAGCGCAGCAGCTTGAGCACGGGCGCGGACAGTTCGGGGATCTCCGCGAACACCTCGGCCACCGCGTCGAACCACGCGCTGCCGCCGGCGCTCACCACGATCTCGTCCACCCCGGCGAACCGGCCGCTCTTGTCGAAGTCGGCGGCCAGTGCCGTCAGCCGCCGCAGATAGGCCGTCACCCGCGCGGTGTCGGCCCGCGGCACCTCGCCCTCGTACCCCGCGACCCCGACCAGCCGGAGCGTCGGTACGACGGCCACGGCGTCGGCGACGGCCGCGCACTCCGCCTCCGTGCGCACCCCGGTACGGGCGCCCTCGCCCGCGGCCAGCTCCACCACGACGTCCACCGGGCGGACGGCGCCGCGCAGGGCCGCGTCCATCAGCTCGACCCCGCGCACCGAGTCGACGTAGCAGACGAGACGGAACGCCGGGTCGGCCGCCAGCTCGGCGGCGACGCGGCGCAGTGCGGCCGGATCCACCAGCTCGTTGGCCAGGAAGATCCGCTCGACGCCGAACGCCCGGGCCACCCACACCTGGTGCGGCACCGCGAGGGTGATGCCCCAGGCGCCGTGCTCGATCTGCCGCTGGAAGAGCCGCGGGGCCATCGAGGTCTTGCCGTGCGGCGCGAAGGCGAGGCCGTGCCGCTCGGCGTAGGCCTCCATGAGCGCCAGGTTGTGCTCCAGCCGCTCGGCGGAGAGGGCGAGGACGGGCGTGCTGAACCCGCCCGTGAAGAGGTTGCGGCGCTGGGCGGCCAGCTCGGCGACGGTCAGGCCCTCGGCGTCCGGCGGGAGGCCCTTGAAGCGGTGGTCCACCCGTTCCTCGGCGAGGCGGGCGAGCGCTTCGGTGCCGGTTTCGCGGGGCATGTGACCCTCCTGATCCGGTGCGTTGCATCATATGCAACGCCCATTGCGTATGTCGCTCACTGCTGTCTAGCATCTCGGCCGACACAGGGTCAACGAAAGCCGCTCACCCTCAGGACGACGAGGAGCCCCACCATCGTGAACGTCGTGGATGTCGTCACGCTCGGCGAGTCCATGGTCACCTTCCTGCCCACCCGGCCAGGCCGCCTCGCCGACGTCCCCTCCTTCGAACGGGGCATCGGCGGCGCGGAGTCCAACGTGGCCTGCGTACTGGCCGCCCTCGGCCACTCCACGCGGTGGGTGAGCCGGGTCGGCGCGGACGGCTTCGGCAGCCACCTGGTGGAGCGGATCGCGGGCTACGGCGTCGACGTCGCCGCCGTCCGCACCGACCCGGCCCGCCCCACCGGCGTCTACTTCCGCACGGCGGCCGACCGGGCCGCCGCCGACCACGAGGTGGCCTACTACCGGGCCGGCTCGGCGGCCTCCGCGATGTCCGCGGCCAACACGGACCTCACGGCGGTCCGCGCCGGCCGCGTGCTCCACCTGTCGGGCATCACGGCGGCGCTGTCCGCGCAGTGCCTGGACCTCGTACGGCACCTCTCCCGGCCGACCGCCGGGCGCCCCCTGCTCTCCTTCGACGTGAACCACCGCCCGGGCCTGTGGACCCGCGCCGACGGAGCCGAGGTGCTGCTGGAACTGGCCCGGGCCGCCGACGTCGTCTTCGTGGGCGAGGACGAGGCGGAGCACACCTGGGGCGTCACGGGCGGCCCGGCCGCGATCCGCGCCCTGCTCCCCGAACCCGCGCTGCTGGTCGTCAAGCAGGCCGCCCAGGGCGCGACGGCGTTCGCGCACGGCGACGCCGAGCAGCCCCTCCGTCCGGACGGCGGGGCTCCCGCGACCGGCCGCGCTCCACGGCCCGCCGCGGCCCCGCCCGTCCGCGAACCGGCCCCGCACGTGGACGTCGTCGCGCCCGTCGGCGCGGGCGACGCGTTCGCCGCCGGCTTCCTCTCCGCCACCCTGCGCGGCCTGCCGCTGAAGCACCGCCTCCGCCACGGCCACCTCATGGCGGCCGCCGCCCTCACCACCCCCGCCGACCTCGCCGCCCCACCCGCCCGCGACCACGCCGACCGCCTGGCCGCCCTGGACGACGAGGCATGGGGGAGACTTCGACTCGGCCCCGGCTGGACCCGGACCGACCGGGCCCAGGAGGAGGCGAACACCCCATGAGCCAGACCGTCGACCGCGCCCTCAGCATCCTGCCGCTGCTCGCCGAGGGCCCCGCCGACCTCGGCCAGGTGGCCGACCGCCTCGGCGTGCACAAATCGACCGCGCTGCGCCTCCTGCGCACCCTGCACGAGCACGGCCTGGTCTACCGCCAGTCCGACCAGCGCTACCGGCTCGGCGCGCGCCTCTTCGCCCTCGCCCAGGAGGCGATGGAGAACCTCGACATCCGCGAGATCGCCCACCCCCACCTCGTCCGGCTCAACGAGGCCTGCGGCCACACCGTGCACCTCGCCGTCCACGAGGAGAACGAGGTCCTCTACATCGACAAGGTGGAGAGCCGCTACCCGGTCCGGATGTACTCGCGCATCGGCAAGCCCGTGGCGATCACGGTCGCGGCCGTGGCGAAACTCCTCCTCGCCGACCTCCCCGAACCCGAGCGCCGCGCTCTCGCGGACCAGCTCGACTACCCCCTCTACACGCCCCGCTCCACCCCCAACGCCGCAGCGTTCCTGCGCGAGTTGGAGCAGGTGCGCGAACAGGGCTGGGCCACCGACCTCGGTGGCCACGAGGAGTCCATCAACTGCGTCGCGGCCCCCGTCCGCGGCGCCGACGGCCGGGTGGTCGCCGCCATGTCGGTGTCCGCGCCGAACGTCGTCGTCACCGCCGAGGAACTCCTCACCCTGCTCCCGCAGGTGCGCCGTACCGCGGACGCCATCAGCGGCGAGTACTCCGGAAGAACGCCAGTGAAGGGCACCCCCGTATGACCGAGAAGACCGCGCTCACCCCGAAGACCCACACCACACCGCCCGCGATGTTCTCCCACGGGGTGCGCAAGGGCAACGTCCTCCAGGTCGCCGGCCAGGTCGGCTTCCTGCCCGCCGAGGAGGGAAAGCCCCCCACGCCCGCAGGTCCGACGCTGCGCGAGCAGACCCTCCAGACCCTCGCCAACGTCAAGGCGATCCTCGAGGAGGGCGGCGCGAGCTGGGACGACGTGATGATGATCCGCGTCTACCTCACCGACGTCGACCACTTCGCGGAGATGAACGAGATCTACAACGCCTACTTCGGCGAGCAGGGCCTCACCCAGCCGCCCGCCGCCCGGACCACGGTCTACGTAGGCCTGCCGCCCGGCCTGCTCATCGAGATCGACGCCCTCGCCGTCCTGGGCTGACGGCGGCTCGCGCAGCACCCTCCCCCTCGCACCACCGGCACACGCACGGCACACGCACGGCACACGGCACGGCACCGCACCCGCGGCGCCGTGCCGCGATCCCCCCTGCCCGAAAGCAGTATGCATTCACGAAGAGGACCCCCGAATGTCCCATTCGCTCGCCGCAACCGCTCCAGCGCCCGCCGCCCCACCCCATACCGGAGGCCTGCTCCTGCTCGTCGACGGCACCGCCGGACTCCTCACCGTCGCCGCCATCGGCATAGCCCTGCTGCTCTTCCTGATCATCAAGGTCAGGCTGCAGCCGTTCGTCGCCCTGCTCGCCGTCTCCATAACCGTCGGCCTGCTCGCCGGCCTCTCGGTCACCGAACTCTTCGGCACCGTCCAGCGCTCCGACGCCGTCTCCACCATCGAGTCCGGCATGGGCGGCATCCTCGGCCACGTCGCCATCATCATCGGACTCGGCACGATGCTGGGCGCCATCCTCGAGGTCAGCGGCGGCGCCGAGGTGCTGGCATCCCGGCTGCTGCGCCTGTTCGGCGAACGCCGGGCGCCCCTCGCCATGGGGCTGACCGGCCTGATCTTCGGCATCCCGGTCTTCTTCGACGTCGGCATCTTCGTGCTCGCCCCGATCGTCTACGCGGCCGCCAAGCGCAGCGGCAGGTCGATCCTCCTGTACTGCCTGCCGCTGCTCGCCGGCCTGTCCATGACGCACGCGTTCCTGCCGCCGCACCCCGGCCCGGTCGCCGCCGCCGGACTGCTGCACGTCCAGCTCGGCTGGGTCGTCCTCATGGGCGTCGTCTGCGGCGTCCCCGCCGTCCTGGCCGCCTGGGCGTACTCCGCCTGGATCGGCAGGCGGATCTTCGTCGCCGTACCGCAGGACATGGTCGAGGCCGCGGAGGAGGCCCGGCAGGCCGTCCTCGCCGAGCAACGCGCCCAGGGCGTACGGCCGCAGGAGCAGCCGGTGCCGCTCGGCACGGTCCTCGCCATCATCGGCACGCCGCTGGTGCTGATCCTCGCCGCCACCTTCTCCTCCATCGCCCTCGACCCCTCCGCGGGCCGCTCGGTGCTGGAGTTCGTCGGCAGCCCCTTCGTCGCCCTCACCCTCGCCCTGCTGCTCGCCTACTACCTGCTCGGCATCCGGCGCGGCTGGTCCCGCAAGTCCCTGGAGACGGTGTCGACCTCCTCGCTCAAGCCGGTCGGCAACATCCTGCTGGTGGTCGGCGCGGGCGGTGTCTTCGGCGCGGTCCTCAAGGCGAGCGGGGTGGCCCAGGCGCTGTCGGACACCTTCAACGGCGTGGGCCTGCCGGTGATCGTGCTGTCGTACCTGATCTCGGTGGTGCTGCGGGTGGCCCAGGGCTCGGCCACGGTCGCCATCGTCACCACGGCCGGCATCGTGGCCCCGCTGCTGGCCGAGGGCCACCACTCCCAGGCCTTCGTCGCCCTCGTCATCATGGCCGTGTCGGCCGGTTCCATCTTCGCCTCGCACGTCAACGACGGCGGCTTCTGGATGGTCGCCAAGTACTTCGGCATCACCGAGCGGGACACGCTGCGCACCTGGACGGTGCTCGAATCGGTGCTGTCCGTCGCCGGGTTCGCGGTGGCCGGGGTGGTGAGCCTGTTTGTGTGAGTGTGACCTGGGTGAACCGATGTGAGGAGTGAGCTGACTGGTTCCGGCACAGGAATGTCGTCCATACTGCCGCCGTGGACCAGCGCATAGGATCGAGCAGCCAGCCCCTGAAGGGCGAGCCCGTCAAGGGCGCCGGTTTCGACCCGGCCTTCATCCCGGGGATCACCGCACCGGCGACGGAACCGGAACCGGCGGACGCCGGGCCGACGGCCGGGGCCGGACCCGGCACCGAGGACGCGAAGCCTGCGGCCGGGAATCGGACCGGCACCGAGGACGCGACCCCGGGGGCCCCGGAGCCCGCCGAGGCGTCCGCCGAACCGGCGGACGGCGGAATGGAGCAGGAGGAGGAGAGCGCCCCCGAGGACGGCGCTCCCGCCTTCGAGGCCTCCGACCGCCGGGCCCGGTTCGCGGCCGACCGCCGCGGCGTCCGCCTCCGTCTGGACGAGGAGGACTGCGAGTTCCGCTGGGACGAGATCGCCGCGGTCGAGACCGAGTCCGCCCGCTTCGGCAAGCGTTTCACCATCACGGTGCACACCCCGGACCGCCGCTGGTACCCGATCGAGATCGAGGCGACGTCCAGGTCCCGCTTCGCGGAGTGGGAGTCCCAGCTGGACGCGGTACTCGACGCGTACTTCGAAGAGGCCTAGGACCGCGTGACGGCGGGGGCGCCGGGAGGAACCGGCGCCCCCGTCCCACGCGATCTCCCTAGCCGCAGTACTGGGCGGCCTTGCCGATGGACCGGTACATGCAGTCGGCGTTCTCCAGCAGTTGCAGCACCGCGTCCCTGTTGCGGGAGGTCTCCCGCTCGATCACCTCGTCGGGCGGGTAGAACCCGCCGTCCCGGCTGGACGTCGGATACATCTCGAAGGTGTAGTCGAAGATCTTCTGCGTGCCCCACAGGTAGTCGTCGATCGACCCGTCGGTGATGTAGAGATCGCTCGACTGCTCCGGTGTGTACCCGTTGCTCGCGGCCATCTTCTGGCCCACGGCCTTGAACGCGGCGGCGTCGTCGGCGGTCATCCCCGTCGCCGTGTCCGAGTAGGTGTACCCGAACGGCCACAGCACCAGCTCGCTGTAGGTGTGGAAGTCGATGCCGGCCCTGATCTGCTGCCTGCCCCCGACGACCCGGCTGCGCACGAAGTCGGACACGACCTTCACCTCGGGCGCGGACTCGGCGGCCGAGCCGCGGTAGGTCTCGGACGACTTCGTCCCCGACGAGCCGCCGCAGCAGCCCCACTTGTAGTCCCAGTTCCGGTTGAGGTCGGTCCCGACGTACGAGGACCCGGAGTTGGGCTGCCGGTTCTTCCGCCACGACCGGTACGACCCGGTGGCGATGTCGTACTCGCCGCCGTCCGGGTTGAGGTCGGGGACGAGCCAGATCTCCCGGCTGTTGACGAGGTTCGTGATCCGGGAGTCGCTCCCGTACCCGGCGGCGAACTCGCGCAGCAGGTACAGGGCCATCTCCACGGTCAGGTGCTCGCGGGCGTGCTGGTGGAAGGTGAACAGCACCTCGGGCTCGTCCTCGTCGGCGCCCACGTTGTCGCTGACCTTGACGGCGACGATGTCCCGGCCCTGGTACGACTTCCCGATCACCCGCTTGCTCATGATGTCCGGGTGGGCGGCGATCCGCTGGTCGATCTCGGCGTTCGCCTCGGCGTAGTTGTGGTACTTCGAGTCGGCGCTCGGGAAGTCGTACAGCCGCTGCTCGCCGCGGGCACCGGCCCGGTCGGGCGCTGCGCCCAGCGGGGTGACGTCGTACCCGAGCCGGCGCAGCCGCCGGATCTGCTCGGGCCGCCCCGAGACGACCACGGTCTCCCCGTCGGCCTCGTCGACGGTGACGCCGCTGGCCTGGATGGCGGTGCGCGTCACGGGGTCCGTACTCCGGTGGATCTCGTACTGCCGGACGTCCTCACCGGACGCCGGGGCGGCCTTGCGGGCACTCTCGGCGGTGGCGTGCGTGGCGGTGGCCGAGACGGGGGCGGCGAGAGCGAGGGCCAGCAGCGTGCCGAGTGCGGCGGTACGCCTGCCGCCGCGCGCGCCGGAGCCGCGGATGCGAAGTCGCATGAACTCTCCTTGGGTCTCCAGGGGTTCCGGGGTCGCCGGAAGTGGGGGAGTGGAGCTGGGAGCTGGGGTGTCTCAGTGCGACGTGCGGGTGCGGACACGGGGAGCCGGTAGCTGTGTGTCCGCTGTGCGGGGTTGGCGCTCATGGTCCGGCGTTGGCATGATCAGGTCAATACGGAACCCGGGATGACGCGGGCTCCGTCCGAAACTCGCCGGAGCCGCGCGTCACGGCCTCGTCGGCCTCATCGGAAGGAGACGGTGAGCCAGGGGCTCTCGGGATCGGACATCAGCACCCGGTGCACGTCCACCATGTCCGTGTACCAGCTCCCGAATTCCTCGTCGTCGAAGTGCAGACAGCGCCCGAGGATGTATCCGGCGGCGAAGTCCCGCCACGACCTGTACGACCGCGCGGCGGCCCGGCCGGCCTGTACGACGGCGCCCTCCGCCTCCTGCAGTGAGCAGTACCGCGCCCCCAGCCCCCAGCGGGCCATCCCTGACGCCCGGCCGAAGTTCCAGGCGTCCACGGAGTTGACGTACCGGTTGCCGTCCAGGATCCCGTCGGCCCGGAAACGGGCCTCGTACCGGGTGATGCGGCCGATGAGGTGCTGCACCCCCTTGATGCGCGCCTCGGTCTCCGCCTCCGGGACGGTGGGCGTGGTGGTCACCCCGTCCGGGGTGAGGACGGTCTCCCCGCCGGCACGCGCGCGCAGCACCCGGGCCACGGTGTCCCGCCAGTAGCCGGTGTCGACATGCCCGCCGAAGTCGCGCGCGATCGCCCGCCGCACTTCGAGGGCGAACTCCCAGACGGGATTGGCGCCGTCGGGATCGAGCAGCGCCCGCTGCTGCTCCTGCCAGTCCTCCCGGCTCCCGACGCCCCACCACTCGCGCAGCAGCCGCCGCTCCGCGGTGTAGCCGTTCCCGTGGTACGCCATGGCGTTCCAGGCCAGCCCGTCCCGCACGATCAGCAGCGCTCCGCAGGCCAGTCCGCGCGCCACGGGCCCGTCCTTCGGACCGCCCACCCGCAGCGTGAGCACCCGCGCCCGGTCCAGCGGGGCCCGCTCCTGCGCGCCGTACTGGGCCCACGCGGCGGAGTGCGGCGGCGCGGAGGGCAGGAACGCCTCGCAGGGAGTCCCCGGGTTGACCACGATCATCGCCGGATCGGCCGGCGCCCACACCTGGGCGAACCACCCGAGCTTCTGCCACTCGAGCACCCGGTGCGGATCGGGCGCGGGCAGCATCCCCTCGGTGTACACGGCCCACACCCGCCCGCCGGCCACCCGTGGATCGTGCCCGAAGACGGGAATCGTCCTGCTCGGCTCCGCGTCCGCCCCGTCACGCCGGATCTCGAAGTACAGCCGGCTGTCCGCGAGGGTGTCGAAGTACGCCGCCCAGTCCTCCCGTGCCTTGGCCTCCAGCAGAGCCTGCTCGATCTCCGTCGGCGGCGTCCAGACAGGCGGCGCGGCAGCCCCGAAACCCGCGGGCGGCAGCCCGAACGACATGGTGTGCCTCTCTCAGGTCGTCCGACCCTGAGCACCCTTCAGCGCTTCCACGAAGGGAGCGAACGCCCGGGGGGCGAAGCTGAGGGTGGCTCGGGCGGGGGCTTTGGAGTCGCGGACGGCTATGCGGGTGGGGCCTTCGGCGATCTCGACGCAGGCGTCTCCCTGGCCCCCGCCCGAGAAGGACGACTTCCGCCATGTCCCGGGGGTCAGCATGCTCACAGCTCCTTAGCCAGCCGGTGGATGAAGTCACGCGACCGGTGGGGGTCGAGTGACACCGCCTCCACCCTACGGAAGAGCGTTCGGTATCTCTGAAGTTGGGCCTCGGCATCGACGAAGACCGGACCGTTGGGACCGTCGCGAACGACGGTGTCCAGCCTGGGTACGGGACCGCCCGCGTACACCATGGCGCTTCCCGCGCCGCCGAAGCCGTCGATGTCGAAGGGGACGACGCGCACTGTCACATGGTCGGCCTCGGAGAGTTCGGCAACGCGATTGAGCTGCTCGCGCGCTGCGGCTCGGTCACCGACCCTGATGCGCAGCGCCGCCTCATGGACCACCGCTGCGTAGGGAACCGGATCCGCGCGATCGATGATGACCCTGCGCTTCATCCGATGCTCCACCCAACGCTCGACGTCACCGTCCGGGAACTCCGGATTGACGTAGGCGAAGAGGGACCGGGCGTACGCGGCGGTCTGCAGAAGGCCCGGGACATGCAGGAACTCGACGTCCCAGCGGTAGCTGGCATGGTGCTCCAGCTCGGGCAAGTCCATGAAGGGCGTCGGCAGGTGGCCCCGGTAGTCCTCCCACCAGCCACGGGTCCGGTCGGTCGCCATCCCGACCAGGGCCTCGATCAGTCCCTCATCCGTGCAGGCGTACAGAGCGGCGAGACGTCGTACCCGTTCCTCGCTCACACCGGCGGTGCCTGCCTCGATCTGACTCATCTGCGCCGAGTCGGTCCCTAGCAGCGCGGCTGCCTCGCGCCCCTTGAGTCCTGCGGCTTCGCGCAGTTTCCGCAGCTCAGCGCCGAGGCGCTCTTGTCGTGCGGTGGGCTGCTGCCTGCGTGGCATGGCTTCCTCCATCGCCTCAACTGCGGTGCGGCTGTGCCTCGTTCGAGGGGTAGATTACGGCAACCACTTGCAGGGTCCCAAAATATGGCCCTACTGTCCGTAATGAAGTGAACGCGCTGCGGAAGTGCACCGCATCGTCCTGCCATGACGCCTGCGGCAATGCCACCGCACGCCCTGAACTGAACCCCTCACCTCACCGGAGTGGATGAGTCATGCCCGAAACCTGGGACTACACCCTCTACATCCCCAACGACCTCAGAGCGGTGACGATCTCCCGTCGGACGCTGCGTCTGATCCTGACGATGCACGGCCTGATCGGCATGGTCGACACGGCTGAACTCCTCGCCGCAGAGCTGGTGTGGAACGCGGTACGGCACACGAAGGGGCCGGCCGCGCTGAGGGTGCGCCGCTCGGTGGAGGGGGTGGTGTGGATCGGGGCGTGGGACACGGACCCCGGCCCACCGGAGCCGTTCCGGCCGCTGGAGGAGGTCGCCGAGCTGGGGGAGGAGGGCCGGGGCCTGGCCCTGGTCAGGGCGTGCGCGGACTTCTGGGGCTGGCAGCCGTCGGCCAGGTTCGGGAACCGGGGCAAGTACGTGTGGTGCGAACTCGCGACGGCCTGACTCGTTGAGCCCTGACAGCCCAGCGAGGTGCGCGCCGGCATGGGCGTGGGGACGATCTACCTGTAGACAGAATCTGGCCCGCGCGTTACCCATGACGCACTTCGCCACGCTTCCTCAAACGCCGCGCCTGTGATCGGCGTGGCCCGGAACTCGGGTTGACCGGCCACATCCTCGATGGCGCCTACGGGAATTTCGCTGAGGCCGATTTCCGCCGACTCGTGCAACGCGTCAGCCTTCAGCTTCCGCCCGTCGCGGTAGTGCTGCACCTTTCGGACTTCGTATCCGTCGTCACCGATCTCGTTGAACAGAGTTGTGGGCTCCGACTGGAAATCGTGCAACCAGTCGACCTTCCAGTACTCCACGATCCAGCTCTTCCTTGTCCCTGCTCGCAGAGGGGTGTCTGACTTGCGGGAGTGGTCTCAGGACTGACCGGGCACTACTGGTCCTTCGTCTCCCAGACGATCACCTTGGCCGTGCCGGCGGTGAAGACATCGCCCATGGAGGTGATCGTCAGGGCGGCGACGCGGCCGGTGCGCGTCCTGACGCACAGGACGCTCTCGGTCGCCGCCTGGGCCATGAAGCCGCCGTGGGTGGCGAGCTGATCGGCGCACTGCTTCCTGCTCGGCGTTCCGGGGCCGGGCCACGCCGCCACGTCGGGAGCGCCGGATCGATTCGTCATCAGTGCGTCGCTGCTGCTGTACAGCGCGGCGTCGTAGGAGTCGTCGGTGCTCTGGGACGGGGGGAGGGAGTCGAGGTCCACTCCCGCCATGCCGATGTTGATCTCCCCCTGCCACCGGACCGGGCCGGCGGCAGCCGCCGCTGTCGTCGGTGAGGAGACGGCGGCCTGCTCCGACGGGGAGTCCTGTGCCGGGGCGGTGACGTCGGGGCCCCTGCTCGCGATCGAGTCCGGGGGCGGTGCGGCGCCCTGCGCACTGCCCTTCCAGGGTGCGAGCGCCATGACCGCGAAGACCGCCCCTCCGACCAGCGCGGCGACGCAGACGGCCGGCAGCAGGAATCCTGATTGCCGGATGTTGATGTTGGGATTGGCGTTGAACTGCTGGCCGTTCGGCCCGACCTGCACGCCGGAAGGCCCGTGAAGGTGGTTGTGGTCGAATCTGCCGGGACCGTCCCCGCCGCCTTGTCCGAGGTCGGTCATCTGGGCGTCCCGAAGTTGTTGACCTGGTGGCCGTTGTCCCCGACCTGGACGGCCGTGTCGCCATGGAAGACATTGCCTTGCAGGGCGTTCGCGCCCTGGGCGGCGTGTTCGGGCCGGGCTGGAAGCTGGTCCAGCGCGTCCCGGAGCGACGCGGCGAAGGCCTCGTCGTGGTCGATCGCGTCCTTCAAAACGATCTGGAGCCACTGGCGGGTCTCGGGCGTAGGTTCACCGCGACCGGCCGCGGCCTCCTCGTCGAGGCGGGTCAGGGCCGTCTCCTGCCCGAGCTTCGCGCTGACCACCTCGTGCACCCGGTCCATCGCCGCGTCCAGGGCGCGGTCCGCCTCCTGGTCGGCCCGGGCCCCCACCCGGCGCGCTTTGCGAGCCGCCCATGCGAACAGGCAGCCGATCGCGATCTCCACGCCTGTCATCCCGCTCCCCCAAAAACTCCGGCTGACGACAGATCAGACCGTACTACCGGCGGGGTCGCAGACACAGGCATATGACAGAAATCGCCCGCCCTGACGGACCGCCGGCGCGGACCGATCCGAGAGCCCGACTCCGCGAGCGCTCAAGACGCTCACCAAGGCAGCGGATCGGGGCGGCGATCCCACCACCAGCCGCGCCCCGGCGCGATGCCCTGCGCGCGGGCGAGCTCTCGGCACACCTGGTCGGTGTCCTCCACCGTCATCCGCGTGAAGAGGGTGTCCAGGGGCGCAAGAGCGTTCCCGAGCAGCGCGGTAACCGACTCGGGGAGTTGGTCACTTACCTGATCCAGTTCGTCCCTCGCCTCGAGACGTTCGAGATACAGGTCGGACGGAAACCAGCCGCCCGGCGCCCAACCGGCTCCCATCTGCCCGATGAGCTTCTCCCAGGCGCCCAGTCGATTGCTCGCGCACCAGAGGGGTGTCCCCGGGCTTTTGCCCTCCTCCGGGAACATGCGCTGAACGTGCGTGGCGAAAGCGGCGCTCACAGGCGTCGCGACCCGCTGCTCGCGCACCACTTCGGCGATGTGCTCGACCGGGACGTGGGGCAGCTGAGCCACCGGGGCCTCGACCACGTCGATCGTGTAGCGGGGCCGTTCGTCGTGGGAGGAGTTCAGCCGAGCCCGCGTGATCGCCCCGTTCTCCGCCGCCAGCCAGTAAGCGCTCGGCAGGGCCTCCTCGGCCGGGAAGAGAACGGCCGAGTGCAGCAGCCGGGCGAGAGCTGAGGCCAGCTCGCGCTCGCGCGGCTGTGACCGCACGGATTCCTGGACGTGGATAGTGAGGGACGTGGACACGTCACCGCGGACCGTGGCCGTCTCGCACAGCACCAGCGCGTCCCAGTTGCGGAGGTCCTGGTCGGTGGCTTCGTCGGCGACGTCCACGTCCGTCGCGCGCACGTGTAAGCATTGCGCCAGTGCGAGCTTCGCACGGCCGGGGGTCAAGGGCTCCAGGGTGAGGAGGTCGAACGTCATGGCCGAGTATGGACACACGGAAGCCCGGGCCCCCCGGACCCGGGCTTCCGTTCAGCCGGCGCTGATGTCACGGCATCGCGTGCACATGCGCCCCCACCGCGTTCGACCACGCGTTGCCGGACGAGGCGTCCCAGTTGGTGGACCAGGTCATCGCGCCGCGCAGGTCGGGGTAGGTCCTGGAGGGCTTGAAGGTGCCGCAGCCGGTGCCCTTGGAGAGGCAGTCCAGGGCGTTGTCGACGATCGTCGGGGACACGTAGCCGCTGCCCGCGCCGCTCGTCGAGGCCGGTACGCCGAGGCCGACCTGGGACGGGGAGAGGCCGCCCTCGAGCTGGATGCAGGCGAGGGCCGTCAGGAAGTCGACCGAGCCCTGGCTGTAGACCTTGCCGTCGCAGCCCAGCATGGAACCGCTGTTGTAGTACTGCATGTTGACGACCGTGAGGATGTCCTTGATGTTCAGGGCCGTCTGGAAGTAGGAGTTGGACGTCGACTGCATGTCGATCGTCTGCGGGGCCATCGTGATGACCAGCGACGAGCCCGCCTTCGAGGACAGGGAGCGCAGCGCCTGCGTCATGTACGTGGCGTTGAGACCGTTCTCCAGGTCGATGTCGACGCCGTCGAACCCGTAGGTCTGCATCAGGGAGTAGACGGAGTTCGCGAAGTTCGCCGCCGAGGCCGAGTCGCTGACCGACACCGTGCCGTTCTGGCCGCCGATGGAGACGATGACCTTCTTGCCCGCCGCCTGCTTGGCCTTGATGTCGGCCTTGAACTGGTCGACGGTGTAGCCGCCGAGGCCCGCCGAGTCCAGGTTGAAGGAGACCGCGCCGGGCGTGGTGGTGGCGTCGGCGAAGGCGACCGCGATGATGTCGTAGGCCGACGGGACGTCGGAGATCTTCTGGACCTTCGCCCCGTTGTTGAAGTTCTGCCAGTACCCGGTCACGGCGTGCTTGGGCAGCGCACCGCCGCCGCCCCCACCCTCGCCGGTGGCCGCCGTCGTCGCCGTCACCGTGCCCGACTTCGCGGACTCACCGGCCGAGTTGGTCGCGGTGACCTGGAAGGAGTACGAGGTCGACGCGGTGAGGCCGCTGATCGTCGCCGAGGCGCCCGTCACCGCCGTCACCTTGGTGCCGTTGCGGTACACGTTGTAGCCGGTGGCGCCGGACACGGCCGACCAGGACAGGGAGACGGAGGAGGACGTCGTGCCGGAGACCGTCAGGCCGGAGGGTGCCGAGGGGACGGTGGGGGCCGGGTCGCCGCCACCGCCGCCGTCGGGGCCGTAGACGGAGATGTCGTCGGCGTAGTAGGGGGCCTGGCCGTACCAGCCGTGCGTGTACACCGTGACGGACGTCGTCGACGCGCCGGTGGTGAACGTCGTGGAGAGCTGCTTCCAGGACGCGGTGTCGGGGGTCCAGGTCGAGACGTCCGTCGTGCCCGTGCCGGTGACGCCCAGGTAGGTGTAGCCGCCCTGGACCCATCCGCTCAGCGAATAGGTGGAGTTGGGCTTCACCGCCACCGACTGGGTGCACTGGGCGTTGTCCTGGCCGGCCGGGGTCGCCTTCAGGGCCGCGGCGCCGGAGTGGACGGGGGAGGAGACCGTCGTGCCGCTGGCGGCCGTACAGGTCCAGTTGCCCAGGCCCGACTCGAATCCGGCGTTGCGGGCGTTGTTGACGTCCGCGGCCGAGGCGGGGGCCGCGGCCAGGCCCGCTGCCGCGAGGGCGAGGGCGGTGGCGGCGGACCAGGTGCCGACGCGCGTGCGGCGTCTGCGTCCGGTCCGGTCCGAGGGCATGGCTGATGCACGGTCCACAGGGGCCTCCGGTGGGGGAGTCGGTGGGGAGGGTGGAGCGGGGGACGGTGGCCACCGTTGGCGTACAAGTTGGTCTAGGCCAATCCGGCTGTCAAGAGGTCCAGACCAAAACCGTCTCCGCTCGGAGGCTCAACCTGTCCGGTTTTGGCGTCACTTGTGCCCGATGAGTTCCACACGAGCTACACAAACGCTGTTCTCCGCTCATTGGGGCGTGGATACAGTGCTCAGGTAGTCACGCAATGAAGTCGTCCCGGCGCGTTGGAGTGACACCGACGAGCCGCGGTGGCGTGAAGGAGCGGGGAGCTGCGCGTGCCAACTGCCATTGCCGTGACCAGTGCCGACATGGCGCTGCCGGCCCAGGACGAACGGACCATGCCGGCCGTCGTGCTGCGCGACCTCGACCGGCGCCCGCTGGAGCAGACCCTCACCGAACTGCACGCCCTGACCGAGCAGTACGGGTACGTCGTCGTCGTGTGCTCGCAGGCCACCCCGGAGCCGGTCGTACGGCGGCTGCACACCCTCCGCTCGCTGCTGGAGAGCGACCGCGTCGCCGTCTTCCGGCCCGAACTCCCCCCGCTCGGCATCGCCGTCCTGGCCCGGCAGCTCAGGCAGCTCGCCTCCTGCGACCTCAGCCCCGGCGTGCTCGCCTCGGCCGGCCGGCTGCTCACCCACTACATCCACGCCGGCGCCGTCCTCGGCTCGGTCGCCCGCCTCGACCGGGTGCCGGTCGGGCTCAAGTCGCACGCCAAGTCCTGGGTGCCGGGCAGCCAGTTCGCCGTCGTCGCCCATCCCGAGCCGCAGCTCGTCCGGGTCGCCTCCGGCGCCGGACTCAAGGGGCCCGAGTTCGGCACCTGGATGCTCGTCGCCAAGGGACAGCTGCAGAGCGACTGGATCGCCGGGCTCGCCAAGGAGTGGACCGCGCACGCGCTGCGCGAGACCCCGCTGCCCGCCGAGTCGCCGCGTTGGTGGGGCACGGGCCGCATGATCGAGTTCTGCAGCTACCTCGCCGACCTGTCCGTCCTCTACCAACTGGTCACCTCGGTGCGGCAGTCCACCTGCCACTGGTGCGGCCTCGACGTCATCGGCGACCGCTGCGTGTTCTGCTCCGCCACCCCGCCCGGGCACGAGCCGCCCGCGCCGCGCGCCCTGGAGCAACGAACGCCCGCCTGACCAGCACGAACGCCAGATCACATCCCGCTCGACCGATTCCCCCAATGAGGTTGCACGGTTCATGAACTCCCGTCAGCGCCGCGGCGTGATACTCCTGATCCTGTCGGTCCTGTGCGCTCTCGGCGCGTTCGCCGGCGTGCTCTCCGTCGTCCACGACGTGAACTCCAAGGTCGGGCCCGAGGTGACCGCCTACCGGGTCAGGTCCGACGTGAAGCCGTACACCGCGCTGAACACGGGCCAGTTCGAGAAGACCGAGATGCCCAAGCGGTGGCTGTCCGGCAACGCCGTCACCGATCTGCGGCAGCTCCGCGGCAAGATCGCCGTGACCACCCTGCGGGCCGGTTCCCTGCTCCAGACCGACATGATCGTCGACCGGCCCGCCCTCCAGCCGGGCCAGCAGGAGGTCGCCATCATGATCGACGCGGCGACCGGCGTCGCCGGCAAGATCACGCCCGGCTCGCGCGTCAACGTCTATGCCACCTTCGAGGGAAAGAAGGAGGGCGACCCCGACCAGTCGAAGATCATCGTGACCAACGCCCGCGTCCTCGACGTCGGCCGGATCACCGCGCTCGAACCCGACACCGGCAGGGACCGGCAGCAGCCGACCGAGGCCGTTCCGATCACGTTCGCGCTGTCCACCCTCGACGCCCAGCGGATCACCTACGCCGAGTCCTTCGCCCAGCGGGTCCGGCTCGCCCTGGTGGCGCCCGGCGGCCAGACCGGGGTCCCGGACAAGGACCGCACGTACGAACTCGCGACGGACAAGTGAGAGGCGGTCCGCATGCCCACCAGGATCCTCCCGGCCGGCGCCGACCCCGACGCCGTCCGCTCCCTCGTGACGCTGCTCAGCCAGCTTCCCGACGCGGAACCGCAGCCGCCCGTCACCGACTCCACCCAGCTGGTCGACTCCCTCGCCCGGCTCGCCGCCGAGTCGGTCGACGAACTGCCCGAGGTCGTCGTCGTCCACGAACGCATCGGCCCGGTACCGGCGCTGGAGCTGATCCGCGAGGTCGCCCTGCGCTTCCCGGCCGTCGGCGTCATCCTCGTCACCACCGACGCGAGCCCCGGCCTGTTCGCCGCCGCCATGGACTCCGGCGCCCGGGGCCTCGTCCCGCTCCCGCTGTCGTACGAGGAACTCGCCAGCCGCGTCCAGGCCGTCGCCCAGTGGTCCACGGGCGTACGCCGCCACCTCGGGCACGGCGCCGAGACGCTCGGCGGGGCCGGCGGCACGGTCGTCACGGTCAGCGGCGCCAAGGGCGGGGTCGGCGCGACCCTCGTCGCCATCCAGCTCGCGCTCGCCGCCCAGGCCTCCGGCCGGCCCACCGCCCTGGTCGACCTCGACCTGCAGACCGGCGACATCGCCTCCTATCTGGACGTCCAGTTCCGCCGCTCGGTCGTGGACCTGGCCGCCATCAACGACATCTCCCCGCGCGTCCTCGCCGACGCCGTCTTCCGCCACGACACCGGACTCGCCCTGCTCCTCGCCCCCGCCGAGGGCGAACGCGGCGAGGAGGTCACCGACCGCGCCGCCCGCCAGGTCATCAGCGCCCTGCGCTCGCGCTACGAGGTCGTCGTCGTGGACTGCGGCGCCCAGCTCGGCGGGGCGAGCGCGGCGGCGGTGGAGACGGCCGACACCGCGCTGCTGGTGGCCACGCCCGACGTGGTCGCCGTGCGCGCCGCCAAGCGGACCGTGCGCATGTGGGACCGGCTGCAGATCCGCAAGGCGGAGGAGACGACGGTCGTCGTCAACCGGCACACGCGCGGCACGGAGATCCAGCCCCCGCTGGTGCAGCGCATCACCGGAACGGCGCTGGCGCGCACGGCCGTACCCGCCAACTTCAAGGAGCTGCAGGCGGTCGTCGACGCCGGCCGCGTCCACGAACTGGACGGCCGGAGCACCGTCAAGCAGGCCCTGTGGGCGCTCGCCGGGGAACTGGGCCTGGCGAAGGCCCCCGAGGGCCCGTCCCACCGCGGCGGCGGCCGGCCGCGCGGCGACCGCGGCTCGGTGAGCTTCCGGCGGCGGAAGGAGTGAGGGCCCGATGAGACGCCTGCGCGGTGACGACCGGGGCCAGGTCGCCGTCGAGTTCCTGGGGATGACCCCGCTGATCGTGCTCACGCTGGTGCTGATGTGGCAGTGCGTGCTCGTGGGGTACGCCTACACGCTCGCGGGGAATGCTGCCGACGAGGGTGTGCGGGCGGGCACGGCGGCACACCGGGGTGAGCGCTTCGGCGCGTGCCGGCAGGCGGCGCTGAAGCACCTGTCGGGGGCCTGGCGGGAGGGCGCCGAGGTGACGCGGTGCGGCGGGGAGGGCTATGTGACCGCCGACGTGGCGCTGAAGGTCCCCGTCCTCTTCCCCGGCTCCATCGACTTCCCCGTCACGGTGCACGGCCACGCCGGAGCCGTCGAGGAGGTGAAGGACTGACATGCCACGCAGGGGACACGACCGGGGCCAGGTGGCCATCGAGTACCTGGGGTTCATCCCCGTCCTGCTGGTCGTCGGCCTCGCCGGCTTCCAGATCGGGGCGATCGCCTACGCCGCCGAGCAGGCCGGCACCGCCGCGCGGGCCGGGGCGCGGGCCGAGTCGCTGGGGCAGTCCGCCCAGCAGGCGTGCGCGCGGGCCGTCAGCGGGGGACTGACCGTGACCTGCGGCGCGAGCGGGGGAGGAGCCGACTCGGTCACCGTCACCGCCTCCGTCTCCATCCCCTCGGTCGTCCCGGGCTGGCACTTCGACCCCGCCGAGAAGTCCGCCACCATGCCCCGCGACCACTGACCGAGGAGAGGCGAACCCATGAGCCTGCGGGCACGCATCAACTCCCCCGAGGAGCAGGGCACCCGGGGTGAGGACACGCATCTCGTCGCCTCCTACCGGGCCAAGCTGCTGGAGGAGATCGACCTCGCCGAGATGAGTTCGCTCGCCGCCGCCGAGCGCAGGGCGCGGCTCGAACGGGTGCTGGGGCACATCATCAGCCGCGAGGGCCCGGTGCTCTCCACCGCCGAGCGCTCCCAGCTCATCCGGCGGGTGGTGGACGAGGCGCTGGGCCTCGGCATCCTCGAACCCCTGCTGGAGGACGCCTCCATCACCGAGATCATGGTGAACGGCCCCGACGCGATCTTCGTCGAACGCGGCGGCCGCGTCGAGCAGCTCCCGCTGCGCTTCGCCTCCGCCGACCAGCTCATGCAGACCATCGAGCGGATCGTGTCGACGGTCAACCGCCGGGTGGACGAGTCCAACCCGATGGTGGACGCCCGGCTCCCCTCCGGCGAGCGGGTCAACGTCATCATCCCGCCGCTGTCCCTGACCGGCCCCACCCTCACCATCCGCCGCTTCCCGCGCTCCTTCACCCTCCAGGAGCTGATCGGCTTCGGCTCGCTCGACGAGCCCATGGTCTACCTGCTGGCCGGACTGGTGCAGGCCAAGTTCAACATCATCGTCTCCGGGGCCACCGGCACCGGCAAGACCACCCTGCTCAACGCCTTGTCCGGGCTCATCCCGGCACACGAGCGCATCATCACCATCGAGGACTCCGCCGAACTCCAGCTCCAGCAGACCCACGTGGTGCGGCTCGAGTCACGGCCGCCGAACGTCGAGGGCAAGGGCCAGGTCACCATCCGGGACCTGGTGCGCAACTCCCTGCGCATGCGGCCCGACCGCATCGTCGTCGGCGAGGTCCGCGGCGGCGAGTCCCTCGACATGCTCCAGGCCATGTCGACCGGCCACGACGGCTCGCTGGCCACCGTGCACGCCAACAGCGCGGAGGACGCCCTCACCCGGCTCCAGACCCTCGCCTCCATGTCCGACGTCGAGGTGCCGTTCGTCGCGCTGCACGACCAGATCAACAGCGCCGTCGACGTCATCGTCCAGCTCACCCGGTTCGCCGACGGCGCCCGCCGCATCACCGAGATCGCCCTGCTCGACAGCCACGGCGGCGACCCGTACCGGCTCGCCACCGCCGCCCGCTTCCACGCCCGGCCCATGACCGCCGATGGCCGGGTGTACGGCGCCTTCGAGTACCACCCGCTGCCCCGCCGCGCCGCCGACCGCCTCCACATGGCCGGCCAGCCCATCCCGCAGGCCTTCGGCGTCGCCCACTCCGCGGAGCAGCTCGCCACCCGAGAAGCCAGGTAGGCCCCCCTTGGAACTCCACACGCTCGTACAGCTCACCACCGGTGTCGCCCTGCTGACCTGCGTCCTGGCCGTCGCCGGCATCCACACCTACGCCGCGGGCCGGGCCCAGCGCGCCGCCCTCGTCGACCGGCTCGCGCTCACCGGGGCCGACTCCGCCCCCGGCCGCCGGCGCCGCTTCCACACCCTGGACCGCCGGCTGCGCCGCACCGCACTCGGCCGGAAACTCGAACTGCGGCTGGCCGCGACCGGCCTGGACGTCACCCCGGGCGAGTTCTTCGCCTACATGCTCGCCACGGTCGCCGCACTCTGGCTCATCGGACAGGCCACCCTGGCCCCCTTCTTCGGCCCGCTCGCCGGCCTGCTCGGCATCTGGGCGGCCGTCCAGTTCCTCAACTGGCAGCGGCAGAAACGCATCGAGCGCTTCATCAACCAGCTCCCCGAACTGGCCCGCATCCTGGCCAACGCCACCCAGGCCGGCCTCGCGCTGCGCACCGCGATCGGCATGGCGGCGGAGGAACTGGAGGCGCCCGCGGGTGAGGAACTGGCCAAGGTCTCCGACCAGCTGGCCATCGGCCACTCCCTGGACGACGCCCTCGGCGAGCTCGCCGACCGGCTGCCCTCCCGCGAACTGGTCGTCCTCGTCACGACCCTGGTGCTGTCCAACCGGGCGGGCGGCCAGGTCGTCTCGGCCCTGCGCAACCTCACCGAGACCCTCGAGGAACGCAAGGAGACCCGGCGCGAGATCCGCACCCAGCTCTCCCAGGTGACGATGACGTCGTACGCCGTCCCCGTCCTCGGCATCGGCGCGCTGTTCCTGATGAACGGGGTCAAGGACGGCGCCCTGGACCGCATGACCGGCTCACCGGTCGGCCAGGCCTGCGTGATCACCGCGTTCGCCCTGTACGCCGTCGGCTTCGTCCTCATCCGCCGGATGAGCCGGATCGACGTGTGAGGAGGCTGACCTGATGGCATACCTGCTGGCCCTGCTGATGGGCCTCGGCGTCTGGGGCGTCTTCGCCGGCGTCCGGATGTACCGCGCGGACGCGAAACTGCCCGGCGACCTCGCGCTGGCCCTGGAGGTCGGCGCCACCCGCACCGGCGCGGTGGACTCCGTGATCGACCGCATGGGCATGCGCTACGCCCCGGCCGTGCTGCGGCTGATGGGCCCGCGCCTGGTCGCCCGGTACCGCCGCAGGATCGACCTCGCGGGCAACCCCGGCGGCCTCACCATCGACCGCTACGCGGCCCGGCGCGCGGTGTACGGCGCGCTCGGCGGCGTCGGCTTCCTGGTCTTCCTGCTGCGCGGGCAGTGGTTCGTCGCCCTGCTCCTGCTGCTGTTCGGGGCGTTCTGGACGGAGGTCGGCATCTGGTCGGCGATCCGCGTCCGCAAGGACGTCATCGAGCGGACATTGCCGGACTTCCTGGACGTGCTCGCGGTGGTGGTGAGCGCGGGGCTCGGCTTCCGCCAGGCGCTGGACCGGGTGGCCACCCGCTACGAGGGCCCCTGGGCGGACGAACTGCGCATCACGCTGCGCCAGATGGACCTCGGCATGAGCCGCCGCCAGGCCTTCGCGGAGCTGCGGCGCCGCAACGACTCCGAACAGGTGGCGATGTTCGTGACGGCACTGCAGCAGGGCGAGGAACTGGGCGCGCCGATCGTCGACACCCTCGTCTCCCTCGCCAAGGACATGCGCCGCACGGACGCCCAGAACGCCCGCCGCAAGGCCGCACGCGCGGTCCCCAAGGCCACCCTGATGATCACCACGTTCATGGTTCCGGCGACGATGCTGCTGCTGGGCGCTGGCCTGCTGCTTGGCTCCGGCGTCGACTTCGGCTCCCTGACGGGCGAGTAGGCGGGGGCGGGGTGACCACCATGACGCCGGCGAAGGGGACCACGGGCCGCCGGCACTGGCGCGGCCGGGCGGGAGCCGCGGGCCGCCCGTACCGGCGCGGCCGGGCGGAGGACGCGGGCCCGGGCGCCGGGGCCGGACGGCCCGCGGCGGGCGGTGACACCGGCCGCGGCCCCGCCGACGGCGCCGGCGGCGACGCGCACCCGGTGGGCGGCCTGGCGCACCCGCCCCCACCCGACCCCGAGAAACTGCAGGTCCGCGCCCTGCAGGCGATGTGCAGGCAGGTCTTCGGGTTCCGCCTCGCCATGATCGTCCTCGCGGCCCCGGCCGCCCTGCTCAACGCGTCCCCCGGCCTGGGCGTCCGCTTGGTCGGCGCGGCCGTCGTCGTCATCTTCATGGTGTCTTACGTGCTGTTCCGCGACTGGGAACGCTTCGGACCCCTGCTGCTGCGCCACCCCAGCCTGCTGGCCGCCGACACCCTCTTCGGCTCCCTCCCGCTGGTCTCCGCGGGCCCGGACACCACCCTCGCCTACGTCAGCGTCTGCACCCCGCTGCTCGCCGGCCTGGTCTACGGCTGGCGGGGCGCGGCCTGCTTCGCCTCGCTCCAGTCCCTGATCCTGCTGCTGGTCCACGCCACCCTCCAGGCCGACCAGCGGGCGGGCGTCGCCGAGTCCCTGCTGCTGCCCGGCCTGTGCGTCGTCACCGGCGCGATGGGCTCGACCCTGCGCAACCTGATGCTCCGCTACGGCGCGGCGACGCAGGCGCTCACCGCGGTGCAGGCCCGCCTGGCGGCGACGGAGGCGGTGCACGCCGAACGTGCGCGGCTGGCACGCGAGATGCACGACTCGGTGGCCAAGACCCTGTACGGCGTTGCCCTCGCGGCCGACGGCCTGGCGGCGACCGCGTCGGCCGGCGCCCCGGACCCGGCCCGGGTCCGCCGCCAGGCCGACCTGGTGTCCCGCTCGGCCCGCAGGGCGGCGGCGGAGTCCCGGGAGCTCCTGGAGGACCTGCGCCGCGACGACTCCCCGGCGGCGCCGCGCACCGACCTCTGGGCCCAGGTGACGTCCCGCGCCACGGACTTCGCCGCCCGCACCGGCCTGCCGGTGACCTGCCGCCGGACGGACGACCCCCGGACCCCCCTCCCGCCCCTGGCCGCACCCCTCGCCCGCCACCTCCTCGCCATCGCAACGGAGGCGCTGGAGAACGCCCACCGCCACGCGTCGGCGACCCGCGTGGAGCTGACCGCGGGGGTCGAGGGCGATCTGCTCCGCCTGTCCGTCCACGACGACGGCGACGGCCTGCCCTCCGGCACGACACTGGACGCCCTGCGCCGCGCCGGCCACTTCGGCCTGCTCGGCATGGTCGAGCGCGCCGCCGCGGCGGGGGCCCGCATCCGCATCGGCCGCGGCGGCAACGCCCGCGGCACGGAGGTCAGGGTGGAACTGCCTCTGCGTCCGGCACAGTCGGCGGTGCCGGGGCAGTCGGCGGTGCCGGGGCAGGCGGCGCGGTCCGGGCAGCCGGCGGTACCGGGGCAGTCGGCGTTGTCGGGGCAGCCGGTGCGGTCCGGACAGCCAGCGGTGTCCGGCCAGCCGCCGCCGTCCGGGCAGCCGGTGCGACCCGCGCAGTCTGCCGGCCCCGCGCAGCCCTCTGGGCCCGCGAGACCCGACGCCACACCCGAGAAAGCCTGAGCCCTTGAGCCCGAGAGGAGGCACCCGATGCAGCACCTGAACCCCGGCCCGGACTTCCCACCGGGCACCGTTACGGCCCCCCTCCGCCTCGTGGTGGCCGACGACAACCCGGTCATCCGCGCGGGCCTCACCGCCCTCCTCTCCGACCGCGAGGACACCACGGTGGTGGCGGAGGCGGCGGACGGCCGCGAGGCGTACGAGGCGGCACTGGTCCACCGCCCCGACGTCGTCCTCCTGGACGTCCGCATGCCCGGAGTCGACGGAATCTCGGCATTGCCCCACCTGGTACGCCTGGCCCCGGTCATGATGCTGACGTACAGCCACGAGACGGAGACCGTACGGGAGGCGCTGCGGCTGGGGGCGGGGGGTTACCTGGTGCACGGTGAGTTCACGACGGAGCAGCTGATGAGGGCGGTGCACGACGTACGCGAGGGACGCCCGCATGTGACGCCGGGAGCGGCGCGGGCGCTGGTGAACGGGGTGCGGGAGAGTGCACCTGCACATGCGGAGCCGGAACTGCCGCCTTTTCTGGGCCCCGTTCCACCCCAAAACCTTTCGCAACTGCAACCGGATGTGGGACAGTCTTATCGGTCGCGGTTCCAACTGAGCGGCAGGGAGGCGGAGATCATGGACCTCATCGCGTCCGGCATGACCAACCAGCAGATCGCTGCCGCCTGCTTCATCAGCGAGAAGACCGTCAAGAACCACATCAACCGCATCTTCGCCAAACTCCACAGCACGACGAGGTCCCAGGCGGCCGCCAAGTGGCTGGGGGTGGCCTGAAATGGCCGACCGGGGGCGGGGCTGGGCCCGGGAATGGGTCCTGGGGCCCTTAGAGGGGCACCTTGTCGGGGCTTACGTTTCCGGCATCGGAAGCGAATCTGAAGGGGAGCGCGATGAGCGACCTGCTGCTGAGGTTCATGGTTGCCATGCGGCGACGCACCAACGACACGGGGCAGACTGCCGTCGAGTACCTGGGGATCATCGCCGTGGTGGTGGCGATCGTGCTGGCGATCACGGGGACGGACATCGGGCAGACCATCTACAACGCCATCACGGACAAGGTCAACGAGGTCATTGGCGGCTGACGCGACTCCGTAGGTACGCCGACGCAGGGCAGGCTTTCCCCATCTACATCACGGTGGTGGCGGGCCTGCTCTTTCTCGCGCTCGCCTACCTGGCGGTCGGTCAGGCCGCGGTGAACCGGGGCGGCGCCCAGACGGCAGCCGACGCGGCAGCGCTCGCAGCGGCCCAGGAGGCACGGAACCAACTCGCCGACATGTGGGTGGACGCCCTGTCCGACCCTGCGAAGTGGAGTGACATCTTCGAGGGCAAGGGCGCTGGCAATTCATGCTGGCGGGCGGAACAACTCGCCGCGGAGAACGATGCCCGCCTCAACTTCTGCGACCCGGAATTGCTCAGGTACACAGTCGAAGTCCAGACCAACAAGACGGTCGGAGACTCCGTCGTGCCCGGTACCGAGAACATGAAGTCGACCAAGTCCGCGACGGCTGTGATCGAGTCACTCTGTGGGACTCCGGGCGACTCCACGACTGAGGCCCTGCCGCAACTCACCTGCAAGGGCGGGAAGCACTGGGAACCGGATCCGGACGACCCGGCCAGGCTGCCGAAGCCCGAGGACCTCTTCGATGTTCACCTGGCCGACTGACAAGCGCACGACGATCGAGAAGGAAGCAGAGTCATGAGCATTCGGTTCGCTGCGCAGGCCCGCAGAGGACTGGTCGCGCTCACAGTGTCGACCGGTCTGGCTCTTGGGATGGCCGCTTGCGGTGGTGGCGGTGGCGAGGACAAGAAGCCAGAGGGTTCGGCGTCCGCCTCGAGAACTGACGGTTCTCGGCCGAGTGCTCAAGAGGGACAGTCGGACGAGCCACTGGCGGAACTGAAGGGGCCGAACGGTCTGTTGCTGGACGTCACGTCGGCCGTGCGTGACACAGGCGGGTTCGTCACGGTGAGCGGGAACCTGAAGAACGACGGCGGCAAACTGCTGACCATTCCGGCACAGCTGAGTGGAAACGAAACCGAGATCATCAGAAACGGTCGCTCATTCGGCGGAGCAACCCTCGTGGACTCCAAGGGCAGGAAGCGCTACTACGTCCTTCGTGACACCGAAGGACGTCCCCTCACCACAACCGGGGTGTCCAGCATCAAGTCCGGAGAGACAGTGCCCGTGTTCATGCAGTTCCCGGCGCCGCCCGCCGAAACGAACGAGGTCTCCTTCCAGATGCCCATGTTCGCGCCCGCTGACATCACGATCTCCGGGTGAGCAGAGTGCGCACGATGACTCGCCTTCCTCTGGCGGTGGCCGCCGTCACCTTCCTCTTCAGCACAGCCGCCCGTGCCGACGACACCTCCCCCAGCGACCCCCCGGGCACGGAACCCTCCGCCACCGCGCCCGTGAAGGTGGACCCCACCGATCCGGATCTCAAGCTCCCCGAGGGGGCCACCCTCGCCGAGCCCAAGGTGCTGGACATCAAGTCGGTCGTGGAGGACCAGAGCGGGGACGAGCGGCGGGAGGACACCAACGCCGACGTCACCTTCGCCCTGCAGGCCGAGGTCCTCTTCGGCAAGGACAGCGCCAAGCTGAGCGGCGAGGCGAAGGCCCGTATCGCGACCATCGTCGACGAGATCCAGAAGCAGCACGCGACCCGGGTCCGCGTCTTCGGCTTCACCGACGACCTCGGCTCCTCCGCCCACGGCGACGTCCTGTCCCGGCAGCGCGCCAACGCCGTGCAGGCCGTGCTCGACCAGGACCTGAACGACCCGAACGTCACCTTCGAGGTGCGCGGCTACGGCGAGCAGTACCCGATCGCGGACAACTCGACCGAGGCGGGCAGGAAGAAGAACCGCCGCGTGGAGGTGTCCTTCCCCCGCACCGACGGCTGACAGGCCCCGCCCGGAACCCGAGACCCCGAACTGAGACCCCGCGCCTACGCCGGCTCCACCTCGATCTCGACCCGCGCCCCCGCCACCAGCCCCCACCCCGCCATGGCCCCCGCCTCCGCCTCCAGCACATGGCGGGACCGGAGCCGGGGCAGGCCCAGGCGGCCGGGGCTCATCGTGCGGACGGCCAGGACGGTGAGGCCGCGGTCGAGGTAGGCGACGTCGATGGGGAAGCGCATGCGGAAGGTGTGCACGCTGCTCGCGGGGGACAGCAGCATCGCCCCGGCGAGCGAGTCACGGCCCAGCAGCCCCCTCGTCCGCGCCCGGTAGGACGTCGCCGTCTCCAGCGGGACCGTGACCGCCGCCCCGCCCCCGGCCGGCCGGACCACCAGCCGCCCCCGCCCGTCCCGCCACCGCGTCATCCCGAGCCCACCTCCGCGGTGACCGTACCCGCCGGAGGACGGGCGAAGCGCTGACGGGCGCGCATGTGAAGGAGTCGTCCCGGCGGAGCCGCGGGAGGCGGACGGCGTTGTCAGTGGCGGCTGCCACACTGCACCGCATGACCGACGAACACAGCGATGTGAGGCACGGCGATGTGCGTCTGCGCGAGGTGGTGGACGACGACCTCCTCGTCCTGCACGCCTACGAGAACGACCCGGAGGCCGTCCGGCGGTCGAAGTTCACCCCCCGGCCGCTGGACGCCTTCCTGAAGCACTGGCGGGAGCGGATCCTCCGCGACCCCGACAGCCTGGTGCGCACGGTCACCGTCGACGGCGAGGTGGCCGGCAGCGTCGTCTCCTGGACCGCGAAGGACGGGCGCAGATTCGTCGGCTACTGGCTCGGCCGCCCGTACTGGGCGCGCGGGGTGGGGACGCGCGCCCTCGGCCTCTTCCTGGAGCTGGAGCGGGTCCGGCCGCTGTACGCCGACCCCTTCTCCGGGAACACCGCGTCCGTCCGCCTGCTGGAGAAGCACGGCTTCGAACACGTCGGCACGGACCGGGACGGCGACGACGTGTTCGCCGTGCTCGCCCTCCGGAACCCTCCCGCGCAGGGCCGGTGACGGGACACCGCACCGGCCCCCGGTGGTCAGCCGGCCGCCGGGCGGTCGCCCGTGGCCCCGTCGATCAGTTCCCGCATGATGTCCATGTGGCCGGCGTGCCGGGCTGTTTCCGTGGTCATGTGGACGAGGGTCCAGCGCAGGGAGACGGGCCGGTCCCGCCAGGCGGGGCGGCCCAGGGCGTCCAGGGGCAGCTCGGCGATCATCCGGTCGGCGGCGGTCCGGGCGCGGCCGTAGAAGTCGACGATGCGGCCCGTCGTC
This sequence comes from Streptomyces sp. NPDC003720, assembly GCF_042875075.1. NCBI lineage: Bacteria > Bacillati > Actinomycetota > Actinomycetes > Kitasatosporales > Streptomycetaceae > Streptomyces > Streptomyces sp. NPDC003720. The sequence goes on from NZ_JBIANZ010000008.1 coordinate 291,361, forward strand.
TCGTCGGGGGCGATCCGCAGGTCCTCGTCCGTGTACGGGTCGAACCACAGGGGTTCCACCTCGCCGCCGAACGTGCCCACGAACCAGCCGTACTCGACCGAGGCCAGATGCTTGACCAGGCCGAGCAGGGTGGTCCCGGTCGGTGTCATGGGGCGCCGCAGCTGTTCGTCGTCCAGGCCGTCGAGCTTCCAGAGCACGACGTCCCGGTGGCGGTCCAGGCTCGCGCGCAGGATGTCCTTCTCTTCCGCGGCGCTGCCGGCGGGTGAGTTCGTCATGAACGCGGAAATTAGCAGGACCCCATGACAACGGGGCTGTCACGATGGCGTTCATGACACAGAACCGCTCCGCCCGCTCCTTCGAGGACCTCGTGGCCGAGGGCGCGGCCGTGCCCACCGAGGGCTGGGACTTCTCCTGGTTCGAGGGGCGGGCCCGCGAGGCGCGGCCCTCCTGGGGGTACGCCCGTGCGGCGGGGGAGCGGCTGGGGCGGGCCGAGTCCGCGCTGGACGTCCAGACCGGGGGCGGGGAGGTGCTCGACTTCGCCCTGGCCGGTGCGGGGACGGGCCGGCCGCGTCTCGTCGCCGCCACGGAGGGGTGGCCGCCGAACGTGGCGAAGGCGACCGCCCTGCTGCGGCCGCGCGGCGTGGTCGTGGTGGCGGCCCCGGACGACGCGCCGCTGCCGTTCGCCGACGCGTCCTTCGACCTGGTGCTCAGCCGGCACCCGGTGACCCCGCACTGGGCGGAGATCGCGCGGGTGCTGCGGCCGGGCGGTACGTACTTCGCCCAGCATGTCGGACCCGGCAGCGTGTTCGAGCTGGTGGAGTACTTCCTCGGGCCTCAGCCGGAGTCCGTGCGCCGGGGCCGTGATCCCGAGGGCGAGCGGAAGGACGCGGAGGCGGCCGGGCTCGAGGTGGTGGATCTGCGGGCGGAGCGGCTGCGGATGGAGTTCCACGACATCGCGGCCGTCGTGCACTTCCTGCGCAAGGTGGTCTGGATGGTCCCGGGCTTCACCGTCGAGGCGTACGAGCCCCAACTCCGCGCCCTGCACGAGCGGATCGGGAAGGAGGGGCCGTTCGTGGCGCACAGCGCCCGGCACCTCTTCGATGTCCGGAAGCCGGCCTCCTGAGAAACCGGGGAAACCGGGCTTTTCCGTCATCGGTTCACCCGCGCTTCGCCCGGGGTTTCCACATCGTTATCGGGGGCGGTTCACACGCGTCTCATCCGTCACGTAGGTTCAGGCCAAGGTAATTCGCGTCAGCAAAGCTGCGCGGGCGGCACCGCGCAGTGGAGGGGGCTGCGCGGTGCCGCGATGTCCGGCCGACGTGCGGCGGTGGCGTCAAGCCGCCGTTCGCTCGCGGGGTAGCCCGTCGGAGGGACCCCGGGACAACTCGCCGAACGTTCACCAAGACGGCCCAAACCCTCTTGATCTCGCCGATCGGCCCCGAATTTCCTGGGAATCCGCTGTGAACCGGCTATGGAACACCTCAGAATCCGGCGTTCCGCGCACACCTCGCCGTCGCCGGCTGATTCCGGAGAGTAGTTGTGGGGCGCCGATGCACGCGTCCGCCCTCACGAAGGGTTATGGTGGAAACCCCCCCTCGGGCCGGTCCGTCTCCCCCCCACGGACCGGCCCGTTTTTTCTTCGGGAACCGCTCGGCGGAGGGCCGGCGTCCCCGCTCCGGGGGGCGAGCCGCCGGCGGCGGTACCCTCGAAACCCGCCCGAACCCCCGAAGGACCTCTCCCGTGAACCTGCGCGACAAGCTGCGTGGCCTGCTCGTCGGGCTCTACGCGCGCCGGGTGGAAGGTCACCTGGACCACGCTCAGGTGCCCAAGCACATCGGCGTCATCATGGACGGCAACCGCCGCTGGGCGAAGGCGGCCGGTTCCACCACGGTCCACGGCCACCGGGCCGGTGCCGAGAAGATCGAGGAGTTCCTCGGCTGGTGCAGCGAGACCGACGTCGAGGTCGTCACCCTGTGGCTGCTGTCCACCGACAACTTCGACCGTCCGCAGGAGGAGCTGGTCCCGCTCCTCGGCATCATCGAGGACGTCGTCCGCACCCTCGCCGCCGACGGCCGCTGGCGGGTCCACCACGTCGGCACCCGCGACCTGCTGCCCGCCGGGATGCAGGGCGTCCTCAAGGAGGCCGAGGAGACCACCGCCCACGTGGACGGGATAGTGGTCAACGTGGCCATCGGCTACGGCGGCCGCCAGGAGATCGCCGACGCCGTGCGCTCCATGCTCCTCGACGCCCAGGACAAGGGCGCCTCGCTGGAGAGCCTCGCCGAGTCCGTCGACGTAGACATGATCGGCCGTCACCTCTACACGGGTGACCAGCCCGACCCGGACCTCGTCATCCGCACCAGCGGTGAGCAGCGGCTGTCCGGATTCATGCTCTGGCAGACCGCCCACTCCGAGTACTACTTCTGCGAAGTCTTCTGGCCGGCCTTCCGCAAGGTGGACTTCCTGCGCGCGTTGCGCGACTACGCCGCACGTCACCGCCGTTACGGCGGCTGACGCGGCCCGCCGCGCACACCTCACGCCCCGTCGGCCACCACACCGGCGGGGCGTCCCGTATACCCCGGTTGGGTGGGAAGTAACAAGGAGTTCACCGGTGCGCTGTCGGCCACTTCTGCATGGCGGCGCTTTTCGCCGGGCATAAGGGAAGCAGGTCGACGCCCGAACCACGGGTGTCGGATCTCAGCGGGCGGCACGGGGCCGTCCGCCCGGGAGGCCCTTTGCACCAGCCCGACCGTGCGGTCACCGTACGGAAGCAGCCGCGGAGGTCCGGTGTCCGGCCCGTCCTGCGCGGGGGCCGGGGACCGGTCGCAATGCTCCCGCCCTCCCGGCCCGGCTTCCGCTTCGTCGCTCCCCGACCTCATCCGAGGGGGTACGTCCTTCCGTGGTGACCAGCACAAAGCGCCACAAGCCAGATCGGCGCACTTATGTTCTCGACACCAGCGTCCTGCTGGCCGACCCCAACGCCCTGACCCGCTTCGAGGAGCACGAGGTCGTGCTCCCCGTCGTCGTCGTCACGGAACTGGAGGCCAAGCGGCACCATCCCGAACTCGGCTACTTCGCCCGCCAGGCGCTGCGCCTGCTGGACGACTACCGGGTGAAGCACGGTCGCCTCGACGCCCCCATCCCGATCGGCGAACTGGGTGGAACCGTCCGTGTCGAGCTCAACCACTCGGACCCCAGCGTGCTGCCCACCGGCTACCGCCTGGGGGACAACGACTCGCGCATCCTCGCGGTGGCCCGCAATCTGCAGGCCGAGGGATACGACGTCACGGTCGTCTCGAAGGACCTGCCGCTCAGGATCAAGGCCTCCTCGGTCGGCCTGCTGGCCGAGGAGTACCGGGCCGAGCTCGCCATCACGGAGAACTCCGGCTGGACCGGGATGTCCGAACTGACGCTCCCGGCCGAACAGGTGGACGTCCTCTTCGAGGAAGGGCACGTGTACGTCCCGGAGGCCTCCGGCCTCCCCGTGCACACCGGCCTGACCATCCAGTCGGAGCGCGGCAAGGCGCTCGGCCGGGTCACCGCCGAGGGCAACGTCCGGCTGGTGCGCGGCGACCGGGAGGCGTTCGGCATCAAGGGCCGCAGCGCCGAGCAGCGCATCGCGCTCGACCTGCTGCTCGACCCGGACGTCGGCATCGTCTCGATGGGCGGCCGGGCCGGCACCGGCAAGTCGGCGCTCGCGCTGTGCGCGGGCCTGGAGGCGGTCCTGGAGCGCCGTCAGCACCAGAAGGTGATGGTCTTCCGGCCGCTGTACGCGGTCGGCGGCCAGGAGCTCGGCTATCTGCCGGGCTCCGAGGCCGAGAAGATGAGCCCGTGGGCCCAGGCCGTCTTCGACACGCTCTCCGCCGTCACCAGCCGCGAGGTCATCGAGGAGGTCACCGCCCGGGGCATGCTGGAGGTCCTGCCCCTGACCCACATCCGGGGCCGCTCCCTGCACGACGCCTTCGTGATCGTCGACGAGGCGCAGTCCCTTGAACGGAACGTACTGCTGACCGTTCTGTCCCGGATCGGCGCCAATTCGCGGGTCGTTCTGACCCATGACGTCGCCCAGCGGGACAACCTGCGGGTCGGCCGCTACGACGGTGTCGTGGCCGTGGTCGAGAAGCTGAAGGGGCATCCGCTCTTCGCCCACGTCACGCTGACCCGGTCCGAGAGGTCCCAGATCGCGGCCCTTGTGACCGAAATGCTCGAAGAGGGCCATATTTGACGGGAGTAGTCCCGTAGGCGCCGTCCGGCAAAGGTCAAGAGCCTAGCCGGGCGGCGCCTTCGCGTGTGGGGGTTTCCTGAAAACCCCTGGGCCAAACGAGGTGTGAGCTTTCACACGCAACTCGGAATTGCCACCCGGTGTCTGGTTACGGCAGAGTCTCACTCCTGTCAGGCCCCGCATACGGCACACCTGTACCCCCAGCGGTACGGCACCACAGCAGCACCACCCCAACTCAACAGCGTCGTCGTATGCCGCCCGCGCACCACGCGGCGCTCCCCGCAGGGGAGTTGCCCACCGGGCCCGCGCCTCCCGTGACCCCGCAGTTGGGAGGCCAGTGTCAAGGGCACGATTGCGTCCGCCAGGGTCACCGAAGCGGGCGATGCTGGAAGGAAACCGTGTGAGCCGGATTTCGGTCCGGGGATTCGCAGTGGCCTCGGCCACCGCGGTCACCGCCGTCGGAAGCGTCGTCGGTGTTGCCTCGGGCAGCACCGCGCAGAACAACGACGCCGAGGCGACGGCAGCAGCCGACACCACGCTCCTCGCGGACATACCCGCGGGTCAGCAGGCCCAGGTGCAGACCGCGTCCCTGACGCAGCAGGCCGACGCGCAGGCCATCGCCGCTGACGCGAGCGCCAAGAAGGACGCCGAGGAGGCCGCCCGCAAGGCAGCCGCCGAGACCGCGGTGGCCAAGAAGGCGGCCGCCGAGAAGGCGGCCGAGGCAGCCGCGAAGGAGCGCGCCGAGGCCAAGGCCGCGGCCACCCGCTCCACCCGGGACTCCTCCAGCTTCCCGGTGCAGAGCAGCTACTCCGTGGCGCAGATCCAGGCGATGGCGCGTCAGATGGTGGCGGCCGACCAGTTCCAGTGCTTCAGCAACATCGTGAACCACGAGTCGAGCTGGAACTACCAGGCGGTCAACGCCTCGTCCGGCGCCTACGGTCTCTTCCAGGCTCTCCCCGCCGGCAAGTACGCCTCCGCCGGCGCCGACTGGCGGACCAACCCGGCGACCCAGATCAAGTGGGGCCTCAACTACATGAACGAGCGGTACCACAGCCCCTGTGGCGCCTGGTCGTTCTGGCAGGCCAACAGCTGGTACTAGGCCGACGGCCCCCGCTCAACCCCGCGCAGCCCCTCCTCGTCCTACGAGGAGGGGCTTTCGCACTGTACGGTCGTACGCGAACTGCTCCCGGGTGAGCGGTGGCGTACACCCGGGAGGCGGGGGAAGAGGACGGATCATGTCGCGAGTGCCAGGGTGGCTGGGCCGGCTGGGTGCCGGACTGACCGAGATGAGTGAGCGGTTGGACGAGCGCCGCGCCGAAGTGGAGAAGGACACCGGGTCCGGGTCCGACCCCGCCGTCGGCCGGAAGCCCGGCCGCAGGGCCGACCGGGCCGCCGATCCGGTGCCGTCCGTCCCCCGGCCCGCCGCACCGGCCGGACCACGGCCCGACCCGGCGCAGGCCGTGCCCTGGGGTGTGCGGGTCGCGGCCGAGGCGGGCTGGCGCCTGCTGGTCCTGGCCGGCACCGTGTGGGTCCTGATGCGGGTCATCAGCGCCATCCAGCTCGTCGTCTTCACCTTCGTCATCGCCCTGCTGGTCACCGCGCTGCTCCAGCCGACGGTCGCCCGGCTGACCCGGCACGGGGTGCCGCGCGGCCCGGCGACCGCGCTGACCGCGATCCTCGGCTTCGTCGTCATCGGGCTGATGGGCTGGTTCGTGACCTGGCAGGTCATGGAGAACATCGACACCCTCTCCAGCCAGATCCAGAGCGGCATCGACGACCTGCGCAACTGGCTGCTGAAGAGCCCCTTCCACGTCACCGACAAGCAGATCAACCAGATCGCCAAGAACCTCCGCGAGGCCATCGGAGCGAACACCGACCAGATAACGTCCGCGGGCCTGGAAGGCGTTCAGGTCGTCGTCGAGGCGCTCACCGGCATCCTGCTGGTGTTCTTCTCGACGCTGTTCCTGCTCTACGACGGCAAGCGCATCTGGCAGTGGTTCCTGAAGCTGGTGCCCGCCGCGGCCCGCCCGGGCGTGGCCGGCGCCGGCCCGCGCGCCTGGCGCACCCTGACGGCCTACGTCCGGGGCACGGTGCTGGTGGCCCTCATCGACGCCATATTCATCGGCATCGGCATCTACTTCCTCAACGTGCCGATGGCCGTACCGCTGGCCGTCTTCATCTTCCTGTTCTCGTTCATCCCCCTGGTCGGCGCCGTCGCCTCCGGCGCGCTCGCGGTGATCGTGGCCCTGGTGACGCAGGGCGTCTTCACCGCGCTGATGACCCTCGTGGTCGTCCTCGCCGTCCAGCAGATCGAGGGCCACGTCCTGCAGCCCTTCATCCTGGGCCGCGCGGTCCGGGTCCACCCGCTCGCCGTCGTCCTGACGGTGGCGGCCGGCGGCATGGTGGCCGGCATCGGCGGCGCGGTGGTGGCCGTACCGCTGGTGGCGGTGACGAACACGGTGGTGGGGTACCTGCGCGCCTACTCGGCGGAGGTGGAGGCCGCCCCGGACGAGCCCTCAGCCGTAGAGGACGACCAGGGCGGCGAGGAGCAGCCCGACGCAGGCTGCGACGGCCGGGAGGCGGTACCGGCTCCCGGCGGCGAGCGCGACGCAGTATGACCAGGCCCCGCCCGTGAGGGCGACGGCCCACCAGCCCGCCGACGCGTGCGCCGCCGCCAGCAGGACGGGCGCCGGCAGGAGCGTCGGCGGGACGAGGGCGAGCCGTGGCCCGATGCCCAGCCGCTCGTAGACGACGAGCAGCACGGCCAGGGAGACCGCGAACAGCAGCGGGACGGCCGTCAGGTTCCATCCGGTGACGCAGACGCCGTCGGCCGTCCCGCAGATCCGGCCGCTGCGCCGGACGGTCCAGGAGAGGTAGGCCAGGGCGCCGGCGGCCAGGACCGCTCCGGTGACGGCGGCGCCCAGCAGCCGCGGCAGGGCGGGCGCCGGCCGTGTGTGGGGGGTGGTCATGTCCTGCAGCCTTCCGCAGGCGACGCCCGGGGGCCTGAGTACCGGTACTCAGGTCCGGGCCGGTCGATCGGTCACAGTTCGGAACGAATGGTTCTTGTCACATCACTGAACGCACCGCGGCCCCCGCCCATCGGATGGGCGGGGGCCGCGGTGTCCGGGAGCGGGTTACTCGGCCGCCTGGGCCAGAGCCGCCTCCGCGTCGAGGGTCACGCCGACGGCCTGGACCACGGACGCGATCTTGAACGCCTCCTGGACCACCTCGCGCTCGACGCCGGCCTTGCGCAGCACCTGCTCGTGCGAGTCGAGGCACATGCCGCAGCCGTTGATCGCGGAGACCGCGAAGGACCACAGCTCGAAGTCGACCTTCTCCACGCCCGGGTTGCCGATGACGTTCATCCGCAGACCGGCGCGCAGGGTGCCGTACTCGTGGTCGGACAGCAGGTGCCGGGTGCGGTAGAAGACGTTGTTCATCGCCATCACCGCGGCGGCGGCCTTGGCGGCCGTGTACGCCTCCGGCGACAGGTTCGCCTTCGCCTCCGGCTCCAGCTCACGCAGCACGATCGGGGAACGGGAGGCGATGGCGGTCGCCAGCACCGTGCCCCAGAGCTGCTGGGCCGGCAGGTCGGAGTTGCCGATGACCGAGCCCAGGTTGAGCTTCAGGTCCTTGGCGTAGTCCGGGACGCGGGACTTCAGCGAGTCGAGCGACATGGGTCACTCACCGGCCAGCAGCGCGACCGGGTCGAGCGTCTCGTCGCCCTTGCTCCAGTTGCACGGGCACAGCTCGTCCGTCTGCAGGGCGTCGAGGACCCGCAGGACCTCCTTGGGGTTACGGCCGACGGAACCGGCGGTCACCATGGTGAACTGGATCTCGTTGTTCTGGTCGACGATGAAGACGGCGCGCTTGGCGAAGCCGTCCTCGCCCTCGATGCCCAGCTCGCGCATCAGCTCGTGCTTGGAGTCGGCCATCATCGGGAAGGGCAGGTCACGCAGGTCGTCGTGGTCCTTGCGCCAGGCGTGGTGGACGAACTCGGAGTCACCGGAGAAGCCGAGGATCTGGGCGTCGCGGTCGGCGAACTCGTCGTTCAGCTTGCCGAACGCGGCGATCTCGGTCGGGCACACGAAGGTGAAGTCCTTGGGCCAGGCGAAAACGATCTTCCACTTGCCCTCGTAGGTCTTGTGGTTGATCGTGTCGAACTCCTTGCCCTTCTCCAGCGAGACGCAGGCGGTCAGTTCGAACTCGGGGAACTTGTCACCGACAGTGAGCACACGCTCTCCTTGCAGCGAGGCAGCACCCGGATCGCGGGTGCTACCCATGGGTTGGACTTTCCCGATGTTGGCACAGGGTGCATTGATACAGGAAATAGCTACACTCGGTCGTGTTGATCGGAGGTATCTATCAGTGACCGTCAGTAGCGGAAAACGACGCCAGCCCAGCCTGTCCCAGCTCCGTGCCTTCGCGGCCGTGGCCGAGCACCTGCACTTCCGGGACGCGGCCGCCGCCATCGGGATGAGCCAGCCCGCCCTGTCCGGCGCGGTCTCGGCGCTGGAGGAGATCCTGGGCGTGACCCTCCTCGAGCGTACGACCCGCAAGGTGCTGCTCTCGCCCGCCGGCGAGCGGCTGGCCGTACGGGCCAAGGCGGTGCTGGACGAGGTCGGGGCGCTGCTGGAGGAGGCCGAGGCGGTCCGGGCGCCGTTCACCGGGGTGCTGCGCCTCGGGGTGATCCCGACCGTCGCGCCGTACCTGCTGCCCACCGTGCTGGGCCTGGTCCACGAGCGGTACCCGCACCTCGACCTGCAGGTGCACGAGGAGCAGACCGCCAGCCTCGTCGAGGGCCTGCAGTCCGGCCGCCTGGACCTGCTGCTGCTCGCCGTGCCGCTCGGCGTCCCCGGGGTGACCGAACTCCCGCTGTTCGACGAGGACTTCGCGCTCGTCACGCCGCCCGACCACCGGCTCGGCGGCCGCGAGGGCATCCCGCGCGAGGCGCTGCGGGAACTGAACCTGCTGCTGCTCGACGAGGGGCACTGCCTGCGCGACCAGGCGCTGGACATCTGCCGCGAGGCCGGGCGGGAGGACGCGCCGGTCACCACCACGGCCGCCGGTCTCTCCACGCTGGTGCAGCTCGTCGCGGGCGGCCTCGGCTGCACCCTGCTGCCGCGCACCGCCCTGAAGGTCGAGACGACCCGCGGCAGCCGGCTCCGCACCGGCTACTTCGCCGATCCCGCCCCCAGCCGCCGGATCGCCTTCGCCATGCGCGCGGGCGCCGCCAGGGGAGCGGAGTACGAGGAGCTGGCGGCGGCCCTGCGCGAGGAGCTGCGGCCGCTGCCCGTGCGGGTGCTGGACGCCTGACCGCACCTCCCGTGGACCCGGCGGCGCCCCGCACGGGACGCCGCCGGACGCCTACTCGGTGCGCAGCCCGTCCGGCCGCATCAGCCGCAGCAGCGGGGGCAGGCTGAGCAGGGTCACCGCGAGCACCACCGCGGCGCCGACGCCGGTCATGGACAGCACGCTCGCCCAGTCGACCGACACCGGTGTCGCCGTCATCTTCAGCAGCACCGCGCCGAGGGTCAGGCCGACCACCGAGGACAGCAGCAGCCCGAGGACGATCGGGACGGCCGTCTGCCACAGCACCGACAGGCCCAGCGTGCGGCGCCGGGTGCCGAAGGCGACCAGCGAGGACAGCAGCTTGCGCCGCTCGCGGAGCTGCTCGAGCTGCGAGACCAGCAGGCTCGCGCCGATCAGCGCCAGCACGCAGACCGCGCCGACGAACAGGCCGGTGCGCAGCGAGGTGTACTTCGTGGACTCCTCGGTCGCCGTCCAGGTGAACACGTCCGCGGCCGGCTCCACCCGGGCGGCCGTGTTGCGCACGTACTCCTGGGCGTCGGGCACCGACTCGTCGATGCGGACGAAGACATGGCCGTGCAGTACGGTCCTGGCCTTCGCCGGCAGCGCGGACGGCGTGAGCAGCAGGCCGTTGGCGCCGTTCTGCAGCGCGTCCTCGCGGTACGACGCCTGCTTGAGGCCGGCCGGCACCCGCCAGGGCACCTCGAGGCCGGGCTCGCCCGAGTAGCTCGGGTCGACGTAGAGCTGCCGCTCGGGACGTACGACGGAGCCGATGGAGTCGTTGTACGAGGCGTCGTAGTGCGGGTTGCGCAGCCGGAACACGTCGCCGTCCCGGCAGGAGGGCAGCCGTGCCACCTCGCGCAGGGCGGCGCAGTCACCGACCGTCAGGTCGACCAGGCTCTCCGGTTCCGTGCGCCTCTCCCCGACCGACGCGGTGGACAGCGCCATCGCCACCCGCACACCCTCGGTCTTTCGGAACGCCTCGCCCGCGGCGGCGACGTCACGGTGGTCGGGCAGCGTGATCTCCATGGACGCCCGGTTCGGGTCGCGGCCGGTGTCCTTGGTGTACTGGCTCTCCACGCCCGCGAACAGCATCTGCAGCGCGATCGCGCCGGCCACCGCCACCGCGATGCCGTTGACCATGCGGGCCGCCGTGCCGCTGCTCAACTGCAGCCGTCGTACCGCGAGTTGCCAGGACACCGGGCCGGCGCCGAGCCGGGCGACGACCCGCTCCACGATCCACGGCAGCAGCGCGGTCACGCCGACCAGCAGCAGCAGGACGCCGCCGGTCACCAGGTACTGGTTGAAGCCGCCGCTGTCCCGGCCCTTGCCGACCATCGGGTACAGCAGCGCGAGGCCCGCCAGCGGCAGCAGCAGCCGCCACCACAGCCGGCGCCGGGCCGGCCGGGCCGTCCGCACCACGCCGAGCGGTTCCACGACCACCCCGCGCATCGCGAGCAGGGTCACCAGGACCGCGGACGCCGGCACCGCCACCGCCACCAGCGCGACGAGCGCGGGGGAGGGGTCGAGGTAGCTGGGGAACACGCTCTCGCCCAGCACCTGCACCGAACCGGCGACCTGACGTCCGATCAGGAAGAAGACCGTGCCGACGGCCAGCCCGAGCAGGGCCCCGGCCAGCGCCTCGCCCGCGGCGATCCGCCGGGTCATCCCGCTGTCGGACCCGACCAGCCGCAGCGCGGCCAGCCTGCGGTCGCGCCGCTCGCCGCCGAAGCGCACGGCAGCGGCGATGAACACGGCGACGGGCATCAGCAGGACCACGAACACGACCAGCACCATCAGCAGCAGTACCGGGTCGGCCTTCTCCACGGTCGGGTGCGGATCGCCGAAATGCGCCAGCCGGTCCACCCGGACGCCGCCGCCCGCGTCCGGGTCCAGGCCCTCGGCGCCCGCGTAGTACGCCAGCTCGTGCGAGCCGATCAGCCCGCTCTCGCCGATCGTCCCCACGACCCGGTGGGGCAGCCGCTCGCGCAGCAGCCGGGCGCCGTCCGAGGCGAGCAGGTCCCGCAGCGCGGGGGAGACGACCATCTCGCCCTTCGCGGGGAAGCGGCCGACCCCGGGCGGCAACGGCGCCCGCGGGCCCTCGGGTTCGAGGAGCCGGCCCCGGACGTCCTTCGAGTGCCACTGCGTGTCGGTCGCGGCGACCAGCACGGTGTCGTCGGCCTTGGGGCGGGTGGTGCTGGAGAACGTGTAGTCGTAGCGGGCCTCCTCGACCCGGTGCCGGGCGGCGAACACGTTCGGCAGCGCGGTGGTCAGCAGCAGCAGGGCGACGCCCAGCCCGACGCCGACCGCCGTCAGCGTCATCCGCACCCAACCCTCACGCCCGCCGGTGACGGCGAACCGGGCGCCCATGACGAGGTCCCCGAAGCTCCCCCGCGCCCATCCCCGCCCGCGCGGCAGATCCCCCCTGCGCGGCTTCATACGGCCCGCTCCATGTCCCGGGACCTGCCGTCCCGCACGACGATCTCGCGGTCCGAGTACGCGGCCACCCGGGCCTCGTGCGTGACCAGCACGACGGCCGCGTTGGTGGAGCGGGCCGCGTCGGTGAGCAGCTCCATCACGCGCTCCCCGTTGAGCGAGTCCAGCGCGCCGGTCGGTTCGTCGGCGAACAGCACCCGGGGCCCGGTGACCAGCGCCCGCGCCACCGCGACCCGCTGCCCCTGGCCGCCGGAGACCTCACCGGGCCGCTTGCCCCTGAGGTCGTCCACCTCGAGCCGCTCCATCCAGCCCAGCGCGGCCCGCTCGGCCTTCTTGCGGGAGGTGCCGTTCAGCCGCAGCGGAAGCGCCACGTTCTCCACGCAGGTCAGCTCCGGCACCAACTGGCCGAACTGGAAGACGAAGCCGAACTCGCTGCGCCGCAGGGCGCTGCGCTCGACGTCGTTCATGGTGGCGAGTTCCCGCCCGGCGTAGGTGATCGAGCCCGAGTCGGGCGGCACTATGCCGGCGAGGCAGTGCAGCAGCGTCGACTTGCCGGACCCGGAGGGGCCCATCACCGCGACGACCTCACCGGCGTGGATGGAGAACGCGGCGCCGTCCAGCGCGAGCGTCGGGCCGTAGGCCTTGCGCAGGTCCTCGGCGGCGAGCAGGGAGCCCGGGGGAGGGGTCATCGGGCCACCTCCGCGCGGAGCCTGTCCAGCCGGGCGGCGGTCAGTTCCAGCCAGCGCAGATCGGCCTCCAGGTGGAACAGGGCGTGATCGCAGACGAGCTGGTCCGCGAGGTCGCCCTTGCGCTTGCGGTCGGTGAGGATGCGCATGCTGCGCAGGTGCTCGGCGCGCTGGGTGTCCAGGATGTCGGCCGCGTCCCGGTGGGTCAGCAGCGCCAGGACGACCTTGGTGTAGAGGGTGGACTGGAGGTACTCCTCCGGCTTCTCCGGGGTCGCGAGCCACTGCTCGACGTCGGTGACGCCGGCGTCGGTGATGGCGTACCGCTTGCGTTCGGGCCCGCCGCCCGACTCGATCCCGTCGACTTCCACGAGCCCGTTCTTCAGCAGGCGGGACATCGTCGAGTAGACCTGGCCGTAGTGCAGCGGCCGGTCGTGACCGAACTTCTCGTCGAAGGCCCGCTTCAGGTCGTAGCCGTGTCGGGGGCCGGACTCCAGGAGCCCTAGGAGGGTGTGACCGATGGACATGGCAGCACTCTACACACGGTGTATACGTCGCGTGTATACGTGGAGTGTCCAGTGGCTGGCAGGCGGTGGCGCGACGCAGGTGGGAGCCGATTGTCCGGATTCCGTAACGACGAGGGGCCCGCCTCCGTGTGGAGGCGGGCCCGTCCTCAGGGCGCCGGCGGCCCGGCCGCGGGGCCGGCGGGCGGCCGCCCGCGGCGGGGCAGCGGACCGGTGTCCCGCGGCAGCCGCCCCGCCTCGGAGAGCGCCTTGCGCAGCAGGAACTCGATCTGCGCGTTGGCCGACCGCAGTTCGTCCCCGGCCCAGCGCGCGAGGGCGTCGTAGACCGACGGGTCCAGCCTCAGCAGCACCTGCTTGCGCTGCCGAGGCCGTCGCCCGGACGTCTCCTCCGACGGATCCGTCACTGGTAGAGGGTCCCGGTGTTGAGCACGGGCTGCGGGGCCCGGTCCCCGCACAGCACCACCATCAGGTTGGACACCATCGCCGCCTTCCGCTCCTCGTCCAGCTCCACGATGTCCTGCTCGGCGATCCGGGCGAGCGCCGCCTCCACCATGCCGACCGCGCCGTCCACGATCTGCCGCCGGGCCGCGACCACCGCGCCGGCCTGCTGGCGCTGGAGCATCGCCGAGGCGATCTCGGGGGCGTACGCGAGATGCGTGAAGCGCGACTCGACGACCCGGACCCCGGCCGCCTCCACCCGGGCCTGCAGCTCGACGGCCAGCTTCTCGGTGATCTCCTCGGCGTTGCCGCGCAGCGACAGGCCGTCCTCCTCGTGGGCGTCGTAGGGGTACTCGATGGCGATGTGCCGCACGGCCGTCTCGGTCTGGGTGGCGACGAACTCGGCGAAGTCGTCCACCTCGAAGGTGGCCTGCGCGGTGTCCTGGACCTTCCAGACCACGACCGCGGCCAGCTCGATCGGGTTGCCGTAGGCGTCGTTGACCTTCAGTACGGCGGTCTCGTGGTTGCGTACCCGGGTCGAGATGCGGGTGCGCGAGGTGAAGGGGTTCACCCAGCGCAGGCCGTCCTGCCGGATCGTGCCCCGGTAGCGGCCGAAGAGCTGGACCACCCGGGCCTCGCCGGGCGCGACCGTGTTGAGGCCGCGCATCGCGATCACGGCGGCGAGGAAGACGAGGACGCCGCACAGGATGAGCCCGGCCTTGGCGCCGTCCGCGGTCACCGCCGAGGCGGCGGCGAACAGGGCCACGGCGGCGGCGAGTCCCAGCAGGCCGAGGAGCAGGGCGAGGCCCCCGCCGATGCTGTGGGCCTGGAACTCGCGCACGCGCGGCGCGGGCATCTCGGGTACGTCGACGGCCGCGGCCGTCTGGGGTGCGGACGTGTCGGGTGCGGGCACGGTGGATCCCCCGGTTCTCGAAGGCGTCCGACTTCCCCGGGCGCCTGGTTTCCGTCTAGCTAAGTGATATCACTTTATGCCGCTGGGCAACCCAACGCCAGGGATAACCGTCGGTTCCCTGTGGGGCGGGTGCTGATTCTCACGTCCGTAAAAGAGCGGATCGAGCGTCCTTTGTCATATAGACGGGTGTTAGCTTTCGGAGCTGACCACTGAGATGGAAGCGGGAGCGTAGGACTCATGGGACGAGCGGAAGAGAGACGAGCGCGACAGCGTGGTGGTCGCCGCGCGGCGCCCAAGCGCCACCGCTCGCAGTCCACGGCCGACTCCGCGGCGGCGGCGCCCGGCGGCAAGCCCGCCAAGGGCCGAATACGCAGGCTGTTCACCTGGAAGAAGATCCTCGGCACGTTCTTCGGACTGTGCCTGCTGTCCTTCGGCGCCTTCGTCGCGCTGTACCTGGCGGTCGACGTGCCCGCCGGCAACATCGCCGCCCAGCGGCAGAGCAACGTCTACAAGTACAGCGACGGCAGCGTCCTGGCCCGCGACGGCAAGGTCAACCGCGAGATCGTGGATCTGGACAAGGTGCCAAAGGCGGTCCAGCGGACCTTCGTGGCCGCCGAGAACAAGTCCTTCTACACCGACCCCGGAGTGGACCTCAAGGGCACCGCCCGAGGCCTGATCAACACCCTCTCCGGACGCGGCAAGCAGGGCGGCTCGACGATCACCCAGCAGTACGTCAAGAACTACTACCTGAACCAGGACCAGACCGTCTCGCGGAAGCTGAAGGAACTGGTCATCTCGCTGAAGGTGGAGCGCGAGAAGTCCAAGGACGACATCCTCGCCGGCTACATCAACACCTCCTACTACGGCCGCAACGCCTACGGCATCCAGGCCGCCGCCCAGGCCTACTACCGCGTCGACGCCCAGGACCTCAACGTGCAGCAGGGCGCCTACCTGGCCGCCCTGCTCCAGGCGCCGAGCCAGTACGACTGGGCGGCCGCCACCCCGACCGGCAAGCGGCTGGTCAAGGCGCGCTGGAACTACGTCCTGGACAACATGGTCGAGGAGCACTGGCTGCCCAAGGAGAAGCGCGACGGCCTGAGCTTCCCGGTGCCCAAGGAGCCCAAGGGCGCCCCGGGCATGGAGGGCCAGAAGGGCTACCTGGTCACGCTCGCCAACGCCCAGCTCGCCCAGAAGCTGATGCGCGACGAGGGCCTGTCCAGGTCCGACGCGGCGGCCAAGGTCGACAGCCAGGGCTGGACCATCACCCTGAACATCAGCCGCAAGAAGCAGGCCGCGCTGGAGCAGGCCGTCAAGGAGCGGCTGACCAGCAAGCTGGAACCGAAGAAGCGCAAGGTCGACGGCGACGTCCAGGCCGGCGCGGTGTCGGTGGACCCGAAGACCGGCAGGATCGTCGCGATGTACGGCGGCAAGAACTACTTCGACCACTGGACCAGCAACGCCACCCGCCGCGACTACCAGCCCGCGTCCACGTTCAAGCCGGTCATCCTCGCCGCCGCGCTGGCGCAGAATGCCACCACGCAGGACGGCAAGACGATCCAGGCGAGCACGGTCTACGACGGCACCAGCCGCCGCCAGGCCGTCGACCACGGCGCCAAGGTCGGCTTCGCACCGCCGAACGAGGACAACCGCAACTACGGGCCCATCACCGTCCAGCAGGCCATGAACCAGTCCGTCAACTCCGTCTTCGCGCAGATGGGCGTCGACGTGGGGATGAAAAAGGTGATGAGCACCGCGAAGCAGCTCGGCATGGACACCGAGGGCATGCAGGCGGTGCCCGCGCAGACGCTGGGCTCCATGGGCGCCAGCCCGCTGGAGATGGCCGGCATCTACGCCACCTTCGCCAACCACGGCCGTGAGGTGACGCCCGGCATCGTGAAGTCGGCCGAACAGAAGGGCCGCTCGGTCGAGATGCCCGACGCCGTCGGCAGCCAGGTGATCAGCCGCACGGTCGCCGACAGCGTGACCTCGGTGCTCACCGGCGTGGTCGACGACGGCACCGCCCGCACGTCCGTGGCGGGCAACCCGCTGCGCAACGGCCAGCAGGTCGCGGGCAAGACCGGTACCTCCGACTGCAACCGCTCGGCCTGGTTCACCGGCTACACCCCCGACCTCGTCACCTCCGTCGGCCTGTTCGGCGAGGCGGCCAAGTCCGGCGGCACCGGCTGCGACGGCAAGCCGGTCAAGAGGAACGACCACGTCTCGCTCAGCGGCGCGATGGGCGGCGGCCGGGTCAACGGCGGCGGCCCGCCGGCCGAGATCTGGGCGGCCTACACCTTCGGAGTCACCGAGAAGTCCGAGTTCGACCTGGACACCACCCAGGGCGCGGCCGTCGAGCCGACGGACACCCCGACGGTCAGCGAGTCCCCGTCCGACACCCCGTCCAGCTCGCCGAGCAGCGAACCGCCGGTGTCCGAGTCGCCGTCGCAGTCGCCGTCCCGGACCCCGTCGCGCTCGCCCAGCCAGTCACCCTCCCAGTCGCCGTCCCAGAGCCCGTCCAGCGAGCCGCCGACGGCCCCCGTCAGCGAGGACCCGCTCAACCCCGCCGACGGCTTCGGCCAGTAGGAGCACGCGAAGAGGGGCGCCCGGAACACTCCGGGCGCCCCTCTTCGCGTGCGCTCACGCCCTGTTCAGCTCGAACCAGACCACCTTGCCGGTGCTCAGCCGGGTCGCGCCCCAGCGCCGGGCCAGCTTGTTGACCAGGTACAGCCCGCGGCCGCCCTCGTCCGTGGCCCGCGCCTGGCACAGCCGCGGCAACTGGGGCACGTCGTCGCCGACCTCGCAGCGCAGCACGTCCGTGCGCAGCAGCCGCAGCGTCACCGGACGGGTGGCGTAGCGCACCGCGTTCGTGACCACCTCGCTGACCAGCAGCTCCACCGAGTCCGTCAGCTCCTCGAGGCCCCACCGGGCCAGCGCGCGCCGCGCCAGCCGCCGGGCCTCGCGCGGCGCCGCGTTCTCCGGCTCCAGCGTCCAGTACGCCACATCGCTCGGCGCGATCCCGTCGAAACGGGCCGCGAGCAGCGCGATGTCGTCGTCCCGGTCGCCCGGGCCGAGCATGTCCAGCACCTCGTCGCACAGCGCCTCGAGCGGCGGCGGATGGTCCGGGCCGGTGAGCCGGGCGGTCGCGGCGAGCTTCTCGCGCAGCTGCTCTATGCCGGTCCACACGTCCCGCAGCCGGGACTCCACCAGCCCGTCGGTGTACAGCAGCAGCGTGGCCCCGGCCGGCGCGTCCAGCTCCACCGCCTCGAAGTCCACCCCGCCCACCCCGATCGGCGCGCCCGGCGGGACCCGCAGCACCTCCGCCCGGCCGCCCAGGTGCAGCAGCACGGGCGGCGGATGACCCGCGTTGGCGATCGTGATGCGATGCGTCACCGGGTCGTACACCGCGTACAGGCAGGTCGCCATGCGGTCGGTGCCGAGCCGCTGCGCCTGCTCGTCGAGATGGTGCAGCACCTCCTGCGGGGGCAGGTCGAGACCGGCCAGCGTCTGCGCCGTCGTGCGCAGCTGGCCCATGATCGCCGCCGACGTCATGGAGTGCCCCATGACGTCGCCGACCACCAGCGCCACCCGGCTGCCGGGCAGCGGGATCGCGTCGTACCAGTCGCCGCCCACCCGCGCCGTCTCCGCCGCCGGCAGGTACCGGGACGCCAGCCGCACCCCGGTCGGCCGGGGCAGCGTCTCCGGCAGCATGGTGCGCTGCAGCTCGTCGGCGATGTACGCCTCGCGGCCGTACAGCACCGCCTTGTCGATGCCGAGCGCGCTGTGCGTGGCGAGCTGCGCCGCCACCAGCAGGTCGTCCCCCTCGAACGCCGGCCGCTCCGGGCGCCGCAGGAACAGCGCGGCGCCGATCACCCGGCGCCGGCCGCGCAGCGGCGCCAGGATCGCGTGCCGGCCGCCCGGCACGGCCGCCTCGCCGCCCTCGCCGAGCAGCTCGGGCAGCGCCGCCCGGGCCGCGGGCGCGTCGGCGAACACCGGCCGCACCCCGCGCAGCACCTCGTTCAGGGCGCCGCCCGGCCGCACCTCGCACAGCTCGGTGGTCAGCGACGACAGCTCGCTGAGGGCCGAGGCATCCGGCTCCGGCTCGGGGAACGGCGGCGGCGCCAGGCCCTCGGTGTCGCGCTCGTCCGGGATCCGGTCCGTGCGGCGCAGCCGCAGCACCACGGGCCCGGCCGGACGCTCGTCGCCCACCGGCAGCGGGTCGCGCAGATAGACCAGGATCGCGTCGGAGAACGTCGGCACGGTCGCCCGGCACAGCCCCATCACGATCTCGTCCAGATCGAGGCCGCGCGCGATCCGCCGGGTCGCCGCCCCGACGAACCTGAGCCGGTCACCGTCGCGCCGCATCGGCATCGGCCGCCCCGGTGGCAGCCCCCGCCCGGTGCGGCGGTCCTGGCCGCCCGGCCCCCGCTCCTGCTCGGCGCCCGGCTGCGGCGGAATGGCCTCCGGGGAGGGACGCGGGCGTCCCGCGTCCGTCGGCGCGGTGGCGGGCTGGGAGTGCTCGGGGCCGTTGACTTGGGGCTCCTTCCCCTTGTTCCCCTTGCCGCGGGGCGTGGTGGCCCCCGGCGCGGAGGGCGGTCCGTCGGCCCGGGCCTGTGCCGGTAAGGCCGGGCCGGCGAGCTGCTCCGGAGTACGCAGCAGCGCCCCGCGGGAGTCCGCGGGGTCGGCGCCCGACTGCGGGCGGTCGTAGGACGTGGGGTGCTCCGTCACGCGCGTCGAATCCATCCGTCCGGGGCTGCGCGCCGGGCGCGCACATGGTCCCGCCGAAAGTCCGATACCCGGAATACGTGCCCCAGGAACGGAATTCCCGCGTGGTCAGAGGCCGTGCCTGTGCCGCCGGGGAACCCTGCCGGGCCCGCCGGGGTGTTGCCCTCGTACCCCTCGCTCACTCCTGCCGCCCCTCGGTGACGTCTGGTCAGACCCGGTTCGCACCCCGGGAGTTGCCTTGCGGATTCTTGCGGAGGACGATCCTACGGTTGTGGGCCGGGGGCGCATCAAGGGTCTCATGAGGACACGTGCGCGGGCGTACGGTCCCAGTCCTCGGGGAGTGACGGTACAGTCCAGGACGGATCCGGGCGCCAGTGCTGCCAGCCGTCGGAGAACGGCGGACCCCAGGCGTCGATCACCTCCACCGCGGCCCGGCCGGCCGCCCGCACCCGCTCGGCGGTCGCCTGGTCCATCAGCCCGTCCCGCTGCGCCTGCGCGAACTCGTCCTCGTCCCGCCAGTGCCAACTGCGGTCCGGGTGAACGGAGATGTCCAGGAAGTGGTCCTCGGAGTCGACCCCGCCCGCCCAGCGGCTCAGCGGCTGCTCGAGGTTGACGTACCAGTTCTTGAACCGCCAGCCCGGCTCCCAGAACAGCCACACCGACCAGGGCTCGGCGGGCCGGGCCAGCTTCAGCACGCCCGTGCCGAACCACCGGTCCCGCTGCACCGAACGCGGCCTGGTGTAGCGGGTCTCCAGCGGCTCCACGTGCACCGGCGTGCCGTCGGCGAGCACCGGCTTCACGCACTCCGTACCGGGCGCCATCCACACGGCGAGCAGGTCCGCGTCGTCCCGGACGACGGTGACGGGCCGCGCGATGTGGAAGCGCGCGCCGGCGTTCTCCCGGTACCGCCACAGGATCTGGCTCCCGGGGGTCCAGTAGGTCGCAGGCCCCGCCGCCACTCGTCTCACCGCTCCGTTGTCCGCCATGAACAGATATTAGGTGCCGTGCACATACGACGCTGCGGTGAGCGTCACGCTTCTGCGCGGCGGGGCCGGCCGTCACGGCCGCGTCATCCGCAGGACGTTCAGCGCCTCGTCGAGCTGCTCCAGCGTGAGGTCGCCGCGCTCCACGTAGCCGCCCTCCAGCACGACCTCGCGGATGGTCCTGCGCTCGGCCAGCGACTTCTTCGCGACCTTCGCGGCCTCCTCGTAGCCGATGTACTTGTTCAGCGGCGTCACCACCGACGGCGAGGACTCGGCGTACTCGCGGGCGCGTTCGCGGTCGGCGGTGACGCCGTCCACGGTCCGGTCGGCCAACAGCCGCGAGACGTTCGCGAGCAGCCGGACCGACTCCAGCACGTTCTTGGCCATGACCGGGAGCATCACGTTCAGCTCGAAGTTCCCGGCGGCGCCCGCGGTGGCGATGGTCGCGTCGTTGCCGATCACCTGGGCGGCGACCATGAGCACGGCCTCGGGGACGACCGGGTTGACCTTGCCCGGCATGATCGAGGAGCCCGGCTGGAGATCGGGCAGCCGGATCTCGGCCAGCCCGGTGCGCGGCCCGGACGACATCCAGCGCAGGTCGTTCGCGATCTTCGTCAGCCCGACCGCGATGGTCCGGAGCTGTCCGCTGGTCTCCACGACCCCGTCGCGGGCGCCCTGCGCCTCGAAGTGGTCGCGGGCTTCGGTGAGCGGCAGCCCGGTGACCCGCGCGACCTCCTCGATCACCGCGGCCGAGAAACCGGGCGGCGTGTTGATCCCGGTGCCGACCGCCGTCCCGCCCAGCGGCAGCTCGGCCAGCCTGGGCAGCGAGGCCCGCAGCCGCTCCACGCCGTACCGCACCTGGGCCGCGTACCCGCCGAACTCCTGCCCCAGGGTGACCGGCGTCGCGTCCATCAGATGTGTCCGCCCGGCCTTGACGATGTCCGCGAACTCCTCGGACTTGCGCCCGAGGGCCGCGGCGAGGTGCTCCAGCGCCGGGATCAGGTCGTGGGTGACGGCGGCTGTGGCGGCGATGTGCAGGGACGAGGGGAAGACGTCGTTCGAGGACTGCGAGGCGTTGACGTGGTCGTTGGGGTGCACGTCCCGGCCGAGCCGCTCGGTGGCCAGGGTGGCGATGACCTCGTTGGTGTTCATGTTGGACGAGGTCCCGGAACCGGTCTGGAACACGTCCACCGGGAAGTGCTCGTCCCACTTGCCCTCGGCGACCTCGCGGGCCGCCTCCTGGATCGCCTCCGCGACGTCCTCGTCCAGCACGCCGAGACCGGCGTTCACCTTCGCCGCGGCGCCCTTGATCCGCGCCAGCGCCTCGATGTGCGCCCGCTCGATCCGCTGCCCGGACACCGGGAAGTTCTCGACGGCACGCTGCGTCTGCGCCCGCCACTTGGCGTGGACGGGCACCCGGACCTCGCCCATGGAGTCGTGCTCGATGCGGTAGTTGCTCATGCCCGTGTCAGCGATCGGGGCGCGGTGGTTGTTCCGGACCGTGGGTCCATTGGCACCACCGGCGTCACCGGGTCGGGGGACCGGGCTCCCCGCCGCCGGGCGGGACATCACGGATAAGTGTGACCATCGGCCCAAGACGGTGGGTGATTCCCGCCGTCACCACGGCTGGCAGGAGGACCGATCGATGTCTTTCACTCCCAAGGGTCTGCTCGGCGCCATCGCGGCGGTGTCCATAGGCGCGGCGACCTTGCTGGGCGCGGGAGCCGGCACCGCCGGCGCCGCGGGCGGAGCCCACTGCGACCGCGCCGAACGGCCCGTCTGGAGCGGCGACCCCAGCCGCAATCTGACGGCCCACGGATGCAGCCTGCCGTCCGGCGAACGCCGTTGGTACCGCGTCGAGATCGACGACCTGGTCGAGGCCCACCACACGACGGACTACCTGGACGGCCCGGTCGGCCGGACCGAGAAGCTGCACGACAGGACCATCAGGTGCATGGGCTTCTCCGCCGATGGCGCCACGGTGAACTGGTTCGGCTGCGTGCCGCACTGACACGCGGTCCGGTCGCGGTGCCGGGGGCGGCGTTGCCCGGCCGTCCCGGGCCGGGAGAACGGCAGAGCCCCCGGCGACGCGCCAGGGGCTCCCCACGGGTGCTGCCGCCGGATCAGCCCAGGCCCGGGCCCCGCACCGGGATGCTGGTGAACGTCGGCTGCGGAGCCGGGTCCTGGAAGAAGTCGTTCCCCTTGTCGTCGACGACGATGAACGCCGGGAAGTCCTCGACCTCGATCTTCCAGACGGCCTCCATGCCCAGCTCCTCGTACTCCAGGACCTCGACCTTCTTGATGCAGTCCTGGGCGAGCCGGGCGGCCGGGCCGCCGATGGAGCCGAGGTAGAAGCCGCCGTGCGCGTCGCACGCGTCGGTGACCTGCTTGCTGCGGTTGCCCTTGGCGAGCATCACCTTGGAGCCGCCCGCCGCCTGGAACTGCTCGACGTAGGAGTCCATGCGGCCGGCGGTCGTCGGGCCGAAGGAGCCGGACGCGTAGCCCTCGGGCGTCTTCGCCGGGCCCGCGTAGTACACCGGGTGGTCCTTCAGGTACTGCGGCATGCCCTCGCCCGCGTCCAGCCGCTCCTTGATCTTGGCGTGCGCGATGTCGCGGGCGACGACCAGCGGGCCGGTGAGGGACAGCCGCGTCTTGACCGGGTACTTGGTCAGCTCGGCGAGGATCTCGTCCATCGGCTGGTTCAGGTCGATCTTGACGACGTCCCCGTCCTGCTCCAGGTGCTCGTCCGTGGTCTCCGGCAGGAACCGCGCCGGGTCCGTCTCGAGCTGCTCGAGGAAGACGCCCTCGGCGGTGATCTTGGCGACCGCCTGGCGGTCCGCCGAGCAGGAGACGGCGATCGCGACCGGGCAGGACGCGCCGTGCCGCGGCAGCCGCACCACGCGCACGTCGTGGCAGAAGTACTTGCCGCCGAACTGCGCGCCGATGCCGATCCGCTGGGTCAGCTCGAAGACCTTCTCCTCCAGCTCCTTGTCCCGGAAGCCGTGGCCGAGCGGCGAGCCCTCGGCCGGCATGTTGTCCAGGTAGTGCGCGGAGGCGTACTTCGCGGTCTTCAGCGCGTACTCGGCGCTCGTGCCGCCGACGACGATCGCCAGGTGGTACGGCGGGCAGGCGGCCGTGCCGAGCGAGCGGATCTTCTCCTCCAGGAACTTCATCATGGAGGCCTCGTTCAGGACGGCCTTCGTCTCCTGGTACAGGAAGGACTTGTTGGCGGAGCCGCCGCCCTTGGCCATGAAGAGGAACTTGTAGGCGCCGCCGTCCGTCGCGTACAGCTCGATCTGCGCGGGGAGGTTGGAGCCGGTGTTCTTCTCCTCCCACATGGTGAGCGGGGCCATCTGCGAGTAGCGCAGGTTCAGCCTGGTGTAGGCGTCGTAGATGCCGTGCGAGAGCGCCTTCTCGTCCTCGCCCCCGGTGAGGACGTTCTGGCCGCGCTTGCCCATGACGATCGCGGTGCCGGTGTCCTGGCACATCGGGAGCACGCCGGCCGCCGCGATGTTCGCGTTCTTCAGCAGGTCCAGGGCGACGAACTTGTCGTTGGCCGAGGCCTCGGGGTCGTCGATGATGCGGCGCAGCTGGGCGAGGTGGGCCGGGCGCAGGTAGTGCTGGATGTCGTGGATGGCCTCCTCGGCGAGCTTGCGCAGCGCCTCCGGCTCCACCTTGAGGAACGTCCGCCCGTCCGGCCCCTCGACGGTGGACACGCCTTCCGAGGTCACCAGCCGGTACGGGGTGGTGTCCTCGCCCTGGGGAAGCAGATCGGTGTACGCGAACTCAGGCATCTCAGCCCATTCCTCACTCTGACGGACGGCTGCCCGCCGACGTTGGCGGGCCACACCAGCGTAGAACCTGCCGTCGGCGCGGAACCTGTGAGGTGAGGCTCAGTTCGACACGCCCATGGTTGTCCACACCCCTAGTCGCGATCTATCGCGTTTCGGTACGCTGCTGCCGTGGACCTTCAGAAGCACGCCCCAGCCCGGGACGGGGCCCCTGCCCCCGCCGACCTGCGCGCCTCGGACGCCGACCGCGACCGCGTCGCCGACATCCTCCGCGAGGCCCTGGCCGAGGGCCGGCTGACAGCGGACGAGCACGCCGAGCGCGTCGAGGGCGTGCTGCACGCCAAGACGGTCGGCGAGCTGGAGGTCTTCATCCGGGATCTGCCCGCGGCCCATCAGGGCCCAGCGGCGCCGGCCTACGCGTCCGTGCCGCCCCGTCCGGCTCCCGGCGCGATACCGGCCGAGGCGGACGCCAACGTGGTGGCCGTCTTCAGCAGTGCCATGCGGCGGGGCCGCTGGCGGGCCGGGCGCCGGCTGCACGCCTACGCCGTCTTCGGCAGCGTCGAGATCGACCTGAGCGAGGCGGTCTTCGAGTACCAGCAGGTCGTCATCAAGGCCGTCTCGGTCTTCGGCGACGTGCAGATCCGCGTCCCGGAGAACGTCTCGCTGCGCGGGACCGGGGGCGGCGTGCTGGGCAACTTCGAGGTGGCCCCGCTGGATTCGGTCGAATCGGAGGCGCCCGTGATCTATGTCGACGGCTGGGCCGTGCTGGGCAACGTGGAGGCGCGGCCCAAGCGCGGCAGACTCGTGGCCGACATCCTCGACCGCGTCCAGGGCAAGGTCGACCGGAAGCTGCGCAGACACCTGGACCGTTGACGGTCGCGAATCCCCCGGTGACCGGACGGGCGCCGTCCGGTCACCGGCGGGCGCGTGGGGGCGTGAAACGGACGACGCGCGCTCGCGGTCGGAAACGCTGTGCATAGGCGCGCGCACAGCGGGTAGGCCTTGCTGCATCGTCGCTCGCTCGCGAAGCCGTCGTCAGGAGTAGACCGTGCTGCAACCGCCGCATTCGTCCCTGCAGGTAGCTGCCGTTCCGGCCCAGCGGGTGCCAGTGCGAGACAGGGATCAAGAAGCCCCCTGGCACACCGAGGCGGTGTGCCGGCGTGACGAGGCCGGCCTGTTCTTCGCCCCGTCCAAGGAGCCCACGGCCGCCCGGCTGTCCCGCGAGGAGGCGGCCAAGCGCGTCTGCGCGCGCTGCCCCGTCATGGTCGAGTGCCGCGAGCACGCCCTGCTCCAGCCCGAGCCGTACGGCGTCTGGGGCGGCCTCACGGCCGCCGAACGCCGCGTGGTGCTGGCGCGTCGCCGCCGGCGGGACCTGGAGCTGAAGAAGACGGCCCGGGCGACGACGGACCGCATAGCCGGCTGAGAACCGGAACGGGCGCCCTCTCCGCACAGAGGGCGCCCATTGCTTTCCGGGTGCTTCTCGGGGAAGCGGGGTTCACCCCGCCCGGGTCACTTCGCCCGGTCGAAGTCGATCGCGCTGTAGGCCCGCAGCTTGCTCAGCCGGTGCTCGGAGTCGATCCGCCGCACGGTGCCGGACTTCGAGCGCATCACGATCGAGTCGGTGGTGGCGGTCTCCGACCGGTACCGCACGCCGCGCATCAGTTCGCCGTCGGTGATGCCGGTGGCGACGAAGAACACGTTCTCGCCGGTGACCAGGTCCTCCGTGGTCAGGACGCGGTCCAGGTCGTGCCCCGCGTCGACGGCGCGCGCCCGCTCCTCGTCGTCCTTGGGCCACAGCTTGCCCTGGATGGTGCCGCCCAGGCACTTCACGGCGCAGGCCGAGATGATGCCCTCCGGGGTGCCGCCGATGCCGAGCAGCAGGTCGATGCCGGTGCCCTCGCGCAGGGCGAGGATGGAGCCCGCGACGTCGCCGTCGGAGATCAGCTTGATGCGCGCGCCGGTGTCGCGGATCTCCTTGATGATGCCTTCGTGCCGGGGCCGGTCCAGGATGACGACCGTGACGTCCTCGGGCGTGCGGCGCTTGGCCTTGGCGACCCGGCGGATGTTCACCGACACGGGCGCGTTGATGTCGACGAAGTCGGCGGCCTCGGGGCCGGTGACCAGCTTGTCCATGTAGAACACGGCGGACGGGTCGAACATGGCGCCGCGCTCGGCGGCGGCCAGGACCGCGATCGCGTTGGGCATGCCCTTGGCGGTCAGGGTGGTGCCGTCGATCGGGTCGACGGCGATGTCCACCTCGGGTCCGGTGCCGTCGCCCACGTGCTCCCCGTTGAAGAGCATCGGGGCCTCGTCCTTCTCGCCCTCACCGATGACGACGACGCCGTTCATCGAGACGGTCGAGACGAGGGTCCGCATGGCGCGCACCGCGGCGCCGTCGGCGCCGTTCTTGTCACCGCGCCCGACCCAGCGGCCGGCGGCCATGGCGGCTGCTTCGGTCACCCGGACGAGCTCCAGGGCGAGGTTGCGGTCGGGTGCCTCGGAGGGCACATCGAGCTCGGACGGCAGATGATGATTCTCGGTCATCGGAGCGCACCTTTCTGATACGACGACGGCCGGATGAGGGTGTTGGTCCCGACTCTATCGTTGGGCGGACAAAATGAGCAGGGGACCCCACGGATGAGCGCTCCCGGCACCTGCGACGATAGAGGGCGTGGCAGGTTCCAACGGCAAGCAGAAGACGGTCCGGGACATGATCCTCTCCCTGGGCCTCATCGGGATCGCGGCGGCGGTCATCTACGTCTTCGTCCCGCACGACGATCACGCTCCCGACATCAGGCGGGTCGACTACCAGGTCGAGCTGGACACGGCGCGCCGTGCCGCGAGCTACCCGGTGGCCGCGCCCGAGGGCCTGCCCGGCGCCTGGAAGGCGACCTCGGTGCGCTTCCAGGGCGAGAACTCCGACCGCTGGCACCTCGGCTTCCAGGATCCCGAGGGTCAGTACGTGCAGGTCGAGCAGTCGACTCAGAAGCGGTCCGACTTCATCGCCCAGGCCAGCCAGGGCGCGAAGGCGACGGAGCGGACCGAGCGGATCGGCGGCCGCACCTGGACCCGGTACACCGGCGGCCGCTACGACGCCCTGGTCCTGGAGGACACCCCCGGCTCCACCACGGTGGTGGCCGGCACGGCTCCCTTCGACCGGCTGACGAAGATGGCGGCGGCCCTGAAGTTGTCCTGAGCGCTTCGACGCGCACGTGAAGAGGCCCCCGGCGCGTAGCCGGGGGCCTCTTCACGTCGCGCGGGTTCAGACGGTCGTGACGACGTCCTCGTACGCCAGGCGCGGGGAGCGCGGGTACCAGGCGTCCGGGCCCGGACGGCCGATGTTGACGACCATGAGCGGGGTGTGGTCGTCGTCCAGGAACTCCTTGCGGACGCCCTCGAAGTCGAAGCCGGTCATCGGGCCGGCGGCGAGCCCGGCGGCGCGGACGCCGACGATGAAGTAGCCGGCCTGGAGCGCGGCGTTCATCGCGGCGGAGCCCTCGCGGACCGGGCGCTCGGCGAAGAAGACGTCCTTGGCCTGCGGGAAGGCCGGGAACAGGGCCGGCAGCTCCTCGTGGAACTCGTTGTCCGCGGAGAGGATCGCGACCAGCGGGGCGGCGGCGGTCTTGGCCTGGTTGCCCTCGGACATGTGCTTCACCAGGCGCTCGCGGGCCTCGGGGGAGCGGACCAGGGTGATGCGCAGCGGGGTCTGGTTGAAGGCGGTCGGGCCGTACTTGACCAGGTCGTAGATCGCCTGGACCTGCTCCTCGGTCACCGGCTCGTCGGTGAAGGTGTTCGCGGTGCGGGCCTCGCGGAACAGCAGGTCCTGGGCGGCGGGGTCAAGAACGAGAGACATGCGTGCCTTCCTCGGGTGCGCTTTGGTCCGGGGGCGGACCGGCTGACGCGTACGACCCTACGGCAAAGTTCAACCTTCAACCAAACCGTCGGCGGGGTGAGACCCGGCACAGCGCGGGCCGCCGCCGCGCTACTCGGCGTCCTCCTCCTCCCCGGCCTCCTCGGCCAGCGCCGCGTCCAGCCGGGCCCGCGCCCCCTCCAGCCAGCGCCTGCACACCTTGGCCAGCTCCTCGCCCCGCTCCCACAGCGCCAGGGACTCCTCGAGCGACGTACCGCCCGTCTCCAGCCGCCGTACGACTTCGATCAACTCGTCCCGGGCCTGCTCGTACGACAGCGCCTCGTCCACCTTGCTGCTCATCCCACCCACCCTAGACATCGACTCGCACCCCGAACTCGCCCTCGGCCACCCGCGCCCGCAGCGCCTCGCCCCCGGTCACTTCCTCCGGGTCGCGCACCACGTGCCCGTCCGCACGCTGCAGCACCGCGTAACCGCGCTTCAGGGTGGCCGCCGGGGAAAGGGCCACCACGCGCGCGTGCGTGTGCGTCAGCTCGGAGTCGGCACGGTCCAGGAGGTGGCCGAGGGTGCGCCGGCCGCGGTCCAGCAGCGACGCCACATGGTCGGCGCGCTCGTCGACCATCCGGTGCGGGTCCTCCATCGAGGGCCGCGCGAGCGCGTGCGCCAGCCCCCGCTCCTCCCGTTCCACGGCCGCCGACACGCACCGCCGGGCCCGGTCCCGCAGCATCCGCACCCGCTCGAACTCCTCGCCCACGTCCGGCACGACCTTCTTGGCGGCGTCGGTCGGGGTGGAGGCCCGCAGGTCGGCCACATGGTCGAGCAGCGGATTGTCCGGCTCGTGCCCGATGGCGGACACCACGGGCGTACGGCACTGGGCCACCGCCCGCACGAGCTGCTCGTCGGAGAAGGGCAGCAGGTCCTCCACGCTGCCGCCGCCCCGGGCCACCACGATGACGTCCACGTCGTCCAGCGCGTCCAGCTCCTTGACCGCCTGCACGACCTGCGGCACGGCGTGCACCCCCTGCACGGCCACGTTGCGCACCTCGAAGCGGACGGCGGGCCAGCGGTGGCGGGCGTTCTCCAGCACGTCGCGCTCCGCGGCGGAGGCCCGCCCGCACACCAGCCCGACGAGCTGCGGGAGGAAGGGCAGCGGCTTCTTGCGCTCCGGCGCGAACAGCCCCTCGGCCGCCAGCGCCTTCTTGAGCTGCTCCAGCCGGGCCAGCAGCTCCCCCACGCCCACCGGCCGTATCTCGGCGGCCCGCAGCGAGAGCTGTCCGCGCGGCGCGTACCACTCCGGCTTCGCCAGGACGACGACCCGGGCGCCCTCGCCGACCACGTCGGCCACGGCGTCGAACACCTGCCGGTAGCACGTCACGCTGACGGAGATGTCGTGCGAGGGGTCCCGCAGGGTCAGGAACACCACCCCGGCGCCCGGCCGCCGCGAGAGCTGCGTGATCTGCCCCTCGACCCACACCGCGCCCAGCCGGTCGATCCACCTCCCGATGAGCCGCGAGACCTCACCGACGGGCAGGGGCGTCTCGGGCGACGTGTTCACAGCCATGCCGCGAGCGTAACGGCGGGCACCGACAAAAGGCCCCGCCCGCACGCGCGCCCGCGGCGGACCGGAGGCGGGAGGCGGACGGCGGCCGCGCGGGCACGTGATCCCGGAGCCGGTGAACGCACCCTTACGATGGGTCCCATGACCGCTTCGTCTGGCCGCCGTGTCCTGCTCGCCGCCCCCCGGGGCTACTGCGCCGGTGTCGACCGCGCCGTGATCGCCGTCGAGAAGGCCCTGGAGCAGTACGGGGCCCCGATCTACGTCCGGCACGAGATCGTCCACAACAAGTACGTCGTGCAGACCCTGGAGAGGAAGGGCGCCGTCTTCGTCGAGCGGACGGAGGAGGTGCCGCCGGGGAACATCGTGATGTTCTCCGCGCACGGCGTCGCGCCGGTGGTGCACGAGGAGGCCCGCCAGGGCCGGCTCGCCACCATCGACGCCACCTGCCCGCTGGTCACCAAGGTCCACAAGGAAGCCGTCCGGTACGCCAATGACGACTACGACATCCTGCTGATCGGGCACGAGGGCCACGAGGAGGTCATCGGCACCTCCGGCGAGGCCCCCGAGCACATCCAGCTCGTCGACGGCCCCGAGGACGTCGCCAAGGTCGAGGTCCGCGACCCCTCGAAGGTCGTCTGGCTGTCCCAGACCACCCTCTCCGTGGACGAGACCATGGAGACCGTCGACGCCCTGAAGACGAAGTTCCCCGGTCTCGTCTCCCCGCCGAGCGACGACATCTGCTACGCCACGCAGAACCGCCAGCTCGCCGTGAAGCAGATGGGCGCCGAGGCCGAGCTGGTCATCGTCGTCGGCTCGCGCAACTCCTCGAACTCCAAGCGGCTCGTCGAGGTCGCCAAGCTCGCCGGCGCCCGCGACGCCTACCTGGTGGACTTCGCCGACGAGATCGACGAGGCCTGGCTGGAGGGCGTGACGACCGTCGGCGTCACCTCCGGCGCTTCCGTCCCCGAGGTGCTGGTCGAGCAGGTCCTGGAGTGGCTCGCGGCGCGCGGCTACGGGGACGTGGAGATCGTCAAGGCGGCCGAGGAGTCCATCACCTTCTCGCTGCCCAAGGAACTGCGCCGCGACCTGCGCGACGAGGCGGCGACCCTGGTCGCCGAGCGCGGCGGGACCGGCGCCGCCGGGGAGTGACCGGTGCGTCCGGGCCGGACCGGCGGCTCCTGACGTGACCGTACGTCGCACGTCGTAACGTGGTGCCATGCAGATCTTCGGCGTGGACATCGGCGGATCCGGGATCAAGGGCGCCCCTGTGGACCTGGACAAGGGGGACCTGGCCCAGGAGCGCTGCAAGGTGCTCACCCCGCACCCGGCGACGCCCGACGGCGTCGCCGACGGGGTGAAGCAGGTCGTGGAGCACTTCGGCTGGACCGGCCCGGTGGGCCTGACCTTCCCCGGGGTGGTCACGGGCGGCGCGACCGTCCGTACGGCGGCCAACGTGGACAAGAGCTGGATCGACACGGACGCGCGCGCGTTGTTCGGCGGCCGGCTGGGCGGCCTGCCGGTGACCGTGGTCAACGACGCGGACGCGGCGGGCGTCGCCGAGATGCAGTTCGGCGCCGGCCGGGACCGGCGGGGCACGGTCATCCTGCTCACCTTCGGCACCGGCATCGGCAGCGCCGTCTTCGTGGACGGCGTCCTGGTCCCCAACACCGAGCTCGGCCACCTCGAGCTGAACGGCCACGAGGCCGAGAAGCGGGCCTCCAGCAAGGCCAAGGAGGACCACGACCTGAGCTGGGAGCAGTGGGCGCGCCGGGTCGGGAAGTACCTCGCGCACGTCGAGATGCTCTTCTCGCCCGAGCTGTTCATCGTCGGCGGCGGGGTCAGCCGCAAGGCGGACAAGTTCCTGCACCTCATCGAGGGCGTCAAGGCCGAGATCGTGCCGGCCCAGCTCCAGAACAACGCGGGCATCGTCGGGGCGGCGATGCACGCGGCGCAGGCACAGGCGCGGCTCGGGGACTAGCCCGCGGGCCACGAGGCCGCCACGGGCCCGGGCCCGTGGCGGAACGCGGCGGGACCCGCCGGTCAGGCACGGCCCCGGCGGGCCCGCACCCACAGCACCCGGCGCACCAGCACGATCACCCCCGCGAGCAGCGTCCCCCCGTACAGCCAGCCCGCCTGCGTGGCGAGGCCCGTGACCAGCCCCATGAGCCGTCCCAGCAGCCCCCCGCTGCCGTCCGCGACGGGGAACAGGCCCGCCGCGAAGGCGATCGGCACGACGACCGGGGCGGTGAGCACGTCACCGCCGCGCACCCACAGCGCGGTCAGCACGCACACCGGCAGGAACAGCACGCCGTACAGCGTCAGGGACGCGCCGAACATCAGCTGGTCCAGCAGTCCGAGCAGGAGCATCGCCGCCGCGCAGAACAGCCCCCCGCCGAGCCCGGTGAGCCGCAGCCCCGCCGGCCGCCCGTCCGGGCCCCCGGCGCCCGCCGGCCGTCCGTCCGTGGCCCGCGCCCCGCGCGGCACCGGCCGGCGCGACTGCGGCGGCAGCGACGCGGGCGGTGTCCCGCGGCGCTTTCCGTTGTTCGGGGGTCGGCTTCTGCGCTGCTCCATTGGACCAACCTAGGTCTGTTTATGTGCTGAATCGGCCCTCAGACACGCCGGTGAGCAGGGCCCGGCCGGAGGTCCCGCGCTCCCGCGAACCCGCTGTCGCGGACGCCGTAGACTGGTGGATCGGCCAGTGTCTCTGGCCCCTGGCAGCCCCTGGCCCCTCTCATCTACGGGAAGTCGCAACGTGTCGCTCACGATCGGAATCGTCGGCCTGCCGAATGTCGGCAAGTCGACCCTGTTCAACGCCCTGACCAAGAACGACGTGCTGGCGGCCAACTACCCGTTCGCCACGATCGAGCCGAACGTCGGCGTGGTCGGTGTCCCCGACGGCCGCCTGGCCAAGCTGGCGTCGATCTTCAAGTCGGAGCGCATCCTCCCGGCCACGGTCGACTTCGTCGACATCGCCGGCATCGTGCGCGGCGCCTCCGAGGGCGAGGGCCTGGGCAACAAGTTCCTGGCGAACATCCGCGAGTCCGACGCGATCTGCCAGGTCATCCGCGCCTTCAAGGACGAGAACGTCGTCCACGTCGACGGCAAGGTCTCGCCGAAGGACGACATCGAGACGATCAACACCGAGCTGATCCTCGCCGACCTCCAGACCATCGAGAAGGTCCTGCCGCGGCTCCAGAAGGAGTCCCGGATCAAGAAGGACGTGGCCCCCAAGGTCAAGGCCGTCGAGGAGGCCAAGGAGATCCTGGAGAAGGGCGACACGCTCTTCGCCCATGGCATCGTCCAGGGCACCGAGCGCAACGAGCTGCTGCACGACCTGCACCTGCTCACCACCAAGCCGTTCCTCTACGTCTTCAACGTCGACGAGGACGAGCTGGTCGACGAGGACTTCAAGAACGAGCAGCGCGCCCTGGTCGCCCCCGCCGAGGCGATCTTCCTCAACGCCAAGCTGGAGCAGGACCTCGCCGAGCTGGACGAGGAGGACGCGCTGGAGCTCCTGGAGTCGGTCGGCGCCGAGGAGCCCGGCCTCGCCACCCTCGCCCGCGTCGGCTTCAACACCCTCGGCCTGCAGACCTACCTCACGGCCGGCCCCAAGGAGTCCCGCGCCTGGACGATCAAGAAGGGCGCCACGGCTCCCGAGGCGGCCGGTGTGATCCACACGGACTTCCAGAAGGGCTTCATCAAGGCCGAGGTCATCTCCTTCGACGACCTGGTCGAGACGGGCTCGGTCGCCGAGGCCCGCGCCAAGGGCAAGGCCCGCATGGAGGGCAAGGACTACGTGATGCAGGACGGCGACGTGGTGGAGTTCCGCTTCAACGTGTGATCGCGCACGAGGAGGGCCGGGCTCAGGAGACCCCGGCCCCTTCTCGTCTCCGGACGGCGACGGGTCGACTCCCTCGCCGAGTTGAACATCGCGGGAAACGACGTAGATTCGTAAGTGGACCGCCTGCGGATCGCCCGGCGATCGGCTTGATAGGAAGCCCGCCTGGAAGCATTTCACCGTGGGCCCAGGTCCGTCGCACAAGTTCCGGTCTCACTTCCCCCGATCGACCGAGTCGGTGACGGGACGAGCGTTGTTCGTCGCATCGGGGAGAAATCACACCGAGAATATGTGGCCGCGCCGCGCAACGGCAGCGTGTCCGCGCGCTCATGTTCGCGAGGATGATCATGAAGACGCAGAAACCACAAGGCAATGCGCCCGCCTGATGTGAGGGCTTCGGAGGAGCCACGGCCGGCGGAACCGCCAGCCGGACAGGCTCGGGTACGTGTGGATCAGGACGAGGGACGGCCGACCGACCGTGGCCACGGAGCGGCCGGGATCCGAGGTCTCTCCCCGGTGTCGCTGGCCGTCATGGCGCTCTCGGTGGTGGGTGTCCTGGTCGCGGTCGCCGTGCACTCGGTAGTGCTGTTCCTTGGCGTCGCCCCCTCCAACGCGCTCTCCCGGCAGCACGCCGCGGGAATCGCCAAGTACGCGTACCCCGAGTTCACGCAGAACTGGAAGTTCTTCGCTCCTGAGCCGACGTCGGCGAACACCCATGTGCAGGCCCGGGTGAAGGTCGTGCGGCCCAACGGGGCCGCGTACACCACCCCATGGGTCGATCTGACCGCGTTGGACGAGGGCTGGATCAGGCACAACCCGTTCCCCAGTGCGGCGCAGCAGAACCAACTCCGCAACGCCTGGGCGAACTTCGTTTCCTCGCTCGATGACCGGGGCCGGCCGGCCGGCCCGTACGGGCAGAAGATGCAGCAGTACCTGCTGCGGACCGCCGCCCAGCGCTTCGGGCGGTATGTCGAAGGTGGCACGGTGCAGTCGATACAGCTGCGCTCGGCCAGTACGCCCATCGCGGCGCCTCCCGGGAGCAGCGGGTACGTGAACACCACGACCGGCTATCTGGTCGAGCCGTGGTGGACCGTCAGGGCGGAGGACTTCCAGTGAGCGCTCACTCCTCGACACCCGGGCGCGGGTCCGCACCGCCCCAGGACACGCGTCTGCGGCGCCGCGTCGGCAGCGGTGTCCGGCGGGGCCTGGAACGAGTCACGAGCGCTCCCGTCGCCCCGTACCAGGCGGCGGTCATCCGAATCGGTCTCTCGTTCACCTGGCTGATCCTGCTGCTACGCGAGTGGGTGCACCGCGACGTGCTCTACGGGCCGGGAAGTCCGTGGGGCTGGGACATGGCCCATGACTGGAACGCCACGAACGGTGCCTTCACCGTGCTTCTCTGGCACGACGGCCGACTGTGGTTCGAACTCGTCTACCTGGCGGCGATCGCCGTGGCGGTGATGATGCTCGTCGGCTGGCGGACCCGTACCGCATCACTGCTGTTCCTGCTCGGTGTGCTGGCGATTCAGAACCGCAACCCCTTCGTGGGCAACGGCGGCGACAACGTCATTCACATCATGGCCATCTACCTGGTGTTCGCGCGCTGCGGCCAGGTCTGGTCCCTGGACGCCCGGCGCCCGGCCGACGATCGGCACGGTGGCCGGGACGTCGCCGGAATCGCCCTGTGGGCGTCGCTCACCGTCGTGCTCGCACTGTTCACCGGGCTGGGTGCACTGGGCGCGGGCTGGGCCTTCCTGCTCTGGGGCTTCGCAGCCGCGCAACTGGCGTGGTGGGCGGTGCGCCGCTACGCCCCGGGAGAACCGCGCGCTGTGATGGGGATGGTCGGAAACGTGGTACACGCGGGTGCGCTGCTCATGGTCGCGATCCAGGTGTGCCTGATCTACGCGACCTCCGGCTGGTACAAGATCCAAGGCGCCCAGTGGCAGGACGGCACGGCGCTCTACTACGTGCTTAACCTCGGCAACGTCTCCCCGTGGCCCGCTCTCTCCCACGCGGTCGCGAGCAGCAGCCTCGTCGTCCTGCTGCTGACCTACGGCACCGTGATCGTCGAAGTCGCCTTTCCCTTCACGCTGTTCAACAGACGGCTGCGAACCGTGATGGTTGCGATCATGGCGTCCATGCACGTGGGCATCGGCATCCTGCTCGGCCTGCCATTCTTCGCTCTGGCCATGATCACGGCGGACGTCTTCTTCCTGCCGACCGCCGTGCTGCTCTGGCTGGTCGACCGAGCGAGGCGTTCGGTGCGGTGGGCGCAGAGCTTGACACAGAGCTGGCGGCCCATACCGCCGATAGCCGAGAAACCGGCCGAGCCCGTCCACCGCCGCGGGTGACGCGGGCGCGGGGAGGCGGATCCGAACCGGTTCCGCACCCGGCGTCCTCACCTCAGAGCCTGTCCCAGCGCGCGGTACGGCGGGGTTTGCACCGGGTGGTATCGCCAGGTGAGCGCCGTCAGTTTGTCCTCGGTACCGGTGCCGGGCTGGGGAGTCTCCAGAATGACCCGCCGGCCCGAGCGGTCGTCGACGAGGAGCGCGGTCTCCTCCAGCATCATGCGGCCGACCAGAGGATGCCTGACCTCGCGGGTGGTGACGCGTTGCCTTCCGATTTCGTGCTGCCGCCACCATGCACGGAAATCCGCGCTGCATTCGCTGAGTTCGTGGACCAGCGTGGTGAACCACGGTTCGTGCACGTACAGTCCGGTCGCCGAGCGGAATTCGGCGAGTATCGAGCGGGCGCTCGGCTCCCAATTCTGAATCAGTTCACGCATGTGGTCGCTGAAGAACAACCTCAGCAGATGACGGTGCGACGGAGTTGTCGCAGCCAGATCGCCGTACACAACGGTTCGCGCCTGGTTCCAGGCGAGAATATTGAATCGGGGACCGAGGGCGAACGCGGGATGCGGGAGTTGACTGTCGAGGATGCGCTGGAGCGTCGGCGGCACACCATTCGTAGGTACGGTGGCGCTGGTACGGCCATCCTCGCTCGCCAGGGTCAGAAGATAGTCGTGTTCCTCACCGTTGAGACGAAGGGCCCCGGCGAGGGAGTTGAGGACATGGTCGGAGACCCTGATGTCCCGGGCCTGCTCGAGTTGGGAGTACCAGCACGAGCTGATACCCGCCAGATCGGCGACATCTTCGCGGCGGAGCCCGGGGGTTCGCCGCGATGTGCGTGGCGGAAGACCGACCTCTTCCGGTTGGAGGGCCAGCCGACGCGTTCTGAGGAAGTCCGCGAGCTCCGCTCGCCGTGGGTCGTCATTCATCCGGCGTTCCCTCTGATGGGCTATTTATGCGGAGGCTTATAGCCAAATACCCCTACTCATAGGATAGTCGGTTTCTGTGTTCCGCGCGTGGGAAGTCCAGCCGGGGGCCGACGTCCGGCGATCAGGCCCCGGCCGCGGAGCCGCTGCGCGCACGGCTGTCTTGAAGGCCGTTGTTCGCGGCGGCTGTTGTGGGGCGTTCCACTTCCCCTGACCTCGGCGGACCTGACTGGGGTCCGTAGTTACCGATAACCCCGAGTCCTATGATGCCCGGTTTCTTGTCGCGGGATATGGCGCATGTGATCCTGCTGCTGAAAGCGGCGTTCGACTGTTGCGTGGTGCTGATTCACGGGCGCCGGCCATGAACGAGCGACTGTCTTTCGTTCCGCTGGTCGAAGGGAGAAAGGTCATGCGTGGCAAGCGGTACCTCATCCGGCTCAGCCCAGCGCTCATCGCTGCTCTGGCGTTCCCGGCGAGTTTCGCTGGGGAAACGGCCGGTGCTGCACCTCCCGCGGCTGTGGTGGCATCGGCCCACCAGAAGGCGCCCGCGACCACGGACCTCGCTCCGGAGCGCCCGTGCACGCCTAACCGCCAGGGTCAGCAGCAGCAGCAACAGCAGCAGCAGCAGCAGCAGCAACAGCAGCAACAGCAGCAGCAACAGCAGCAGCAACAGCAGCAACAGCAGCAACAGCAGCAGCAGCAGCAGCAACAGCAGCAACAGCAGCAGCAGCAGCAACAGCAGCAGCAACAGCAGCAGCAACAACAGCAGCAACAACAAGGTGGGAAGGGCCAGCAGCAACAGCAGCAGCAGCAGCAACAGCAGCAGCAACAGCAGCAACAGCAGCAGCAGCAACAACAGCAGCAGCAACAGCAACAACAACAGCAGCAACAGCAACAACAACAGCAGCAACAGCAGCAACAGCAGCAACAGCAGCAGCAGCAACAGCAGCAACAGCAGGGCGGCTGAGTTGCCTGGTCGAGCTGTTTCAGCGCGCGAAGCAGGGTCGGGCTCGGTGAGCCCGACCCTTCCGTGTCGGCTCAGCGGAGGCTGAGGAATGGGCGGCCACGCCGACCGGTGCCGGCTCGGCGCGGTTTAACATGCGCGCAGCCCCATCAGCCCAGTAGCCGGCTGTCCGCCGGACCCGCGCTGTCGCCGCCCGAAAGAGGAGCACCGTACCGGTGTCCATACCACCGCCCCCCGGCCCCCAGCAGCCGCACGGGCCGTACCAGCCGCCGCAGCCGCAGTACCCGCAGGGGCCGCACGGGTCGCCGGCGTATCCGCCGGGGCCGGGGTACCAGCCGTGGGCTCAGGGCTACAGCCCCTACAACCGGCCCGCCCCCGTCAACGGACTCGCCGTCACCTCCCTGGTGTTCGGCGTGCTGTGCTGTCTGCCGGGCGTGGGCCTGGTGTTCGGCCTGATCGCGCTGCGGCAGATCCGGCGGCGGGGCGAGCGCGGATCGGGGCTGGCGGTGGGCGGCTCGGTGCTGTCCGGGATCGGGCTCGCGCTGTGGGCGCTCATGCTGGCCACGGGCGGCGCGTCCAGCTTCTGGGAGGGAGTGAAGGAAGGGGCGCGGGAAGGCGCGAACTCCTCACTGGTGAAGGGGGATTGCTTCGACGTGCCCGGCGGGAGGCTGAGCGGCGGGGACGGTGTCGTGACCGGGGTGCCCTGCTCCGGGGAGCACGACGGCGAGGTCTTCGCCTCGTTCCGGCTGCGGGACGGCGGTTACCCCGGCGACGACTCGGTGAGCGGCACCGCCGACAAGCGCTGCTACGGGCTGCGGGACGGCTACGCCATGGACGCCTGGGCCGTGCCCGACGACGTCGACGTCTACTACTTCACCCCCACCGAGCACAGTTGGTCGGCCGGGGACCGCGAGGTCACCTGCGTCTTCGGCAACGCGGCCGAGGGCGCGGACCTCACCGGCTCGCTGCGCAACGACGCGACCGTCCTCGACGCCGACCAGGTCGCCTACCTCCGGGCCGCCCACACCCTGAACGCGGCCCTGGAGTCGGCGCCGGAAGCGGACTACGTCGAGGACGACCTGCCGGGGCACAAGGCGTGGGCCGGGCGCATCTCCGCGGCCCTGGGCGAGCAGGCCCGGTCGCTGCGCGGGCACGAGTGGCCCGTCGGCGCCCGGAAGCCGGTCACCGTCCTGGCCGCCGATCTGGACCGGGCGCGCACCGAGTGGGCGAAGGTCGCGAAGGCGGCGGACGCCGATGCGTTCTACCGGCACTACGACACCGGTCTGCGGCTGCTCGACCCCAAGGAGGGGGTGCCCGTGCGCAGGGCCCTGGGGCTGGAGACCACCCCGCCGTCCGGCCACGGTCACGCCAGGGGCGGCACGGGGGACGGCGGCTCCGACGGTGGCGGCGGCATGGCGGTCTGAACCACGCCACGGCCGTGGTGATCGCGCGGAGGTGTGGCCGCGGCCACAGCGGGGAGAAAGTGCCTGGGTGAAGCCCTCTCCGGCCCCTTGTCATCACATCGAGTGATTCTCTGGCCTTTGCTTGCACGGGACAACCCACGGTTGCCAGGCTGTTGCTGTCTGTACAACCTGATGGGAGCGGCCAGTGACTTTCGGTGAGCAGCCGGCGTACTTGCGTGTCGCGGGTGATCTCCGCAAGAAGATCGTCGACGGTTCACTGCCTCCCCATACCCGGCTCCCCTCCCAGGCCCGCATCCGCGAGGAGTACGGGGTCTCGGACACCGTCGCGCTGGAGGCCCGCAAGGTCCTGATGGCCGAGGGCCTGGTGGAGGGGCGCTCCGGCTCGGGGACGTACGTGCGCGAGCGGCCGGTGCCGCGGAGTGTGGCCCGCTCCGGCTTCCGCCCCTCGGCGGGGGCCACGCCCTTCCGGCAGGAGCAGGCCGACGCCTCGGTGCGCGGCACCTGGGAGTCCAGCAGCGCGCAGACCACGGCCGGCGCCGTCATCGCCGAGCGGCTCGGCGTCGAGCCCGGCGCGCGGGTCATGCGCACGAAGTACCTGTTCAGGGAGGCGGGGGAGGCCATGATGCTCTCCACCTCCTGGGAGCCCCTCGCCGTCACCGGCCGCACCCCGGTGATGCTGCCCGAGGAGGGACCGCTCGGCGGCATGGGCGTGGTGGAGCGGATGCGGGCCATCGACGTCATCGTGGACAACGTCACCGAGGAGGTGGGCGCGCGCCCCGGCCTCGCCGAGGAGCTGCACGTTCTCGGCGGCGTCCCCGGCCATGTGGTCCTCGTCATCCAGCGCACCTACTTCGCCTCCGGACGCCCCGTGGAGACCGCCGACGTCGTGATCCCGGCCGACCGGTATCGCGCCGCGTACCACCTGCCCGTGAAGTAGCGCACACCCCGGCTCACACCACGGGCCCGCGATCCACCGCGCGCACTGGCACCCGGTGCCACGCCGCCGCTGCAATCCGGCCGTTCTCCCAGGTGATCGCGGTGCGCCCGAAACGCCTCCGACCCACGACAACAGCACGGGGGACGGCGCGTTCGCGATCGTGCGCCCCCTGCGTTCTGGCTGGTTGCGTACCTCTTTGTGAAAAGACGTATTCGCTCCGTGAAGGTTGGGCGTACGCTCGGGCATATGCGGACTGCGGTTTCCTGGGGCGGGGCACGGCGGGCGCCCGAGTGCGAGGGAGGGCGGGGCGGTGCGAGAAGGAACGGTGGGGGCCATGAGTGAGGGCACGGGCGTCTCCCTGCCCTGGCTCGTGATACGTCAGGACGACAACGGCAACCGCTACCGCGTGGGACGGTACGCGACCCGGGCCGAGGCCCAGAAGATCGCCGACAGCCTCGACGACCACGGACACAAGCAGCTCTACTGGGTCGAGCGCATCGGCCAGAACGGGAACGGCGTCCACAACTGACCTGCCGGACCGTCCCGTAGGCTCCGTCCCATGACGGATCGCCCCATGACGGACCGGATCGTGGTGGTGGGAGCCGCCCTCCTCGACGCCGGCCGACTGCTCGCCGCGCGCCGCAGCGCACCCCCCGAGCTGGCCGGGCGCTGGGAACTGCCCGGCGGCAAGGTCGAGCCAGGCGAGCGGCCCGAGGACGCCCTGACGCGTGAACTGGCCGAGGAGCTCGGCATCGACGCCGAGCCCGTCGAGCGCGTACCGGGGGAGTGGCCGCTGAAGTCCCCGTATGTACTGCGGGTGTGGACCGCCCGGCTGCGCGCCGGCTCCGCCGCCCCCCGGCCCCTGCAGGACCACGACGAACTGCGCTGGCTCACGCCCGACCGGCTCTGGGAGGTGCCCTGGCTGGAACAGGACGTCCCCGCGGTCAGCGAGGTCGCCGCCCGTCTCGGCGCGGAAGCGCACTGACCGGAGCCCGCGACCGCAGGCGGGGTACCGCGCTGCGGGGCCCTACGCCGTTCGCACCACAGTGCGCCGCCCGGCGCGGTACTGCCCCCTGGATACCGGGTATGTGCCCATTAACCCCATGAAAACGGACATGGGTGGGCTCGCTGGCCTGGGAAGTGATCGGCGTGATCGACACCGATGGCGACTGCGCCGAGTGGATTTTCCCCGCGGAGCCGGACGTCGTGCGCAAGGCCCGTGGCGCGGTCCGCGGCCAACTGCGCGGCTGGGACCTCGACTGCGTCGCCGACCTCGCCGCGCTGCTGGTGAGTGAGCTGGTGACCAATTCCCTGCGGCACGCCACCGGCCCCATCGGCGTACGGCTGGTGCGGCCCACGCGGCTCGGCGACACGCTGCTGGTCGAGGTGTCCGACCCGCTCCCCGACCCGCCGCGCGAGCGAGTCGCCCAACCCGAGGACGAGAGCGGCCGCGGCCTGCAGCTGGTGGCCGGCGCCGCGCGCCGCTGGGGAACCCGGCCCGGCGGCGGCGGAAAGACCGTCTGGTTCGAGCTGGCGGTGCCCGGCTGAGCGCGGTGTACATCCCGGCGCCCGCCGTCCATCCCGCGGGGCCGCCCGGCGACCGGGGCGGGAGTACGTGATTCGAGGCCGTGTTACCTGGTTAGAAGACTGGAAGTGTTGTCGCGGCCCGGTCCGAAAAGCACCTCGACCGAGCTGTGATCGTGAACACCGTGTTGTGCGGCGCCGTAGTGCTGGATACTGCGGGCAGCCGCCCCCGGTGACCGGTGCCGGGTGCGGTGAGCTGGAGGGGACGGTTCGCGTGAGCGAGATACCAGCGAAGGCCACGGAGTCCGAGGACCCGTCGGACGGCGCTAGTGACCAGGCCGCACGCCACGCGGGCGGGCCGGGCGACGCCATGTGGCAGAGCAGTCCGCCCGGCTCCATCTACGACTACATCAGGGTCGCGTCCTTCTCCATCGGTCCCGGTGGGCTGGTCGACCAGTGGAGCCTGCGCGCCGAGCAGCTCTTCGGCATCCCCGCCGAACGCGCCGTGGGGATGGACCCGATCGAGGCGTTCGTCGACTCCGACCTGCGCGAGCGCAGCCAGCGGAAGATGGCCGAGATCCTCGACGGCCGGGAGTGGACCGGGGTGGTGCCCTTCCGGATGCCGGACGGGCCGGACGGCGCCCGCGGCGAGGAAGGCATCGCCGAGGTCTACGTCATGCCCACCCGGACCGCCGAGGGGGAGCGGGCCGCCGTCTGCATAGTGGTGGACGTCCGCACCCTGCGCAGCATCGAGACGGACCTCGCCGCCTCGCAGGCGATTTTCGGTCAATCACCGTTCGGTTTCCTGCTGATCGACACGGATCTGAGGGTCCGTCGGGCCAACATGCGTTTCGCCTCCATCTTCGGCGGAACCCCGGACGACCACCGGGGAAAGGGAGTTCACGACTACCTGCCGCGCGCCGAGGCCGATCGGGTTTCGGCCACGCTGCGGCGGGTGCTGGAGACCGGCGACTCCATCACCGACATGCATGTGACCGGGTTCGTGCCCGGCTCCGAGGAACGCCGGCACTGGTCCGTCAACCTCTACCGGGTGCACAGCGGCAGCGGCCGCCCCATCGGCATCGCCTGGCTGGGCACCGACATCACCGCCCGCCGCGCGGCCGCCCGGGAGGCGGCGGCGGCCCGCCGCAACCTCGCCCTGCTCAACGAGGCAGGCGCCCGCATCGGCAACTCCCTCGACCTGGAGACCACGGCCCGCGAACTCCTCGACGTCGTCGTCCCCGGCTTCTGCGACCTCGCCACCGTCGACCTCTACCAGGGGCTGCTCATCGGCGACGAGACCCCGCCCGGGCTCACCGACGGCAGCGCCGAACTGCGCCGCGTCGCCTTCGCCAGCGCCGTCTCCGACGCGCCGCTCAGCGGTTCCGGCGACGCCGTCGAGGTCGGCGCGGTCCACCACTTCCCCTTCAACTCGCCCTGTGCGGACGCCCTGCGCACCGCCCGGCCGCAGCACGTGCCGCCGGAGGACGGGGAACTCGTGCAGTCCACGCTGGCCGTGCCGATGGTCGCCCACGACACGGTCGTCGGCCTCGCGCGGTTCGCCCGTACGAAGGGCAGCGAGCCGTTCGGCGACCGGGACCGGGAGCTCGCGGTCGAACTGGCCGCGCGCGCCGCCGTCTGCATCGACAACGCCCGCCTGTACCGCCGTGAGCACGAGCGGGCGCTGATACTCCAGCGCTCCCTGCTCCCGCCGGGCGACCCGGAGGCCTCCGGCCTCGACATCGCCTGCCGCTACCTGCCCGGGAACGCGGCCACCGAGGTCGGCGGCGACTGGTTCGACGTCATCGAACTCCCCGGACACCGCACCGCGCTGGTCGTCGGCGACGTCATGGGGCGCGGGCTGCGCGCGGCGGTCGCGATGGGCGAACTCCGCACGGCGGTGCGCACTCTGGCGCTGCTGGACCTCGAACCGGCCGAGGTGCTCTCCGCGCTGGACGAGATCGCCCGCGGCCTCGGCACCCCCGGCGGCGTCCAGCAGGCCACCCGCGCGGCGCGCCAGCCCCGCGACGCCGACCTCTCCGAGGTGTACCTCGCGACCTGTGTGTACGCCGTCTACGACTCCGTCACCAGGCGCTGTACGTTCGCCAACGCCGGGCACCTGCCGCCGGTGCTGGTGGAGCCCGGCGAGGCGGCCCTGATGCTCGACGTGCCGCCCGGGATGCCGCTCGGCGTCGGCGGCGAGCCGTTCGAGGAGGTCGAGGTCGAACTGCCGGAGGGTGCGCTGCTCGCCCTCTACACGGACGGTCTGGTCGAGTCCCGCGACCACCCCCTCGACGAGGGGCTGCAGGCCTTCGTGGGCGCGCTCACCGACCCCACCCGGCCCCTGGAGGACGTCTGCGACCACGTCCTGAACACCCTGGACACCCATCACGGCGAGGACGACATCGCGCTGCTGATGGCCCGCGTCCAGGGGCTGCCCGCCGAGTCCGTCGGCGACTGGACGCTGCCGCGCGAGCCGCGCAGCGTGGGGCGGGCCCGTGAGTACGCCCGGACGCAGCTGGTCGGCTGGGGTCTCGAGCCGCTGGTCGACACGACGGAGCTGCTGGTCAGCGAGCTGGTGACGAACGCGCTGCGCTACGGGGAGGGCGAGATCAGACTGCGGCTGCTGCTGGACCGCACCCTGGTGTGCGAGGTGTGGGACTCCGGACTCGTGCAGCCGCGCCGCCGCCGGGCCCGGGACACCGACGAGGGCGGCCGCGGCCTGCAGCTCGTCGGACTGCTCAGCGCGGCCTGGGGTTCGAGG
Source organism: Streptomyces sp. NPDC003720 (assembly GCF_042875075.1). Lineage (NCBI taxonomy): Bacteria > Bacillati > Actinomycetota > Actinomycetes > Kitasatosporales > Streptomycetaceae > Streptomyces > Streptomyces sp. NPDC003720. The sequence goes on from NZ_JBIANZ010000008.1 coordinate 335,534, forward strand.
CGCACGCCACGCGGCAAGACGGTGTGGTTCGAACTCCCCCTCCCCGGCGGTGAAACCAGCCTGACCGACCCGGCGGAGGCACTGCTCAGCCTCTTCTGAGAGTCGCGGCGCGGTCGGCGGGACACCTCTTCTGAAGCTGGGGGCGCGGCGGGCGAGGGTGCCCGGCTGGGCGGAGGGGTTGGGCGGCGGAACCGGTCTGGCCGGCCCGGCGGGGCGCCGCACAGTCTCTTGTGAAGCTCGCGGCGGGGGCGCGGGCGTCCGGCTCGGCGACAGGGTTTTCGGCGGTGGAACGGCCTGCCTGACCGGCCGGCTGGGGCGCTGCTCAGCTTCTTGTGAGAGTCGGCGTGCGGGGCCGTGAGGCGAGGGTGACCGGCTGGGCGGAGGCGTTGGGCGGCGGAACAGGCTTGACCGGCCGGCTGGGGCGCTGCTCAGCTTCTTGTGAGAGTCGGCGTGCGGGGCCGTGAGGCGAGGGTGACCGGCTGGGCGGAGGCGTTGGGCGGCGGAC
>NZ_JBIANZ010000008.1:336132-466085 GCF_042875075.1 Streptomyces sp. NPDC003720
GCGGAACAGGCCTGACCGTCCCGGCGGAGGCACTGCTCAGCCTCTTCTGAGAGTCGCGGCGCGGTCGGCGGGACACCTCTTCTGAGAGTCGCGGCGCGGTCGGCGGGACACCTCTTCTGGGAGTCGGGGCGCAGCGCGGCAGGCGGTCACGGCAGGTGGCGCCGGGAGCGGGTTCGGGGGCCGCCGAAGCTCGCCGGGGGGCCGCCGTCCGGATCCTCTGCCAGAAGGATGCCGCCGAGGAGGGCGCCGGTGAGGCCGGTGGCGTGGCCGTCGGGGAACGGGTTCCCATGGGCGCGCACGTCCCGTTCGGCCAGCTCCCGGGCCTGCCGGGCGAGCACGTCCGCCTCCGTACCCGAGTCCAGGGCCCTGACCGCCTGCGCCAGCCGGGCCCGTGCCTCTGCGCCCACCGCCCCCCGGTGCACGGCGACGAAGCTCTCCGCGGCGTCGACCGAGCCGCGCGACACGAGCAGCGCGGCGGCGTCCAGCACCCCGGACCGTCCCGCCTCCAGGCGCTCCACGGCCCGCGTGATCCGGCGCAGCGCGTCCAGCGGGTCGTACCGGCCGCCGGTCAGCTCGGCGCGCACGGCGGCCGGCGCGGCGTCGGCGTGCGCGAGGCGCGCCCGCAGCTCACCGCCGGTCAGGGAGGTGCGCCCGCCCTCCTTCCGTGCGCCGGCGATCACCGCCTCCGCTCCGGTCAGCGCGGCCGGCACCAGCGCGGCCGCCTCCCGCAGCCGGGCGGCGAGCCGTTCCACCCCGCCCACCAGGACGCCGGCCTGGGTGACACCGCCCTCGGCGGCGCGCAGCTGCCGGGCGGCGCGTGACAGCTCGCCCGAATCGGCGTCCTGACGCGCCTCGTTGAGCCGTTCGGTGGCGAACACCAGCCGGTCCTTGGCCTGTTCCAGGTACCCGGTGACGGGCGCGCCCGCCGAGGGCCCGTACCGCTCCCGCAGTCCGGCCGCCGTCGCCTGCGCCGCCGCCGTCCGCGCGGCCAGCCCACGGAACCGCGCCTCCGCGACCTCGAGGGCCGCGCTCACCCCCTGCTCCAGACCGCGCAGCCGGTCCAGCTCCGCCGCCTCGGCGTCCAGTCGCCGTCCCGCCTCCGCGCACCGCCCGATCACCCCCACCAGTGCCTGCCGCCGGGCCGTCGAGTCCCCCGGGACCCCCTCCTCGTACCGTCGCCATATCGCGAACGCGGCCGACAGTTCGGTCTCCGCGGCCCGCAGGGCGTGGGCGAACGGCTCGACCGCAGCCGCCCCGAACAGCTCCTCGGCGTAGGAGAGTTCCTCCCGGCTGCCGCGGACGCAGTCGTCGGCCAGCACCAGCGCGGCGCGGGCCTGCCGCTCGCTCTCGGCGGGAGTGGGCACGGGCGGCGCCGCCGGCACCACGCCCGGTGTGGTGCGGGTCCGGGCCCGCCGGGTGCGCCGCAGATACCCGTAACCGGCCAGCGCCCCGGCCGCGCCGAGGGCGGCGAGCGGCAGCACGAGGTCGGTCGTGGACGTCTCGTCCTGCCCCGGCGCGGCGGACCCGGCGACCGGTTGGGCCGGGGCGGCGGGAACCGGATCACCGCTTCCCGTCGTCATCACCGGCAACGCCAGCCACCCGGTACCCACGAGCGCACCGGCCGCGGCGAGCGCCAGACGCACCCGTACGGGCGCGCGAGTGTGCCGGGGCCGGCCGCGGATCGGGGAGGACGTCACATTTCGGAGCGTATGGGCAGGTAGGCGCCCGCGCGAGTGGGGCGGACGCGGCTGGGGGAACGCGATGACAGGGGGTCGGATGGGCACGGAACGGCGCGACCGGGAGACGGAACCGGACCAGGGGACACCACGAGACCGGTCCCTCGAGACCCCGCCCGCCCCTGACGCAGATCGGCCCGTGCCCGACGAACAGTCTGCCCCCGCCCGCGACGCAGATCGGCCCGCGCCCGACGAACAGTCCGCCCCCGCCCCCGACGCAGGCCGACCCGCGCCCGACCAGCAGCCCACCCCCGCAGCCCCCGACGAACAGCCCACCCCCGCAGCCGCCGATGAGCACCCCGCACCCACCGACGCCGACGAGCAGCCCGCCCCCACCCACGGCGGGAAGCCCGGACGGCGCCGGCTGCGCCGTGTCCTGCTCGCCGTCCTCCTGGTCCTGACCCTGCCCCTGCTCACCGCCGAGACGGCACTGCGCCTCAACTACAACGGCACTCCGGCCCCCGGCGCCCTCACCCGTCACAAGGACGCCCTCTGGCTGGGCCACGCCTGGGTGGACGGCCGCAAGACCGACACGGACGTGAAGGCCCTCGCCGATCGCCTCCGTGGCACCGGCATCCGCGACCTGTACGTCCACGCCGGACCCCTGGAGCACGACGGCACGCTGCCGAAGTCGGCATACAGGAGGGCGGGTTGGCTCACCGCGGCCGTGCACCGGGAGCTGCCCGGCGTCCGGGTCCAGGCCTGGCTCGGCGACGTGCTGGCCAGTGAGGGTCCCGACGGCATGCGCCTGGAGCGCGCCGCCACCCGCGAGGCGATCGTCGAGTCGGCCCGCGGCGTCCTCGCCGCCGGCTTCGAGGGCGCCCACTTCGACCTGGAGCCCCTCCACTCCGGCGACCGCGACTACCTCTCCCTCCTCGACGACCTGCGCGCCCTCACCCGCGCCCACCACGCCCTGCTCTCCGTCGCCGCCCACCAGATCGACCCGGTGCCCGGGTTCCACTCCTTCTGGGGCACGACCACCGGCCACCCCAAGTGGTGGTCGCAGGCCTACTTCGGGCAGGTGGCCCGCCGCGTGGACCAGATCGCCGTGATGTCGTACGACACCATGCAGCCCCTGCAGAGCCTGTACGGCGGCTACGTGGCCCAGCAGACCAGCCTCGCCCTGGAGGTCACGCCCAGGACGACCGACCTCCTCATGGGCCTGCCCTTCTACCACGAGAACCGCTTCGGCCACTGGAACCACGCCGAGACCGCCACCGCCGCCGTCCGCGGCGTCCGCCTCGGCCTGTCCCGCACCGACGCCGGCCGCACCCGCTTCGGCGTCGCCCTCTACGTCGACTTCGCGGCCACCGAGGACGACTGGACCGCGTACCGGAAGGGATGGGTGCGGGGGTAGTGCCCCGGTCCCGGGTGCGTGTCATGCTCAGCGCATGAACACGTTCCTGGTGATCGCGGGCGCGCTGGCCGTGGCACTGATGGCCGCCTCCGGGCTCGCGGCCGTGACGACCGGCTGGGTGGCGCCCTTCGGCCGCCGACGGGTCCTGCGGCCGAAACTGCACGGGTACGGCCAGCTGCTCGGAGCGGCCGCGGCGTCCCTGTGGATGTTCCTCGGCGTGTTCCCCGCGCGGTTCGACGTGCTCCCGCTCGTCGCCTGGGTCGTGTTCATGGGCAGCCTCGGCATCCAGATGCTCGCGCAGCGCCCCGGCCGCACCCCCGTGCCGCCCGCTACGGAGTCCGTCTCCTGATCTTCGAGCCCAGCCACACCAGGGGGTCGTACTTGCGGTCGACGGCGCGTTCCTTCAACGGGATCAGGGCGTTGTCCGTGATCCGGATGCCCTCCGGGCAGACCTCCGTGCAGCACTTGGTGATGTTGCAGTAGCCGAGGCCGTGCTCGTCCTGGGCCGCGCGACTGCGGTCCAGGCCCTGCTCGGCGGCCGCGTCCAGCGGGTGCATGTCCAGCTCCGCGATGCGCATCAGGAAACGCGGACCGGCGTACGCCCCCTTGTTCTCCTCGTGGTCGCGCACCACGTGGCAGACGTCCTGGCACAGGAAGCACTCGATGCACTTGCGGAACTCCTGCGAGCGCTCCACGTCCTCCTGCGACATGCGGTACTCGCCCGGGCCGAGACCGGCCGGCGGCACGAACGCCGGGACCTCCCTGGCCTTGCGGTAGTTGTAGCCGACGTCCGTCACCAGGTCCCGGACCACCGGGAAGGCCCGCAGCGGGGTGATGGTGACCGTCTCGTCCCGGTCGAAGACCGACATCCGGGTCATGCACATCAGCCGGGGCCGGCCGTTGATCTCCGCCGAGCACGAACCGCACTTGCCCGCCTTGCAGTTCCAGCGCACCGCGAGATCCGGGGCCTGGGTGGCCTGGAGGCGGTGCACGATGTCGAGCACCACCTCGCCGTCGTTGACCTCGACCGTGAAGTCCGCCAGGTCACCGCCGCTCACATCGCCCCGCCACACCTTGAAGCGGGCCTCGTAGCTGCTCACTCGTACAGCTCCTCTTCGGCGAGGTACTTGACCAGCTCCTCCTTCTCGAAGAGGGCGAGCAGGTCCGGGCGGACGGGTTCGGTGGTCTCCCGGGTGAGCCGGATCTGGCCCCGGGCGGGATCACTGCCGGTGAGGGTGCCGCCGGGGTCGGCGAGCGCGCACAGCAGGTTCACGTTGCGCCAGGAGCGGTCCATCGCGGGGTGGTCCTCGCGGGTGTGCCCGCCGCGCGACTCGGTGCGCTCCAGCGCGGCGCGCGCCACGCACTCGCTGACCAGCAGCATGTTCCTGAGGTCGAGGGCCAGGTGCCAGCCCGGGTTGAACTGGCGGTGCCCCTCGACGCCGGCCTGCCGGGCCCGTACCCGCAGCTCGGCCAGCTTGTGCAGGGCCTGCTCCATCTCGCCCTCGCGGCGGATGATGCCGACCAGGTCGTTCATCGTCTGCTGGAGCTCCTGGTGCAGGGTGTACGGGTTCTCCGGCGGGCCCGCCTCGCCTTCCGTCCGCGCGGAGAACGGGCGCAGGGCCTCCGCGGACGCCGTGTTGACCTGGGCCTCGTCGACCCGCGGGCGCCGGTCCGCCAGCGCCTGCGCGTGCTCGGCCGCGTGCCAGCCGGCCCGGCGCCCGAACACCAGCAGGTCGGAGAGCGAGTTGCCGCCGAGCCGGTTGGAGCCGTGCATGCCGCCGGCGACCTCACCGGCCGCGAACAGCCCCGGCACCCCGCGCGCCGCCGCCGTGTCGGAGTCGACGGCGATGCCGCCCATCACGTAGTGGCAGGTCGGTCCGACCTCCATCGCCTCCGCGGTGATGTCGACGTCCGCCAGCTCCTTGAACTGGTGGTACATCGACGGCAGCCGGCGCCGGACGACCTCGGCGGGCATCCGGGTGGACACGTCCAGGAAGACCCCGCCGTGCGGCGAGCCGCGGCCCTCCTTCACCTCGGAGTTGATCGCCCGGGCCACCTCGTCGCGGGGCAGCAGCTCGGGAGGCCGGCGGTTGTGCTCGGGGTCGTCGTACCACCGGTCGGCCTCCTCCTCCGACTCGGCGTACTTCTCCTTGAACACGTCCGGGACGTAGTCGAACATGAACCGCTTGTTCTCGGAGTTGCGCAGCACGCCGCCGTCGCCGCGCACCGACTCGGTGACGAGGATGCCCTTGACCGACGGCGGCCAGACCATGCCCGTCGGGTGGAACTGCACGAACTCCATGTTCAGCAGCGGCGCCCCGGCCAGCAGCGCGAGGGCGTGCCCGTCGCCGGTGTACTCCCACGAGTTGGAGGTGACCTTGAACGACTTGCCGATCCCGCCGGTCGCGACGACCACGGCCGGGGCCTCCAGGACGAAGAACCGCCCGGTCTCGCGCTCGTAGCCGAAGACGCCGCCGACCTGGTCGCCGTCCTTGAGGATCCGGGTGACCGTGCACTCCTGGAACACCTTCAGCCGCGACTCGGGGTCCCCGGACTCGCGGGCGTCCTCCTGCTGCAGCGAGACGATCCTCTGCTGGAGGGTGCGGATCAGCTCCAGGCCCGTACGGTCGCCGACGTGCGCGAGGCGCGGGTACTCGTGGCCGCCGAAGTTGCGCTGCGAGATCCGGCCGTCCTTGGTCCGGTCGAACAACGCGCCCCAGGTCTCCAGCTCCCACACCCGGTCCGGCGCCTCCCGGGCGTGCAGCTCGGCCATCCGCCACTGGTTGAGGAACTTGCCGCCGCGCATCGTGTCGCGGAAGTGGGTCTGCCAGGTGTCGTGCTCGTTGGCGTTGGCCATCGCCGCCGCGATGCCGCCCTCGGCCATCACCGTGTGCGCCTTGCCGAACAGCGACTTGCAGATCACCGCCGTACGGGCGCCCCGCTCGCGTGCCTCGATCGCGGCGCGCAGCCCGGCGCCGCCGGCACCGACCACGACGACGTCCCACTCCTGCCGGTCGACCACGGACATCAATCAGTCCCTCACTGGAGTCACTAGAAGAAGCGCGGATCGTCGAAGACGCCGGACGCGACGAGGTAGACGTAGAAGTCGGCGAGCGCCACGCTCACCAGGGACGTCCACGCGAGCAGCATGTGGTGGGCGTTCAGCCGCCCGACGACCTGCCACGCCTTGTAGCGCACGGGGTGCCGCGAGAAGTGCTTGAGCTTGCCGCCGACGATGTGCCGGCAGGAGTGGCAGGAGATCGTGTACGCCCAGATCAGCACGATGTTGGCCAGGAAGACCAGGGTGCCGAGGCCCATGTGCCCCCAGCGGTAGTGCGTGTCCCGGAAGGACAGCACGGTGTCGTAGGTCAGCACACCGGCGACCAGCAGGGCGGCGTAGAAGAAGTAGCGGTGGACGTTCTGCAGGATCAGCGGGAAGCGGGTCTCGCCGGTGTACCCGCGGTGCGGCTCGGCCACCGCGCAGGCGGGCGGGGACGCCCAGAAGCTGCGGTAGTACGCCTTGCGGTAGTAGTAGCAGGTCAGGCGGAACCCGAGCGGGAAGATCAGGATGATGATCGCCGGCGAGACGCCCCACCAGCTCCCGAAGAGGTCCGCGTTCGGTCCGGCGCGCATGGTGCGGCAGTTCTCCGCCAGGCAGGGCGAGTAGAACGGGGAGACGTACGGCGCCGCGTAGTAGTGCGCGTTGGAGAACGCCCGCCAGGTCGAGTAGACGACGAACGCGAGCAGACCGGCCGCGGTGACGGCGGGCGCCAGCCACCAGCGGTCGGTCCGCAGATGCGGTGCGGCGATCGCGGCGCGCGTGCCGCCGCGCACGCCGCCGCTGTCCGGTTGGGATTCCGTACCAGTAGCCAAGACGGGACTCCGGTCGGTTCGGGGTTCAGGGAGCGTGCCGGTCGCGGGCGCCCAGACCCTCGTCGTCCGAGTCCGTCCACAGGCTGATGTCGTACGGCGTGTCGGAGATGGTGACGAGGTCGGGCCGGTTGGCGGCGGCCGGGTGGTTCGCCGCCTCGCGCAGCAGCCGCAGGCTGTCGCGCAGATGGTCGGCGTCCATCCGGACCCGGCGCATCTCCAGGCCACCGCTGCCGAGCTGCTGCTCCAGGCGTCCGATCGACCGGTGCAGGTCGTCCAGGCAGCGCTGGACGGATGTCAGTTCGTCGTGCACGGACATGACTTGCCCTCACTTCCGCGGGTCTGCGGGCCTTGGGCGGCGACGTTCATGCGCCTTGGAGTGTTGCGCGTCACACCTGGTGCTGTGAAGAGATGTGCACCGATTGGCCGAGGCGTACGGATGCACTTTCGGTGTGTTGCGCCGCACGGGTGGGGTTCGTGTGCGTTGCCGACGTGTCGCCCGCTGTTGCCGGATCCTTTCCTCTTCAGTGGGTGCATAGATCTGATCAGCTCCATATACCGCCAAAAGTGATCATAACGCCCGCGGCTTCCCGGAGGTAGCAGAGATGTCCCACCACGGCGTCGGCCTGCGCGCGGTCCTGCGCCCGGCCGCCTTGCTCACCGCGGGCGCCCTCGCGGTGCCGCTCCTGGCCGGCTGCGGCTCCGACGAGGAGGCGAGCCGCCCGCTGGCCGGACCGGACATCGGCCTGGTCGCCCGTGACAAGGTCGCCGAGGGCGGAACGCTGAAGTGGGCCGTGGACGCCGTGCCGGAGACCCTGAACACCTACCAGGCCGACGCCGACGCGGGCACCAGCCGCGTCGCGCAGGCGGTGCTGCCGTCGATGTTCCGGTCCGACGCGAACGGCCGACCGCAGGTGAACCCCGCCTACCTGGAGTCCGCCAAGGTCATCGAGACCGAGCCGCGCCAGGTCGTGCTGTACAAGCTGAACCAGCAGGCGGTGTGGAGCGACGGCCGGGAGATCGGCGCCGCCGACTTCGCCGCCCAGTGGCGCGCCCTGTCCGGCAAGGACAGCGCCTACTGGACCGCCCGCAACGCTGGCTACGACCGCATCGAGAAGATCGAGCGCGGCTCCGGCGACCTCCAGGTCAGGGTCACCTTCTCCCGGCCCTACGCCGACTGGAAGTCGCTGTTCTCCCCGCTGTACCCGAAGGACGTCATGGGCACCCCGGACGCCTTCAACGACGGCGCCCGCCGGAAGCTGAACGTCACCGCGGGCCCGTTCAAGGTGGAGAAGGTCGACACCGCCGAGAAGGACGTCGTCCTCACCCGCAACCCGCGCTGGTGGGGCAGCCCCGCCAAGCTGAACGAGCTGGTGCTGCACGCGGTGGACCGCGACAAGCGGGTGTCCGCGCTCGCCGACGGGACCGTGCAGATCGCCGACATCGACGCCGCCGACGCCGAGCGCATCAAGGCGGCCGGCGGCGCGGCCGGCTCCCCGCTGCAGGGTGGCGGCAGGACCAGCGCGAGCAGGCTGCGGTCCTGGGCGCTCGCGCACGGCTTCGACGCCGAGCAGGTGAAGGCCGGCAGGAAGAAGCTGCGCAAGGCGATCACCCGGTACCTGGAGCAGCAGCAGGAACTGCGCGCCTTCGGCGTCCGCAAGTCGCTCGAGCCCGCCTACACCCAGCTCGCCCTCAACGGCGCCGGGGGCATGCTCGCCGACGAGCGGGTCCGCCGGGCCGTCGCGCGGGCCCTGGACCGCGAGGAACTGGCCAAGGTCGTGCTGACCCCGCTCGGCCTGCCCGCCGTGCCGGTCGGCAGCCACCTCGCCCTGTCCGGGCAGGACGCCTACGCCGACGGCAGCGGCGCCCTGGGCGGCCCGGACGTCAAGGAGGCGCAGGCGCTGCTCACCGACGCCGGCTGGGTGGCCGGCGGGCCGGTGAAGGAGCGGAAGCAGGGTGAGAAGGCGGCCGGCGCCGAGCGCGGCAAGGGCGACCAGGAGAAGAAGTCCGACGGCGGCAAGGACGGCGAGTACATCGTCGGCGAGGACGACGACAAGGCCGACCAGCAGGAGTCGGCCGAGGAGCGCCGGGAGAAGAGCGACGAGGGCGGCAAGCACCTCGCCCAGGACGGCCGGCAGTACTCCGGCAAGGACCTGAAGCAGGGCGGCGCCCCGGGCGCCTACGCCCCGCGGGGCACCGCCGCCCCGGCCGGCGCCGTGACCGCGCCGCTGGCGAAGGACGGCAAGGCGCTCGACCTGCGCTTCGTGCTTCCCTCAGGACCGGGGTCCCAGACGCTGGACACCGTGGCCGCCCGGATCTCGGCGATGCTGACGAAGGTCGGCATCCGCACGACGATCACCAAGGTCTCCGACGAGAGCTACTTCAAGGACCACATCGCCTCCGGCGACTACGACCTGGCCCTGTACTCGTGGCCCTCCTCCGCCTTCCCCGCCACCGACGCCCGGCCGATCTACGGCAAGCCGATCCCGGCCGCCGACGGCTCGGTGAACATCGAACAGAACTACACCCGGGTCGGCACCGACCAGGTCGACCAGCTCTTCGACCAGGCCGCGTCGACGCTGGACGAGGACGAGGCGCGCGACCTGATCCGCAAGGCGGACTCCCGCATCTGGGCCGCGGCCGCCTCCATCCCGCTCTACCAGCGGCCCGAGCTGGTCGGCGTGCGCAAGGACGTGGTCAACGCGGGCGCGTTCGGCTTCCGGACGCCGGTCTACGAGGACATGGGTTTCCTGAAGAAGGGCGCGAAGATCGCACCCGGCCCGACCGCCACGAAGTGAGGATCCCGGCTGTCCGGCGGGTGGACCGGAGCCCGTCCGGAACGTGAACACGGGCCGTCCGGCACCTGGCCCCGTGGCCCTGCGGAGGCCGTCACCCGCAGGGCCACGTACCATGGGGTGAGGCCGTGGCGTGTCCAGCCCGGCAGGGCCCGCGCATCAGCAAGACGTCCGCGCAGGGCAATCCTCATACTCCGGGAGTACGCCGCAATATGGCCACGCGCCACGACATCCGTAACGTCGCCATCGTCGCCCACGTCGACCACGGCAAGACCACCATCGTCGACGGCATGCTGAAGCAGGCCGGCGCGTTCGCCGCCCACCAGCTCGACCAGGTGGACGACCGGGTCATGGACTCGAACGACCTGGAGCGTGAGAAGGGCATCACGATCCTCGCCAAGAACACGGCGGTGAAGTACCACCCCAAGGACGGTGGGGACCCGATCACGATCAACATCATCGACACCCCCGGCCACGCCGACTTCGGCGGCGAGGTCGAGCGCGGTCTGTCGATGGTCGACGGCGTGGTGCTCCTCGTCGACGCCTCCGAGGGCCCGCTGCCGCAGACCCGCTTCGTGCTGCGCAAGGCCCTCCAGCAGCGCCTGCCCGTCATCCTGTGCATCAACAAGACGGACCGCCCGGACTCCCGGATCGACGAGGTCGTCAACGAGACGTACGACCTGTTCCTCGACCTGGACGCGGACGAGGACCAGATCGAGTTCCCGATCGTCTACGCCTGCGGCCGTGACGGCGTCGCCTCGCTGACCAAGCCGGACGACGGCACGGTCCCGGCCGACAGCGACAGCCTGGAGCCGTTCTTCTCGACGATCCTGGAGCACATCCCGGCCCCCACCTACGACGAGGCCGCCCCGCTCCAGGCCCACGTCACCAACCTCGACGCCGACAACTTCCTCGGCCGTATCGCGCTGCTCCGCGTCGAGCAGGGCGAGCTGCGCAAGGGCCAGACCGTCGCGTGGATCAAGCGCGACGGCTCCATCAGCAACGTGCGCATCTCCGAGCTGATGATGACCGAGGCGCTCACCCGCAAGCCCGCCGAGGTGGCCGGCCCCGGTGACATCTGCGCCGTCGCCGGCATCCCGGACATCATGATCGGCGAGACGCTGGCCGACACCGAGAACCCGGTCCCGCTGCCGCTGATCACGGTGGACGAGCCCGCGATCTCGATGACGATCGGCACCAACACCTCGCCGCTGGTCGGCCGGGGCGGCACCGGCAAGGGCGCCGACGCGAAGGCGGCCGTCAAGGACCGCAAGGTCACCGCCCGCCAGGTGAAGGACCGCCTGGACCGCGAGCTGATCGGCAACGTCTCGCTGCGCGTGCTGGACACCGAGCGTCCGGACGCCTGGGAGGTCCAGGGCCGCGGTGAGCTGGCGCTCGCCATCCTGGTCGAGCAGATGCGCCGCGAGGGCTACGAGCTGACCGTCGGCAAGCCGCAGGTCGTCACCAAGGACGTCGACGGCAAGACCTACGAGCCGGTCGAGCGCATGACGATCGACGTGCCCGAGGAGCACATGGGCGCCGTCACGCAGCTCATGGGCGTGCGCAAGGGCCGGATGGACAACATGTCCAACCACGGCTCGGGCTGGGTCCGCATGGAGTTCGTCGTGCCGTCCCGCGGTCTCATCGGCTTCCGTACCGAGTTCCTCACGCAGACCCGCGGCACGGGCATCGGCCACTCCATCCACGAGGGCTTCGAGCCCTGGTTCGGCACCCTGACGACCCGCAACAACGGCTCCCTGGTCGCCGACCGCTCCGGCGCCGTCACCGCCTTCGCGATGACGAACCTCCAGGAGCGCGGCGTGCTCTTCGTGGACCCGGGCACCGAGGTGTACGAGGGCATGATCGTCGGTGAGAACTCGCGCTCCGACGACATGGACGTGAACATCACCAAGGAGAAGAAGCTCACGAACATGCGGTCCTCGTCGGCCGACTCGTTCGAGGCGATCGTGCCGCCCCGCAAGCTCTCCCTGGAGCAGTCCCTGGAGTTCTGCCGCGACGACGAGTGCGTCGAGGTGACCCCGGAGGCGGTTCGCATCCGCAAGGTGAACCTGGACGCCCGCGAGCGCGCCCGCGCCGCGAGCCGCGCCAAGCACGGCTGACGCCGGCGCCCCGAGCCCACAGAACCCGGCCCTCCGCCTTCCGGAGGGCCGGGCTTTCGGCATGAATGGCGGCACTCCGCGCGGGGAGCGGTTCGGCGACCGGTTCGCCCGGACGGGCACCGGTGACAAGTGTTCGGATAGCGGGGACAAGCGCGTCAAGTTTCGGACATGTAACGAAAAAAAAGTCACGAGCTGTCCGATTTGCCGAGAACCCTTTGGTCGTGTCAAGCGCGCACAGGTGTCGATCTCTGCAATTTTTGCTCAAAATATTGACGGTAGGGAGATCCCTATGTCTTCCGCCCTTGACGCGCGTTGAACGCATTGGCGAAAGTTCCCCCAAACCGCAGAACTCTCCGGTATCTGCGCTGCGCTCAGCTCTCCAACCCCCCGGGGGAAGAACTCACATGTCCAGTCCTGCCAAGGCTGAAGGCTCCGGGCCGTCGGTTGCCCTGGAGCCCGAACTCGAGCCGGCTCCTGCGCCCGTGAAGGGCGAGACCACGCTCGAGGGTCGCTCTCCCGGTCAGTTGATGTGGCAGCGCTTCAAGCGTGACCGTACCGGTGTCATCTGTGCGGCGATAGTGATTTTGTTCTTCGTCGTCGGCCTGGCCGCGCCGCTGCTGACGAAGCTCAGCGGGACGGATCCCTACACCCTGTACGGGCAGGACCCGACGTACCAGGACAGCCCGGTCCTCGACGACTTCGGTCTGCCGCTCGGCTACTTCGGCGGCCTGTCCGGTTCGCACTGGTTCGGCGTGGAGCCGCAGTACGGCCGCGACGTGTTCGCGATGCTGGTCTACGGCATGCGCACCTCGCTGTTCATGGCGCTGGGCATCACGGTCCTGATGATGGTCACGGGTGTCATCCTCGGTCTCGTCGGCGGTTACTTCGGCGGCAAGACCGACTACTGGATCGGCCGCGTCACCGACTTCTTCCTCGCCTTCCCGCAGCAGCTGTTCTTCATCGCCTTCATGCCCGTGGTGACCGCGTTCTTCGTGGACCCGCGCGAGTCGACGCCCACGTACCTGCGTGCCCTGGCGATGCTCATCGTCCTCTGGCTCCTCGGCTGGATGGGCATGGCCCGTCTGGTGCGCTCGACCGTGCTGTCCCTGCGCGAGCGTGAGTTCGTCGAGGCCGCCAAGGTCTCCGGCGCCTCGCCCTGGCGGATCGTCCGCAAGGAGATCCTGCCGAACGTGGTGACGCCCATCCTGGTGCAGTTCACGTACACGCTGCCCAGCACCATCCTCACCATCGCGTTCCTGTCCTTCGCCGGTGTCGGCTTCGTCGAGCCGACCCCGGACTGGGGGAAGCTGTTCGCCAACGGTGCCAAGTACACCGAGCAGGACCCGGCGTTCCTCTTCTTCCCCGGTCTCGCCTTGGTGATCTTCGTCCTTGCCTTCAACCTCCTCGGAGACTCGGTACGGGACGCGTTCGACCCCAAGTCCGGGCGGTAGATCGTCCACTTGTGGGGGGATGACTGCCACCCCCGGAGTCGGCCTACCAGCCGCGTCAGGCAGTACTCAGGAATATCAACCGACAGGTAGGTGCATTCGCCTCATGAAGTCGTTCAGCTCGCGCAGAGCGCAGGCCATCGTCGTCGCCCTCGCGGCCGGCTCCCTCGTGCTCACCGGATGCTCCGAGAACAAGGGCTCCAACTCCGGCGCGGACTCCAAGAAGGACCAGCAGGAAGCCTCGGTCCAGTCGAAGGCGGTCACCTACGCCGACGCCGCCGGCTCCACCGGTCCGGCCGAGGACATAGCCGGCGCCCAGAGCGGCGGCACCATCACGGTGTACCAGGAGGCGGGCCTCTCGCACCTGGACCCGGGCCAGATCTACGTCTCCGACGCCGGCCAGGTCGCCAACCTGCTCTTCCGCCGCCTGACCCAGTTCAAGGAGGACGACAAGGGCAACGTCTCGGTCGTGGGTGACCTCGCGACCGACTCGGGCAAGTCCTCCGACGGCGGCAAGACCTGGACGTTCACCCTCAAGGACGGCATCAAGGACGCGAAGGGCAACGCCATCACGTCCGCCGACGTCCGCCACTCCGTCGAGCGCCTGTACGCGAAGTTCATCTTCGACGGCCCGACCTACCTGCAGACCTGGCTGAGCGGCGCCAAGTACCGCGACGCGCTGCCCAAGGGCGGCTTCGACGGCAAGCACCTGCCGAAGTCCGTCCTGGACACCCCGGACGACAAGACCGTCGTCTTCCACTTCGACACGCCGCGCCAGGACCTGCCGCAGACCCTGGCCATGGCCGGCTACGCGATCGTCCCGGCCAAGGACGACACGAAGGAGAAGTACGACTCGGCCCCGGTCGCCACCGGTCCGTACAAGGTCCAGACGTACAAGAACGGCAAGTCCCTGGTGCTCGTCAAGAACACCAACTGGGACCCGAAGACCGACTCCGTGCGTCACCAGTACGTGGACGGCTTCAACTTCCAGTTCGGCGTCACCGAGTCGACCCAGACCAAGCGTCTGATCGCCGACCAGGGCAACGACAAGAACGCCATCCAGTTCACCGGCGGCGTCGAGGCCACGCAGATCCAGGACGTCATCAAGACGCCGTCCGTCAACAAGCGCACGGTCAAGGGCTACCAGCCCTACGTCATGCAGCTGACGTTCAACCTGGACCGCGTGAAGGACCTGAAGGTCCGCCAGGCCATCGCCTACGCGGTGAACTCCAAGTCGCTCATCGCCGGTGAGGGTGGTGTCTACGGCGGCGACGTGGCCCCGAACTACTTCGCCCCGACGCTGCCGGGCTACGAGGCCAAGTACGACCCCTACGGCCGTCTGAAGACGCAGCAGGGCAACATCGCGAAGGCCCAGGAGATGCTGAAGGGCGTCCCGGCCGCCGAGAAGAAGGTCGTCTTCGCCTACCCGAACAGCGAGAACGGCCAGAAGCGCAAGGTCGCCATCGAGGACGCGCTGACCAAGGTGGGCTTCAACGTCGTCTCCAAGGAGGTCGACGCCGCGAGCTTCTACGAGCAGATCGGCAAGCTGAAGAACCCGTACGACATGTACATCACCGGCTGGGGCCAGGACTGGCCGTCGCCGTCGACGGTCGTCACCCCGATCTACGACGGTGACCAGGTCGCCGACGGTGCGTCGAACTACTCGCACGTGAACGACCCGAAGGTGCAGGCGCTGATCAAGAAGGCGCTCAACGAGAAGCCCGAGCAGGCCGCGGCCACCTGGAAGGAGGCGCAGCACTACCTGCTGGAGAAGGTCGTGCCGGCGGCTCCGCTGTGGTACACCAAGCAGTTCCAGCTCTCGGGCTCGAACGTGGGCGGTACCCGCTACAGCTCGGTGTCGAGCCTCCTCGACATCAACCACCTGTTCCTGAAGAAGTCGTAACTCTCTACGGCTGAACGCGGGGACGCGCACCAGGCGGAGCGCGTCCCCGCACCTCCGTGAAACCTCCCACTCGTCTCCGCAGAGAGCAGCCCTCCCGCCATGCTTCAGTTCATCCTCCGGCGCACGGTCGGTGCCCTGGTCACCCTGTTCCTCATCGGCGCCGTCACGTTCTTCCTCTTCGTAGCCGCGCCGTCCGATTACGCCTCCCTGGCCTGTGGCAAGGACTGCTCTCCCCAGCGGCTGGAGGACATCCGCCAGGCCCTCGGTCTCAACCTCCCGATCGCCCAGCAGTTCTGGGACTTCATGTCGGGCATCTTCACCGGCCGTGACTTCCCGGCCGGCCACTGCGACGCTCCGTGCCTCGGCCAGTCGTTCTACTCGGGCGAGATGGTCTGGTCGACGATCCTGGACCGCTTCCCGACCACGCTCACGCTGACCGCCGGCGGTGCGGTCGTCTTCCTCGTGGTCGGCGTGGGAGCCGGCATGATCGCCGCGTACAAGCGCGGCTCCGTGGTCGACAAGGTCGCCACCGGCGCCTCGATGGTGCTCAGCTCGTTCCAGATCTACCTGCTCGGCCCGATCGTCCTGTGGATCTTCGTCTACAGCACGGGCTGGATGGAGAACCCCGCGTACGTCCCCATCACCCAGGACCCCTGGGGCTGGTTCACCGGCATGCTGCTGCCGACCCTGGTGATGGCCACGATCTTCACCGCGCAGTACACCCGTATGGCGCGCTCCTCGATGATCGAGCAGCTCGCCGAGGAGCACGTGCGCACCGCCCGCGCCAAGGGCATGTCGCGCAAGTACGTCTTCTTCCGCTACGCCTGGCGTGGCGCGCTCATCCCGATCGTCACCGTCCTCGGCATCGACCTGAGCAGCATGCTCGGCGGCGCCGTCGTCACCGAGCTGACCTTCTCCCTGCAGGGCATCGGTCGCCTGGCCGTGGACGGCGCGATCCACAAGGACCTCCCCATGACCATGGGCGTCATGCTGTTCGGTGCCTTCTTCATCCTGATCTTCAACATCCTCACCGACATCGCGTACGCCTGGATCGACCCGCGCGTCCGGCTCTCCTAGGAAGAACGAACCACCGTGACCACACTGACCAAGACCGAGGACGCGTCGGCCCCGACCGGTCCGGAGAGCTTCCTCTCGGTGCGCGATCTGAAGGTGCAGTTCTCCACCGAGGACGGCATCGTCAAGGCGGTCGACGGCCTCTCCTTCGACGTCGAGCGCGGCAAGACCCTGGGCATCGTCGGCGAGTCCGGCTCCGGCAAGTCCGTCACCAACCTGACGATCCTGGGCCTGCACAACCCGCGGACCTCCCAGGTCGACGGCGAGATCGTCCTCGACGGCAAGGAACTCGTCACCGCCGGTGAGCGGGAGCTCGAGCGGCTCCGCGGCAACAAGATGGCGATGATCTTCCAGGACCCGCTGACCGCGCTGTCGCCGTTCTACACGGTGGGCCGCCAGCTGTCCGAGCCGTTCATGAAGCACCGCGGCGCCTCCAAGAAGGAGGCCAAGGACCGGGCCATCCAGATGCTGGAGAAGGTCGGCATCCCGCAGCCGAAGGTCCGCTTCGACGACTACCCGCACCAGTTCTCCGGCGGTATGCGCCAGCGCGCCATGATCGCCATGGCGCTGATGTGCGACCCCGAGCTGCTGATCGCCGATGAGCCGACCACCGCGCTCGACGTGACGGTGCAGGCGCAGATCCTCGACCTGCTGAAGGACCTCCAGCAGGAGTTCGGCTCCGCGATCATCTTCATCACCCACGACCTCGGCGTCATCTCGCACATGGCCGACGACCTGCTGGTGATGTACGCGGGCCGGGCCGTGGAGCGCGGCAGCGTCCGCGAGGTGCTGCACGAGCCGAAGCACCCCTACACCTGGGGCCTGCTCAGCTCGATGCCGCGTCTGGACAGCGACCTCGACCAGCACCTGACGCCGATCCCCGGCAGCCCGCCCTCGCTGCTCAACCCGCCCACCGGATGCCGCTTCCACCCGCGCTGCGCGTTCCGGGAAGAGGTGGAGGGCAACCTCTGCTCGGAGGTGCGGCCGCCGCTGGGCGAGGGTCGTGCCGCCGCGTGCCACCTCACGGCGGAGCAGAAGCAGACCATCTTCATCGACAAGATCCAGCCCCGGCTGCGCTAGGGAGAACCGAGACATGAGCGACAACCTCACCCTCCCGGCACAGCAGGACACCTCCGGCACCCCGGCGGAGGCGCTGCTCGAGGTCAAGGGCCTCACGAAGCACTTCCCGATCTACGGCGGCTTCCCGATCAAGCGGCGGGTCGGCGCGGTGCAGGCCGTCGACGGCATCGACCTGACCGTCGGTGTCGGCGAGAGCGTCGGCCTGGTCGGCGAGTCCGGCTGCGGCAAGTCGACGACGGGCCGGCTGATCACCCGGCTGCTGGAGCCGACCGCCGGCTCGATCACCTACGCCGGGCAGGACATCACGCACGCCTCGCGCCGGCAGATCGCGCCCGTGCGGTCCGAGATCCAGATGATCTTCCAGGACCCGTACTCCTCGCTGAACCCGCGGCAGACCGTCGGCTCGATCATCAAGTCGCCGATGGAGGTCAACGGGATCGACCCGGAGGGCGGCCGGGAGAAGAAGGTCCGTGAGCTGCTGGAGCTCGTGGGCCTGAACCCGGAGCACTACAACCGCTTCCCGCACGAGTTCTCCGGCGGTCAGCGTCAGCGCATCGGCGTCGCCCGCGCGCTGGCCCTGAACCCGAAGCTGATCGTGGCGGACGAGCCGGTCTCCGCGCTGGACGTGTCCATCCAGGCGCAGGTGGTGAACCTGCTCCAGGAGGTCCAGAAGGAACTGGGCATCGCCTTCCTGTTCATCGCCCACGACCTCGCCGTGGTGCGGCACTTCTCGCAGCGCGTCGCGGTCATGTACCTCGGCAAGATCGTCGAGGTCGGTGACCGCGAGTCGATCTACAACCGGCCGCGCCACCCCTACACGCACGCCCTGCTGTCGGCCGTGCCGGAGGTCGGCGTCGACGGGGACACCGCGGACCGGGAGCGCATCCGGCTCTCCGGCGACGTCCCCTCGCCGATCCACCCGCCGTCCGGCTGCCGCTTCCGCACCCGGTGCTGGAAGGCGCAGGACAAGTGCGCGACGGAGGAGCCGCCGCTGGTGCAGCTCTCCGGCAACCGTGCCGGCCACCTGACGGCCTGCCACTTCCCGGAGGAGCCGACGACCGAGGCCCGCGACGAGGACATCGTCATGGACCCGGCACTGCTGGCGCTGGAGGAGAGCGACACCCCGGAGGCCTAAGAAGCCCGGGCCACGGTGATGATCTCGGGGCCGGCGGGGGTCAGTGGCCCCCGCCGCCAGTCCCCGTAGCGCTCGGCGACGGTCAGTCCGGCCTCGCCGAGGAAGCCGTCAAGGGCGTCGGCGCCGAGGAACCGCAGGGTGCTGTGGCACACCAGCGGCCGGTCCCACCGCGCGCCCGCGTAGGTCTCCGTGAAACCGAGCCGGTCCCCGACGGGGGCCGGCTCGGCGTCGTGCCACACCTTCACGAGGCCGCCGTCCCCGTCGGGGATCTCGTACACCTTCTCCGGCGTCCAGCGCTCCCAGGCGCGGGCCGCCGGATTCCGCGTCTCGAAGACGAACCGGCCGCCCTCGGCGAGCGCCCGCCGGACCCCGCGCAGGCAGGCGCGCACGTCGTCGTCGCCGAGCAGTTCCTGGAAGGCGTGACCGGTCATCACGACCAGGTCGAACGCCCCCTCCCAGCGGTGCGTCGTGAGGTCCCCGAGCACCCACTCACCCGCCGGGTCGGCCCGCCGCGCCTGTACGAGCATGGCCGCGGCCGGATCCAGGCCGGTGAGCCGGCCCCGGTGTCCCGCGTCCCGGGCGGCGCGCAGCAGCCGGCCGGTTCCGCAGCCGACGTCCAGGACCGTCTCCGCCTCCATGACGAGCCCCAGGTAGAAGTCGTCGTCGGGGCCCCAGGCGTTCAACCTGTCGTACAGCGAGGCGAGTTCCATGTCGGCGAATGCGCGATCGACCATGCCGCGAGTCTGCCTGCTGATCCGCCGATCAGTAAGCGGATCGGGGAATCCGCCGCGAGGCGTGAGTTTTATCAGCCTTTTCACGTGATATGTCTGATTGTGTATCACGAGGAGGTGCCGATGCGCCCAACCGGGCACGCCCGACGGGCCGCGGGCGCGCTGGCCCTGGCTCTCGCCGCGACGGCCTGCGGGGGCGGCGCCGGCGGCGCGGGCGGCGCCGGGGTGCTGACCTCCTCCTGGGGCGACCCGCAGAACCCGCTGGAGCCGGCCAACACCAACGAGGTGCAGGGCGGCAAGGTGCTCGACATGATCTTCCGGGGCCTGAAGCGGTACGACCCGAGGACCGGCCAGGCGAAGGACATGCTCGCCGAGAGCATCGAGACCCGGGACTCCACGAACTTCACGGTCCGGGTCAGGGACGGCTGGACCTTCTCCAACGGCGAGAAGGTGACCGCGAGGTCCTTCGTGGACGCCTGGAACTACGGCGCGAGCCTGCGGAACAACCAGAAGAACGCCTACTTCTTCGGCTACATCGCGGGCTACGACAAGGTCCACCCCGACAGCGGCCGGCAGACCGCGGACACCCTGTCGGGCCTCAGCGTCACCGGCCCGCTGACCTTCACCGTCCGGCTCAACCAGAAGTTCTCCAGCTTCCCCGACACCCTCGGCTACGTCGCCTTCGCCCCGCTCCCGAAGGCGTTCTTCACCGACCACGCGGCCTGGGTGAGCAAGCCGGTCGGCAACGGGCCGTACCGGGTCCGTTCGTACACCAAGGGCTCGGCGATGGCCCTGGAGAAGTGGGACGCCTACCCGGGCCCGGACCGGGCCCGCAACGAGGGCGTCAGCCTGCTGGTCTACACGGACAACAACACCGCGTACACCGACGTGCTGGCCGGCAACCTCGACCTGGTCGACGACGTGCCCGCCACCCAGCTCAAGAACGTGCGGACCGACCTCGACGGCCGCTACATCAACACCCCGGCCGGCATCCTGCAGACCCTCGCCTTCCCGTTCTACGACCCCAGGTGGAACACCTCCGGAGCCCGGAAGGTGCGCACGGGCCTGTCCATGGCGATCAACCGCGCGCAGATCACCCGCACCCTCTTCCGCGGCACCCGCACCCCGGCCACCGACTGGACCTCCCCGGTCCTCGGCGCCAAGGGCGGCTACCAGTCCGGCCTGTGCGGCCACGCCTGCGACTACGACCCCGGCGGCGCCAGGAAGCTGATCCGGGAGGGCGGCGGCATCCCCGGCGGACGGCTGAAGATCACCTACAACGCCGACTCGGGCTCCCACAAGCAGTGGGTGGACGCCGTGTGCAACTCCATCAACAACGCCCTCGGCGACGACCGGGCCTGCGTCGGCAACCCGATCGGCACCTTCGCCGACTTCCGCAACCAGATCTCGCGGCACAAGATGCCCGGTCCCTTCCGGGCCGGCTGGCAGATGGACTACCCGTTGATCCAGAACTTCCTGCAGCCGCTGTACTACACGGGAGCCTCCTCCAACGACGGCACGTGGTCGAACAAGCAGTTCGACCGGCTCGTCGACCGGGCCAACGCCGAGACCGACACCGCCCGCTCGGTCGCGCTCTTCCAGCAGGCCGAGGGCGTGGTGCGGGACAACATGGCCGCCATCCCGCTGTGGTACCAGAACGGCAGCGCCGGCTACTCCGCGCGCCTGTCCCACGTCGCGCTCAACCCCTTCAGCGTCCCGGTCTACAACGAGATCAAGGTCGGCTGAGCCGTCATGGGGCGCTACGTGGTGCGGCGGCTGCTGCAGATGGTCCCGGTGTTCATCGGGGCCACGGCGCTGATCTTCCTGATGGTGAACGTCATGGGCGACCCCGTCGCCGGCCTGTGCGGCGAACGGAGCTGCGACCCGGCGACGGCGGCCCAGCTCAAGAGGGAGTTCGGCCTCGACAAGCCGATCCTGCAGCAGTACGGGACCTACATGGTGAACATCTTCACCGGGGACTTCGGGACGGCGTTCAACGGCCAGCCGGTCACCGAGCTGATGGCGGCGGCGTTCCCGGTCACCATCCGGCTGACGATCGTGGCGATCCTCTTCGAGATCGTCGTCGGCATCGCCCTGGGCGTGGTCACGGGGCTGAGGCGCGGCCGGCCCGTCGACACCTCGGTGCTCGTCGTCACCCTCGTGGTCATCGCCGTGCCCACCTTCGTCACCGGTCTGCTGCTCCAGTTGCTGCTGGGCGTCGAGTGGGGCTGGATCAAACCCTCGGTCTCCCCGGCCGCGTCCTTCGACGAGCTGATCGTGCCCGGCCTGGTCCTCGCCTCCGTCTCGCTCGCCTACGTCACCCGGCTGACCCGCACCTCCATCGCCGAGAACAAGCGGGCCGACTACGTGCGCACGGCCGTCGCCAAGGGGCTGCCCCGGCGCCGGGTGATCACCCGGCACCTGCTGCGCAACTCCCTCATCCCCGTGGTCACCTTCATCGGCACCGACATCGGCGCGCTGATGGGCGGCGCCATCGTCACCGAGCGGATCTTCAACATCCACGGCGTCGGCTACCAGCTCTACCAGGGCATCCTGCGGCAGAACACCCAGACGGTCGTCGGCTTCGTGACCGTGCTCGTGCTGGTCTTCCTGGTCGCCAACCTGCTGGTGGACCTCCTGTACGCCGTACTCGACCCGAGGATCCGCTATGCCTGAACGGCGACCGGAGCAGGACGGTGCGATCGCCGGAACCGGCATGGGAGGCGCCATGGATTTCGCGACCAGTGAGGCGACGACGCTCGAGCCGGCCCCGGGCGGCCCCGGCGCCGGGGCCGCGGCGGACACCGGCCGGCCGCGCTCGCTGTGGTCCGACGCCTGGCGGGAACTGCGCCGCAACCCGGTCTTCCTGCTCTCCGCCCTCGTCATCCTCTTCCTGGTCTTCATCTCCCTGTGGCCCTCGGCGATCGCCCCCGGCAGCCCCCTGAGCTGCGACCTGGCCAAGGCCCAGGACGGTCCCGGCCCCGGCGCCCCCTTCGGGTACGACGGCCAGGGCTGCAACGTCTACACCCGGACCGTGTACGGCGCCCGTACGTCCGTCACGGTCGGCGTCTGCGCCACGCTCGGGGTCGCGCTGCTCGGGTCGGTGCTGGGCGCCCTGGCCGGGTTCTTCGGCGGAGTGTGGGACTCGGTGCTCTCCCGCGGCACCGACATCTTCTTCGCCATCCCGGTCGTCCTCGGCGGTCTGGTCCTGCTGTCCGTCGTCACCAGCAACACGGTCTGGCCGGTCATCGGGTTCATGGTGCTGCTGGGCTGGCCGCAGATCTCCCGCATCGCGCGCGGCTCGGTCATCACCGTCCAGCAGAACGACTACGTCCAGGCGGCCCGCGCCCTCGGCGCCTCCCACTCCCGGATCCTGCTGCGGCACATCGCCCCGAACGCCGTCGCCCCGGTGATCGTCGTCGCGACCATCGCGCTCGGCACGTACATCGCGCTGGAGGCGACCCTGTCCTACCTCGGCGTCGGCCTCAAGCCGCCCAGCGTCTCCTGGGGCATCGACATCTCCGCCGCCTCGCCCTACGTCCGCAACGCCCCGCACGCGCTGCTGTGGCCCGCGGGCGCCCTCGCCGTCACGGTCCTGGCGTTCATCATGCTCGGCGACGCGGTGCGCGACGCCCTCGACCCGAAGCTGAGGTGACCGGCCGCATGCTGCTCGAAGTGCGCGACCTGCACGTGGAGTTCCGGACCCGGGACGGGGTCGCCAAGGCCGTCAACGGGGTGTCGTACGCCGTCGACGCCGGGGAGACCCTGGCGGTGCTCGGCGAGTCCGGCTCGGGGAAGTCGGTGACCGCGCAGGCCGTGATGGGCATCCTCGACACGCCCCCGGGCAGGATCACGGGCGGGGAGATCCTCTTCCAGGGCCGGGACCTGCTGCCGCTGAAGGAGGAGGAGCGGCGCGCCGTCCGGGGCTCGGAGATGGCGATGATCTTCCAGGACGCCCTGTCCGCCCTCAACCCCGTGCTCAGCGTGGGCGACCAGCTCGGCGAGATGTTCGTGGTGCACCGGGGCATGTCGAAGAAGGACGCCCGGGCCGGGGCGGTCGAGCTGATGGACCGGGTGCGCATCCCGGCCGCCGCGCAGCGGGTGCGGGACTACCCGCACCAGTTCTCCGGCGGCATGCGCCAGCGCATCATGATCGCCATGGCGCTGGCCCTGGAGCCCGCGCTCATCATCGCCGACGAGCCCACCACCGCCCTGGACGTCACCGTGCAGGCCCAGGTCATGGAGCTGCTGGCCGAGCTGCGGCGCGAGTACCGGATGGGCCTGATCCTGATCACCCACGACCTGGGGGTCGTCGCGGACGTGGCCGACCGCATCGCGGTCATGTACGCGGGCCGGATCGTGGAGTCGGCCCCCGTGCACGACATCTACAAGGCGCCCGCGCACCCCTACACCCGCGGCCTGCTGGACTCCGTCCCGCGCCTGGACCTCAAGGGCAAGGAGCTGTACGCCATCAAGGGCCTGCCGCCCAGCCTGACGCACATCCCGCCCGGCTGCGCCTTCCATCCCCGCTGCCCGATGGCACGGGACGTCTGCCGCACCGACGAGCCGCCGCTGTACCCCGTCTCCGCGGAGCGCGGCAGCGCCTGCCACTTCTGGAGGGAGTGCCTGGATGACCGCGACCACTGAGCCCGTCCTGGAGGTCGGCGGCCTCGTCAAGCACTATCCGCTGACCCGGGGCATCGTCTTCCAGAAGCAGATCGGCGCGGTCAGGGCGGTCGACGGCGTCGACTTCCACCTGGGCCGGGGCGAGACCCTCGGCATCGTCGGCGAGTCGGGCTGCGGCAAGTCGACGGTGGCGAAGATGCTGTGCAACCTGGAACGGCCGACCGCGGGCTCGATCCGGTTCAAGGGCGAGGACATCACCGGACTGTCGGGCCGGGCCCTGAAGGCCGTCCGCCGCAACATCCAGATGGTCTTCCAGGACCCCTACACCTCGCTCAACCCCCGGATGACGGTGGGGGACATCATCGGGGAGCCGTACGAGATCCACCCGGAGGCGGCCCCCAAGGGGGACCGCAGGCGCCGGGTCCGGGAACTGCTGGACGTCGTCGGTCTCAACCCGGAGCACATCAACCGCTACCCGCACCAGTTCTCCGGCGGCCAGCGCCAGCGCATCGGCATCGCGCGGGGCCTGGCGCTGCGCCCCGAAGTGATCGTCGCCGACGAGCCGGTCTCCGCCCTGGACGTCTCGGTGCAGGCGCAGGTGATCAACCTCCTGGACCGCCTCCAGTCGGAGTTCGACCTCTCCTACGTGTTCATCGCGCACGACCTGTCGATCGTGCGGCACATCTCGGACCGGGTCGGGGTGATGTACCTGGGGCGCATCGTGGAGACCGGCACCGACACCGAGATCTACGAGCATCCGACCCACCCGTACACCCAGGCGCTGCTCTCGGCGGTCCCGGTGCCCGACCCGGACTCCAGGGAGGACCGCGAGCGGATCATCCTGTCCGGCGACGTGCCGTCGCCCACCGACATCCCCTCCGGCTGCCGCTTCCGCACCCGCTGCTGGAAGGCCCGGGAGCGGTGCGCCCGGGAGGTGCCGGCCCTGGCCGTGCCGGAGGCGTTCCGCCCGGGCAGCGGCCCGGCCGCGCACGACTCGGCCTGCCACTTCGCCGAGACGCTGCCCGTGAGGCGCCCCGGCGCCGACGGGACGCGGGAGGCCGGGCAGCCCGCCGGCAACGGCAGCGGGCCGGGATGACATGGCGCATCCCGGCCCGCTCACGGCACCCGCACGGCCGTACGTCGATCAGTCTCGCGCGTGCGTATATCGGCACCGCTTCCGCGAAGTTGCCTGTTCGTTAAGGCGCTTCACGCAGATTCGCCCGGCTGCGGCAGCGAACGGCGCAGGAAGTCGAGCTGCAGGCGCAGCAGGTTCTCCGCGACGGTCTCCTGCGGGGTCATGTGGGTCACCCCGGACAGCGGCAGCACCTCGTGCGGCCGGCCCGCGGCCAGCAGGGCGGAGGACAGCCGCAGGGAGTGGGCGACGACCACGTTGTCGTCCGCCAGGCCGTGGATGACCATCATCGGCCGGTGCGGCTCGGCCGCGTCGACCAGGCCCGCGTCGTCGATCAGCGAGTTGCGGCGGTACACCTCCGGCTGCTCGTCCGGCAGACCGAGGTAGCGCTCCTGGTAGTGGGTGTCGTACAGCCGCAGATCGGTGACCGGCGCGCCCACCACCGCCGCGTGGAAGACGTCCGGGCGGCGCAGCACCGCCAGCGCCGCCAGGTAGCCGCCGAAGGACCAGCCCCGGACCGCCACCCGGCCGAGGTCCAGCGGGAAGTCCCCGGCGAGCGCGTGCAGCGCGTCGACCTGGTCCTGGAGCACGACGGCCGCGAGGTCGTCCCGGATCTCCTTCTCCCACGCCGGCGAGCGGCCCGGCGTGCCCCGCCCGTCGGCCACGACCACCGCGAACCCCTGATCGGCGAACCACTGCGAGGTCAGGTGCGCGTTGTGCGCGGCGACCACCCGCTGGCCGTGCGGGCCACCGTAGGGGTCCATGAGCACGGGGAGGGGAGTGTCACCGTGGTAGTCCGTAGGCATAAGCACGGCGCACGGAATTCGGCGTGCGCCCCCCTGGGTGAGCGTCACGCGGGGGGACAAACCGGGATCTTCGGCGTGAGAGGTGACAGTGGCCGTTCGTTTTCCGTCACGCAGCACCTGGACACGGGTCCCCGGACTGTCCAGCGTCGCCGACACCAGCACCGTCACGTCCCCGGCCCGCACGGCCGTGTGCACGCCCGGCTCCTGCGACACGCGCTCCACGCCCAGCTCGTTCACCCGGTAGACATGGATCTCGCCGATCTCCGGCGCCGCGGCCTCCTCGCCCGCCGAGGCCGTGACCAGTACGTCGTCGGCCGTCACGTCGAGGACCGAACGGATGTGCAACTGCGGCCCGGTCAAAGGGCGTTCGCCCACGGTCAGCACCCGCGCGCCGCCCTCGTCCGCGATCCGGACGAGCTGCCCGGACGGGCTCCAGCAGGGCACTCCGCCGAACAGTTCCAGCCATGTTGGATCTTCGTCGGCATGCACCATCCGGGTCGCGCCGGTGTCCGGGTCCACCGCGAGGAAGAGCTGGCTGCGCTGGTCCCTGGACTGCACCAGGATCAGCGGCGCCCCCGCCTCTGACCAGTGCACTCGCGCCAGATACGGATAGCGCCCCCGGTCCCACGCGACCTCCGTGCGCCCCCCGTCGAGACCCAGGACGAAGAGCCGGACGTCCGCGTTAGGGGTCCCCGCCGCCGGGTACGCGACGTGGTTCGGGTCACGCTCCGGGTGGGCCGGGTCGGCGATCCACCAGCGCCGCACCGGCGTGTCGTCCACCCGCGCCACCAGCAGCCGGTCCGAGGCCGGAGCCCACCAGAAACCCCGGCTGCGGCTCATCTCCTCGGCCGCGATGAACTCCGCGAGCCCGTAGGTCACCTGCTCGGCCTCCGGCTCCGCCAGCGCCCGGTCGTCCTCGCCCTCGGCGCCCGTCACCCGCAGCGCGCCCCGCGCCACGTACGCGATGTGCCGTCCGTCCGGCGACGGCCGCGGATCGATCACCGGCCCCGGAACCCGCAGTTCGCGTGCGGTGCCGGCCCGCAGTTCGGCCGTGAAAAGCCGCCCTGACAAGGCGAAAGCCGCCAACTCCACGGCCGCGTCGGTGGCGTGGCCGACGATGCCGGCCCCGCCCTCCCGGCTGCGCTCCCGGCGTGCCCGCTCCTCGGGCGGAAGCTCCTCGGAGGCGCCCTGCAGCAGGGCGGCCGGATCGGCCGCCAGGCGCTCCGAGCCGTCCGCCGGGTCCAGGACCCAGAGCGAATTGGCCCGGTCGGTACCGGAGTTGGAACGAAGGAACGCGACACGCGAACCGTCGGGTGCCACCGCGAACGCACGCGGCGCGCCGAGCGTGAACCGCTGCGTGCGGGCGTGCCGACGGGGGAAGGAGTGAGCCTCGGTCGTCATACCCCGACCATATTGGCCATGCGCCCCCTTGTGCGGCCGTGCGCCGAGCGATGCGCGAGCACGGATAGTTATGATCACTACCGCTGAGTGGGTATGAACCCGCTGGCGTCCGCATGGACTTGCCGTACGGATCGACGCCCGGCATACGACCGGGTCACAACCCCCATAGTCCGAACCCCCCGCGTCCCTGGGATTTTTGGAGGTGAGCCGCCGTGGCACTCTCGATTTC
The DNA here is from genome assembly GCF_042875075.1 of Streptomyces sp. NPDC003720. Taxonomy (NCBI): domain Bacteria; kingdom Bacillati; phylum Actinomycetota; class Actinomycetes; order Kitasatosporales; family Streptomycetaceae; genus Streptomyces; species Streptomyces sp. NPDC003720. Next base: position 363,576 of record NZ_JBIANZ010000008.1, read on the forward strand.
GGCGGTGGTGCTGCTGGCGATCATCGTCTTCTTGCTGATCAAGAAGTCGGGACTGAAGGGCGGTCATGCGGTCATCTGCATGCTGCTCGGGTTCTACCTCGCCTCCTCCACCGTGGCCCCCACGATCAGCGAGCTGACGACCAACGTCGCCAGCATGATCGGCAGCATCAAGTTCTGAGGGCTGCCGACGCCGGACAGCGGCGGCAGCGGCCCGGTCAGCCCTCGACCGCGTACGGCACGAAGCGGGACCAGGCGGCGGGGGCGAAGGCGAGGCGCGGCCCCTCGGCGTCCTTGGAGTCACGGACGTGCACGGTGCGGGGGGCTGTCGCGATCTCCACGCAGGAGTCGCCGTCGGGGCCGCTGCTGTAGCTGCTCTTGAACCACGCCAGGTCAGAGGTTTCCCAGGTGGAAGCCTTGTGGGTCATGTCTCTCCAAGCAGTCGCTCGATGAGGGCCAGTGACTCCCCGGGCGGGAGAGCCTGGGCTCGGATCGTGCCATATCGCAGTTCGAGGATGCGTAGTTGCCTCGGACTGGAGGCCGGGCGGCCGTTGAACGCGCCGTCGGAGCGTCCCACCCCTGTCCCGTCCTCGAACTTCAGCAGCTCGATCCTGCCTCCCATGCCTGAGTGGGCCGCACTGTCCATCGGCATGACCTGGAGTGAGACGTTGTTCAACCGCCCCACGTCCAGCAGATGTTCGATTTGTTGCCTCCGCACCATTGTGCCCCCGACCCGGCGGAGGAGGACCGACTCCTCCAGGACGAAGCTGAGGAACGGCGCCGGTGACCGGTCGAAAACGGACTGCCTGGCCATGCGCGCGGCCACCCTTCGTTCCAGATCCTCCGTCGAGTAGGCGGGCAGCCAGCACTCCAGCAACGCCCGGGCGTGCTCAGGAGTCTGCAGCAGGCCCGCGATGCTGCTGCACTCGTAAACCCCGATCTCGACCGCCCGCGCCTCCATCTCCGCCAGATCCCGCACCTTCTTCGGGTACCGGACCTTCCTCACGTCCTCCTTCATGGCCGCGACGAGGCCCCCGGCGTCCAGCACCTCGTCCGCCGTGTCCAGGAACTCGGGCCGGGGGATCCGCTTGCCGGCCTCGATCTTGTAGACGAGGTCCTCGCCGTAGCCGACCGCCGCCGCGAACTCGCCGGCCCGCATCCCGGCCGCCTCCCGGCGCAGCCGCAACTGCCTCCCCACGGTGGCCACCACGGCGAGCGCCCAGTCGTCGTCCGGGTCCACCTCCCATCCCGCCTCATCGGCCTGCGCCGCACCGGCCCGGACCCGCACCGCCTCACCGTCCACCGACATCCGCGCCCCTCCGTAGTTCCAGTGACCGTGCGCGACGGCGCGATCACTCATCAAGGTAGGGGTGACCCCGCGCCGTGGGGCGCGTGAATCGGGAAAATCGTGAGATCGCCGATGGGGGAGCCGGCTTCCGGACGACGCCGCGCGACGCCTCGTAGGGTGGTCCCATGACGGAACTGCCCGACCGGCGTCTGCTGCTGGTGCACGCGCACCCGGACGACGAGTCGATCAACAACGGCGCGACCATGGCCCGGTACGCGGCCGAGGGCGCCCATGTGACCCTGGTCACCTGCACCCTCGGTGAGCGGGGCGAGGTCATCCCGCCCGAGCTGCGGCACCTGTCCGGCGCCGCGCTGGGGGCGCACCGCCGCGGCGAGCTGGCCGCGGCCCTGCGCGAGCTGGGCGTGACGGACTTCCGGCTGCTCGGCGGCGCGGGCCGCTACGGCGACTCGGGGATGATGGGCATCCCCGACAACGAGGACCCCGGCTGCTTCTGGCAGGCCGACCTGGACACCGCCGCCGGGTCGCTCGTGGAGGTGATCCTGGAGGTCCGCCCGCAGGTCCTCGTCACCTACGACGACGACGGCGGCTACGGCCACCCGGACCACATCCAGGCCCACCGCGTCGCCATGCGCGCCGTCGAGCTGGCGGCCGAGCAGGGGCACCGGATCCAGAAGGTCTACTGGAACCGCGTCCCGCGCTCCGTCGCCGAGGCCGCCTTCGCCCGCCTCCAGGACGAACTTCCCGCGCTGCCGTTCGCAAAGGGCGCCTCCCTGGCCGACGTGCCCGGAGTGGTCGACGACGAGCGGATCACCACCGCCGTCGACGGCTCCGCGCACGCCCCGGCCAAGGCCGCCGCGATGCGTGCCCACGCCACCCAGATCGAGGTGGCCGAGCCCTACTTCGCGCTCTCCAACGAGCTGGCGCAGCCGCTGTTCACCACCGAGTACTACGAGTTGGTGCGCGGTACCGCCGAGCCCGGGGAGACCGACCTGTTCGCAGGTGTCACCGGCAACGAGGAGGCGTCATGAGCACCGCAGGACGCGGTTCCGCGCTGGCCCAGCCGCTGCAGCGCCCCCCGGCCGGGCGGATGGCCGCCTACGCCGGGCTGTTCCTGCTCGGCGCGGTCGTCGGCCTCGCCGGGGCCCTGGTCCAGGGCGCCTGGTTCCCCGGCGGCCTGCTGCTCGCCCTCGCGGGCGCGGCCGGGCTCTTCCTCGGCGGCGCGTACGCGCTGCGCGGCCGGGGCGGGGCGGTGGCGCCGGTGGCCGGCTGGATCGTCGCCGTCATCCTGCTCACCGCCAGCCGCCCGGAGGGCGACTTCCTGTTCAGCGCCGGACTGGGCTCCTATCTCTTCCTGTTCGGCGGCATGGCGGTGGCTGTGATCTGCGCCACCCTTGCTCCGGGACGGCAACCCGGCGGCGGCGCTGCCCGACTTGGCAAGTGACGTACCACTTCGCCGTGCGGCGCGCGTGCGAGTCCGGTGTGCATTTCCTCGGCGGTCATGGGATACGCGCCAGAAGTGGCCAGTATGGTGGTGCGCGCCGCCGAACTGCCCGCTGAGGTCGTAACGGGCGGTGGAGCCAACCGGGAGAACCTGCCTTGAGTCGTGAAACTGACACTCCGTCCTCCGGGCCCAACGGGCGCGGCGGAGCCGCATACCCCTCCGGGACGCCTCCGTACGGAACCCCCGTCGCCTCCGAAGCCGGTGCGGACGCGGGCCGTTCGGCCGCGCAGCCGGAGGAACGCAAGACCGAGACCACGCTGACGACCCGGATCCGGATCAACATCCCCGGGTCCCGGCCCATCCCGCCGGTCGTGGTGCGCAAGCCGGTCGGCGACGCCGAGGGCGCCAAGGACGACACGGGTTCCGACCCGCGGCCGGCTCCGGCCGCCCCGGCGCCCGCCGCGGCCGAGAAGCCCGCCGAGCCCGCGCCGCAGGCCGAGGAGAAGACCAGCGACTGGTTCGCGCCCCGCAAGTCGTCCGCGCCCAAGGGCGGTCCGGGCGGCGGCGGCACGAACGGCGCCGGACTGCCCGGCGGTTCGGCGGCGCCGTCCGCACCCGCCGCACCCGCCGCACCCGCCGCACCGGCCGCACCGGCCCCGCGGCCGGCCGCCGGCCGCCCCGGCGGTGTGGTCGGCGCCATGGGCGCACCGGGCGGCTCCCGACCCGGCGGCACCAACGGCGCCGGCCTGCCCGGCGCCACCGGCGGCCCGGTGGCCCCGGGCCACGGCGGCGGCACCGGCTCCTTCGACGTGACCGAGGCGCTGGCCGCGGGCTCGCGCGGCGGCGCCCGCCCCGGCGGCGCCGACGAGCCGAGCCGCGACGACCTGCCGTTCTTCTCGGACGGCGGACAGAACGGTCCCGCCGGCGCGGCGGGCGGTGCCGGCGGACTCGGCGGCCCGGGCGGCTTCAACGGCCAGGGCGGCCGCGGACCGAAGGGCCCGGCGGGCCCGACGAGCGGACCGGTCACCGGTGACGGACCGAGGATTCCGCCGGCCGTTCCCAGGAGCGCGCTCAGCGACCTGGACCGCGATCCGGGCGAGTCCTTCGGCGGCTACGGGGACGCCGGCAGCCACGCGCTGCCCGGCGACACGGGCAGCCACCCCCGGCCGGGCGACACCGGCAGCCACCCCCGGCCCGGCGACACCGGCAGCCACTCGCTGCCCGGCGGCGCGAACGGCCAGGGCCGGCAGGGCGGCCCGCTGGCCCCCGGCGCCTTCGCCGGCCCCGGCGGCGGCCTCAGCGACGACACCGCGATCCTCACCCCGCAGAAGCCGGCCCCCGAACCGGGCACGCCCGGGTACCGCGCCGCCGGCAACGTCTCCGGGCAGACCGTCACCAGCGGCATCCCGGTCGTCCCGTCCGCCGGGAACTCGCCGTTCGGCCCCGGCGCGCCCACCGACGGACCGGTGCCGCACCAGGCGCCCAAGCTGCCCGACCCGGCCCCGCAGTCCAAGGCGCCCGCCAAGCCGAAGAAGAAGGGCCGCAGCAAGCTGGTGCTGCTCACCGTCGGCGTGGTCGTCGTCGCGGCCGGCGTCTACGGCGCCGGGCTGCTGATGAACCACACCGACGTGCCCAAGGGCACCACCGTGCTCGGCGTCGACATCGGCGGCGGCACCCGCGACGAGGCCGTCAAGAAGCTCGACGACGCCTTCGGCGGGCGCGTGAACAAGCCGCTGAAGCTGGCCGTGGGCGGCAAGACCGTGTCCATCGCGCCCGACAACGCGGGGCTGCAGTTCGACTTCGCGGCCACGGTGAGCGACGCGGCGCAGAGCGACTACAACCCGGTCTCCGTGATCGGCTCCGTGTTCGGGCAGAAGCGCGAGGTCGAGCCGGTCATGCCGGTGGACGAGGAAAAGCTGCAGGCGGCCCTCCAGCAGACCGGCGGCGGCTCCGGCTCCGTGGTCGAGGGCGGCGTCGAGTTCCGCTCCGGCAAGGCCGTCGCCGTCTACGGCAAGGAGGGCAAGGCCATCGACGCGGCCGGCTCGGCCCGGGCGGTCGCCCAGGCCTACCGCGCGCTGGTGGAGACCGATACCGCCACCCCCGTCTCCGTGCCGACCGCCACCAGGCAGCCGACGGTCACCAAGGCCGAGGTCGATCGGGAGATGAAGGAGTTCGCGGAGCCGGCGATGTCGGCCAACGTGACGGTGCGGACCGACGCCCTGCACTCGATCCAGATGAGCCCGCAGAAGTCGCTGTGGAAGTTCCTCCGGGTCGCGGCCACGCCCGACGGCAAACTCACCGACAAGCCGGACCTGGACGCCCTGAAGCAGCTCTACGGCCAGACCTTCGACGGGGTGCTCATCACCCGGGGCAACGGAAAGAAGACGCCGGTCACCCCGCAGGACGTGTACGTCGCCCTGCGCCAGGCGCTGACGAGCCGGACGAACCGGGTCGCGGTCATCGACACGAACCCGAGCTAGCCGGGCGGGAAAGGGGGGCGTCCGCGGGCCGGACGCCCCCCTTCGCCATGTCACCGGAACCCCCGTGGCGTCACCGCGACCGCATGACATCTGTCATCCGGCACCGAGGACCGCCGACACTGCCGGGCCACCGCCCCCACCGGCCAGCATGGGGACATGACAACGACAGCGGCACCGGCCACCACCACCCCGGTGGTCGGGTTCGACCAGGTGACCAAGACGTACGGGGACGTGCGGGCCGTCGACGGCCTCTCGCTCCGGCTGTACCCGGGGGAGACCGTCGCACTGCTCGGCCCGAACGGCGCCGGCAAGTCCACCACCCTCGACCTCCTGCTCGGGCTCAAGCACCCCGACGGCGGCACGGTCGGCGTGTTCGGCACCAGCCCGCGCGAGGCCATCGTCGCCGGGCGGGTCGGGGCCATGCTGCAGAGCGGCGGGCTGATGGACGAGGTCACCGTCGCCGAACTGGTGAAGCTGGCCTGCTCCCTGCACCCGAAGCCGTACAAGGCGGCCGACGTCCTCGCCCGCGCGGGCATCGCGCAGATCGCCGACCGCAAGGTAAACAAGCTCTCCGGGGGCCAGGCCCAGCGCGTCCGCTTCGCCCTCGCCACCGCCGGCGACAGCGACCTGATCGTCCTGGACGAGCCCACCACCGGCATGGACGTCTCCGCCCGCCAGGCCTTCTGGGCCACCATGCGCGAGCAGGCCGACCAGGGCCGTACGGTCCTCTTCGCCACCCACTACCTCGAAGAGGCCGACGCCATCGCCGACCGGGTGCTGGTGCTGCACCGGGGCCGGCTCCTCGCCGACGGCACCGCGGCCGAGATCAAGGCGCGCGCCGGAGCCCGCCGGATCTCCTTCGACCTGGAGGGGACCATCGACGAGGCGGCCCTGCGCGGGCTTCCGTTCCTCACGTCCTTCGACGTCTCGGGGCAGACCGTCCGCATCCAGTCGTCCGACGCCGACGCGACCGTCCACGGCCTGTACGGCCTCGGTCTCTACCCCCGCAACCTGGAGGTCGCCGGGCTCGGCCTGGAGCAGGCCTTCGTCGCCATCACGGAGGCCGAGGAGGCCAGGCAGTCATGAACTCGCTGATCAGACTGGAGCTGACCCGCTCCCTGCGGAACAAGAAGTTCCTGTTCTTCTCGGTGCTCTACCCCTCGTTCATCTACCTGATCTTCTCCAGCAGCGCCGGCTCCGGCGAGAAGGTCGGCGCGACCGGCCTGACCGTCGCCACCTACCTGATGGTCTCCATGGCGTCCTTCGGCGCCCTGACCGCCGTCCTCATGGGCAACAGCGAGCGCATCGCCAAGGAGCGCGAGAGCGGCTGGGTGCGGCAGCTCCGGCTGACCCCGCTGCCCGGTCGCGGCTACGTCCTCGCCAAGACCGCGAGCGCGGCCGTGGTGAGCCTGCCGTCCATCATCGTGGTGTTCCTCGTCGCCGCCGCCTTCAAGGACGTGCGCCTGGACGCCTGGCAGTGGCTGGCCCTCACCGGGGTCATCTGGGCGGGCAGCCTGGTCTTCGCGGCGCTCGGCGTCGCCATCGGCTACCTCGCCTCCGGGGACGCGGTCCGCCCGATCACGATGATCGTCTACTTCGGCCTGTCCATCCTCGGCGGCCTGTGGATGCCCTCCACCACCTTCCCGCGGATCCTGCAGGACATCGCCGAGTGGCTGCCGACGCACGCGTACGCTGCACTGGGGCGGGCGATCGAACAGAGCGAGGCCCCGCACACGACGGACATCGCCGTCCTCGCCGTCTACTTCGTCCTCTTCGCGGGCGGCGCGGCCTGGCTGTACCGGAAGGACACGCTGAAGGCGTGAGTGCCATGACGACCGAGGACCGCTGCCCGGAGCGGGCGACGGGGCTGGGGCAGACGCCCCGCAACCGGCGTGAGCTGCTGCGCAAGCTCGTCTGGGTCGGCGTCTGGCTGGTCTTCATGAGCTCGCCGGTCCACGACCTGGCCGCCGGCCACCACACGCCCGCCGGCACCGCGGCCGGCTGGCTCGGCCTGACCGTGTTCGCCGGGGTCTACCTGCTGCTGGTCTTCCGGAACATGGGGCGGCCGATGCGCCGGCCCCTGGTCGCCGGCCTCATCGTCGTCCTCTGCCTGCTGGCCGTCGTGCTGTGCCTCACGCTCGGCGCCGCCTGGCTCGGCCTGTTCTGCTACGTCTCCGTCGCCTGCGGGGCGGCCCTGCCGCTCCGGGCGGCCTACTGGGCGGTCCCGGCGACCGGCGCGGTGATGATGCTGGTCGGCCTGGCCACCGACCTGGAGACGGCCTGGAACCTGGTGCTGGTGGTGGTGCTCATCGGATTCGCGATGACCGGCGTCGTCCAGCTCATCCGCACCACGGTCGAGCTGCGCGAGGCCCGGGCCACCGTCGCCCATCTCGCCGCCAACGAGGAGCGGTTGCGGCTCGCCCGGGACCTGCACGACCTCCTCGGCCACTCGCTGTCCCTGATCACGCTGAAGAGCGAGCTGGCCGGCCGGATGCTGCCTGGGCACCCCGACAAGGCGGCCCAGCAGGTCGCCGACATCGAACAGGTCAGCCGCCAGGCCCTGGTGGACGTCCGGGAGGCCGTCACCGGGTACCGGCGCCCCCGGCTGTCCGCCGAGCTGGCCGGCGCCCAGGTCGCGCTGACCGCGGCCGGGGTGAGCGCCGAGCTGCCCGCCGAACCGGACCTCGCCGGCGCCGGGGAGGACAGCGAGGCGGCGCTCGCCTGGGCGCTGCGCGAGGCGGTCACCAACGTGGTCCGGCACAGCGGCGCCCGCCGCTGCGTCGTCCAGCTCCTGCACCGCCAGACCCTGGACGGCCCGATGCTCGAACTCTCCGTGGAGGACGACGGGTCCGGCGGCTCCGGCGGCGACCGGGGCAACGGCCTGACCGGCCTGACGGAGCGGCTGGAGAAGGCCGGCGGGATGCTGGAGGCCGGGCGTGCCCGGCAGGGCTTCCGGCTGGTCGCCCGTGTGCCGCTGACGCCCTGAGGGCACGTAGGATCCGGGCATGAGCAGCCCGATCAAGGTCCTCCTCGCCGAGGACCAGTCGATGGTCCGTGAGGCGCTGGCCGCCCTGCTCGGCCTCGAGGACGACATCGAGGTCGTCGCCCAGGTGGCGCGCGGCGACGAGGTGCAGGCGGCCGTCGGCGCGCACGGCGTGGACGTGGCCCTGCTCGACATCGAGATGCCCGGCTGCACCGGCATCGAGGCGGCGGCCCGGGTGCGCCGGGAGTTCCCCGACGTGAAACTCGTCGTGCTCACCACCTTCGGCCGCCCCGGCTACCTGCGCAGCGCGATGGAGGCCGGCGCCGACGCCTTCCTGGTCAAGGACGCGCCGGCCGCCCAACTCGCCGCCGCGGTGCGCAAGGTGCTCGCCGGGGAACGGGTCATCGACCCCACGCTGGCCGCCGCCGCCCTCGCGGAGGGCGCCAACCCCCTCACCGACCGCGAACGCGAGATCCTGCGCGCGGCGGCCGACGGATCCACCAACGCGGAACTCGCGGCGGCCCTGCACCTGTCCCAGGGCACGGTCCGCAACTACCTCTCCACGGCCATCCAGAAACTCGCGGTCCGCAACCGGGCGGAGGCGGTCCGCACGGCCCGTGAGAAGGGCTGGCTCTGAGACCCGGGCCGGGCCCGGCCTCCTAGTTGAGCATCGCCCGGGCGGTCCGGGCCTGGCGGCGCACCCGGTCGGCGGCCGGTTCGTCGACCACCTCGATCAGATGCGCGTACGCGTCCAGCTCCGTGGCGCCCTCCTCGAACTGGCCCCGCTGCACCAGCAGCTGACCGCGCTCGTAGCGCAGCCGGGCCGGATGCGCGGGCAGCAGCAGGCTCAGCTCCACCGCCCACAGCGCGACGTCCGACCGCTCGGGACGGGCGGAGGCCCACGCCCGGACGTTGTTGAGGATGCGCTGCACGACCTCCAGCGGGGGCGCGGGCTCCAGCATCGACGGCTGCAACGGCGCCCCGGTCGCCCCGGCCACCAGCAGCTCGGCGTCCGTACCGGTCAGCACCCGCCCGCCGTCGAACGGATCGGCCAGCACCTGCTCCCGCGCCGTCCCGAACCCGACCACGAAGTGCCCCGGAAGCGCGACCCCGTACACCGGCGCCCCGGCCCGCCGGGCGACCTCCAGCCACACCACCGACAGCAGGATCGGCAGCCCGCGCCGCCGCCGCAGCACCTCGTGCAGCAGCGAGGACTCCAGCCGCTGGTAGTCGGCGGGGACGCCGTGGAACGCCTCGCCCTCGCCCAGGAGCCGGCACACCGCCTCCGCCCACGCCCGCGGCCCGCCCGGCCGGTACGGCAGCCGCCCGGCCAGCCCGTCCAGCTCCTGCTGGGCCGCGTCGATCCCGTCCTCGCCCAGCGAGCCGTCCGCCTCCGCGCCGATCAGCAGGCACAGCGCCGACAGGTCCGGCCGCTCGGACCGGGCCTCGGCGCCGAACCGCCGCCGCAGCTCCGCCGACCGCTCCGGCGGGGGCGGGTACGGGGGCGGGAGTCGAGGGTGCCGCATGTCTGGGTCATGCCCTCCCACGGCGATCGCTACGGCCCTCCGGCGCCACCGGTGTCCGGCAGGCGGTAGTGGTGGTACGCGTGGTGGGGTGCGAGGCCCAGCCGGGCGTACAGCCCCCGGGCCCCCTCGTTGTCGCTCTCCACCTGCAGCCAGGCCGCCGAGGCGCCCTCGTCCAGGGCCCGCCGGGCCAGCGCGGCCATCACCTCGGTGGCGAGACCCTGCCGGCGGCGGGCGGGATCGACCTCCACCGCGGCGAACCCGGCCCAGCGTCCGTCCACCACGCACCGTCCGATGGCCGCCGGAGCCTCGCCGGCGGCGCCGGGCACGGTCGCGAACCACACCGAGGGGCCTTCCCCGCTCCCGGCCCCGCCCGAGCGGGAGGACCCCGACCCCAGCACCCGCAGGGCCGCCTCGCTCACCCCCTTGCGCTGGTACCGGGCGAGCCACGCCTCGTCCGCCTCCCGGGACAGCGCCACCCCGGCCCCCTCCGCGGCGTCCGCGAGCGGCGCCAGCGCCCCGGTCCACAGCTCGGCGGTCACCTCGCGCACCCAGCCGCGCCGCTCCAGCTCCGCGCACAGCAGCTCCTGCGTGCCCTCGGCGCCGGTGGCGGTCTGCACGTAGGCGGGCAGGCCCCGCTCGCCGTACCAGCGCCGCACGGCCTCCAGGGCGGCGTCGAGGCCGAGCCCCGGATCGCCGAGCGGCAGCACGCTGTTGGCGCGCCGGGTGAACCCCTGGGCCGCGCGCAGCTCCCACTCGCCCAGCCGCTCGCTCTCCACCGGCCGCCACGCCCGGGCGGCGACCCGGGCCAGCTCCGCGTAGGTGGCGGAGGGGCCCCGGCGGCGGGCCGGTGCGGCCGGGATCACCTTGCCCGCGACCAGCGCGGACTCCGCGAACCGGACGTTCCGCCCGTCCCGCGATGTGATCATGAGCACGCCGTCGTCCCATGATGTGAGAACACCGACCGTGTCGGTGAACTTCTCCGGCCCCGTCCCGGGCTCGCTCAAACGCCGTACCGAGACGCGTTTTCCCACGTCAGCAGCGGTGATGCGGACCTCGAGGCGTCCGTGCGCCGAGATTTCCACTGGTCAGTTCACCCCTCCTGTTCGGATCTTGCCCCAGAACGGAGATACTAGGGGCGGGCATCGACGACGCCGCGCTCCCGCGCGCCAGGCGGCGGAGCCTACGGAGGCCCGCCAGCGCCCTATCGAGGAGGAACGACAGCGTGACCTACGTCATCGCGCAGCCTTGTGTCGACGTGAAGGACAAGGCGTGCATCGAGGAGTGCCCGGTCGACTGCATCTACGAGGGCCAGCGGTCCTTGTACATCCACCCGGACGAATGCGTCGACTGTGGTGCCTGTGAGCCGGTCTGCCCGGTCGAGGCGATCTTCTACGAGGACGACACTCCGGAGGAGTGGAAGGACTACTACAAGGCGAACGTCGAGTTCTTCGACGAGCTGGGTTCCCCCGGCGGGGCCAGCAAGCTGGGCCTGATCGAGCGGGACCACCCCTTCATCGCCGCGCTGCCGCCGCAGGCCTAGTGACCCGCTGGGCGGCGGCCCAGCGGCCCGCAGCGCGCCGCCCCGGTCCCGTACGGCCGATCACCTCGATCAGCGCCGTACGGGACCGTGGCGTTCTCCGAAGCAGAAAGTGAGCCAGCACCCGTGTCCGCAGTCTCCGACCGGCTCCCGGCCTTCCCCTGGGACAAGCTGGAGCCGTACAAGAAGACGGCCGCGGCCCACCCCGGCGGCATCGTCGACCTGTCCGTCGGCACGCCGGTCGACCCGGTCCCCGAACTGATCCAGAAGGCGCTGGTCGACGCGGCCGACTCGCCGGGCTACCCGACGGTCTGGGGCACCCCGGCGCTGCGCGACGCGATCACCGGCTGGCTGGAGCGCCGGCTGGGCGCGCGGGACGTCACCCACCGGCACGTCCTGCCGATCGTCGGCTCCAAGGAACTGGTGGCCTGGCTCCCCACCCAGCTCGGCCTGGGCCCCGGCGACAAGGTCGCGTACCCGCGTCTGGCCTACCCGACGTACGAGGTCGGCGCCCGCCTGGCCCGCGCCGGGTACGAGGTCTACGACGACCCGCGCGACCTGGACCCGGCGAACCTCCGGCTGCTGTGGCTCAACTCCCCGTCGAACCCGACCGGCAAGGTCCTGTCCAAGGGCGAGCTGACGGAGATCGTCGCCTGGGCCCGCGCCCACGGCGTGCTCCTGGTCTCCGACGAGTGCTACCTGGAGCTGGGCTGGGAGGCCGACCCGGTGTCGGTCCTGCACCCGGACGTCAACGGCGGCTCGTACGAGGGCATCGTGGCCGTCCACTCGCTCTCCAAGCGGTCCAACCTGGCCGGCTACCGCGCCGCGTTCGTCGCGGGCGACCCGGCCGTGCTGGGCCCGCTGCTGGAGATCCGCAAGCACGGCGGCATGATGACCTCGGCGCCGACGCAGGCCGCGGTGATGGCGGCGCTGGGCGACGACGAGCACGTGCGGGTCCAGCGCGAGCGCTACGCCGCCCGCCGCGCGCTGCTGCGCGAGGCCCTGCTCGGCCACGGCTTCCGCATCGAGCACAGCGAGGCCAGCCTCTACCTGTGGGCGACCCGCGACGAGTCCTGCTGGGACACCGTCGCCCATCTGGCCGGCCTGGGCATCCTGGTCGCGCCCGGCGACTTCTACGGCGAGGCCGGCGACCGGTTCGTGCGCGTGGCCCTCACCGCGACGGACGAGCGGGTGCGCGCGGCGGTGGAGCGCTTGGCGCCCTAGCCCGTCACCGCACACGCGAACGGGGTCCGGGAGCGTTTCCCGGACCCCGTCGGCCGTGCGCCGGTGACGGCGGAGCTCAGCCGCCGAGCGGGAGCTGCGCGGCCGGCAGGGACGACGTCGGCAGCCCGCCCTGGGTCAGCGAGCCCGTGGACAGCCCGCCCGCCGCACCGGTCGCGGTGCGCCCGATGACGCCGCCGGCCGCCCGGGCCGCGTTCCCGGCCGCGTCCTTCGCCGCGGGCGCCGCCTTCTTCACGGTGCCGGCGCCGGTCCTGGCCACGGACGGGCCCGCCTTCTTGACCGCCTTGCCGCCCGTGTTGCCGGCGATGCCGGTGACGTGCTGCGCCGCACCGTCGACGGTGCTGCCGACGTTGGCCGCGCTGTCCAGCGCGGTCAGGCCGCCCAGCTCCGGGGTGGCCACCGGCTGGTTCGTGGCCGCGCCGGCAGAGCCGGCCGCACCGACCCCGGCGGCCGCTCCCGCTGCGACGAGCAGCGCGGCACGGGCGATCCGGCGGGTCAGGGGGAGGGACATGATGCTCCATTCGACGGGAGGAACGGTGGTGAGCCCGGGCCGGGCCCGGACGCCGTGCTTACCGCTCGAGGCCGATGAAGGTTGCGGACGCCGAAGGTAAAGAATGCGCAACGCATCGCATTATCGTTTGTGGATAAAAACGGGCAAAGGCGGCCCCTCGGGGGTGGTGCAGAAACCTTACGGCCCTTGAATCCCAAGGGCGGTCGAAGAGCCGTCCGCCCCCGGCCGCGGACGCGCCCGCCGCGCGGCCGCACAACCCGGCCGGGTGAGTCCCCGTACTACTGTCCGGCCACGATCCGGACCGACCCCGCGGACTTCTCCGCACCGCCGGCGCCGTCCGCGCCGATCCGGTGCCAGGTGCCGCCGCCGTCCCGCGCGGTCCACTCCCGGTCCGCGTAGGACACCCGCTGGATGTGCAGCGCCGAGGAGTTGGCCACCGCCCAGTGCGCCAGCTGCCAGCCCCGCTCGCGCTCCCGCTCGCCCGTCGCGCCCGCGGCCCCGCGCGCGCCCTCGGACACCGGCACGGTCACCGTCCGCCCGTGCGCGGTCGCCGTCACGCTCGGCGACGGCGACGGCGAGGGCACCGGCGTACCGCCCACCACGGCGTTCGTCTCCTGCAGCGCGTCCCGCCCGAAGTCCCGTACCAGCGCCGCCCGCACCGCGTCCGGGCCCGTCGCCCGCGCGGTGCGCTCCGGGCGGCCGGCGCAGGTCAGCGAGGCCGCCGCGCGGCCGGTCAGCGCGGCCGCCAGCAGCTCGGCGTCCGGCTCGTGCTTGGCGTACGCCTCCGGGTAGCCGCTGCGCTGCACCCGCTGCGCGGCCACCGTCAGCGGCAGGCCGGCGTAGTCCGGCACCTTGGCCAGGTGGGCGTAGAAGATGCCCGCCGCGTAGGCCGGGTCCATGATCTGCCGCTCGGTGCCCCAGCCCTGCGAGGGCCGCTGCTGGAACAGGCCGATGGAGTCGCGGTCGCCGTGTTCGAGGTTGCGCAGGCCCGACTCCTGGAGGGCGGTCGCCAGCGCGATCGTTATGGCCCGCTCCGGCATGTTCCGCCCGGTGCCCACGGCGGCGATCGTCGCCGCGTTCACCGCCTGCTCGGGCGTGAACTCGTACGACGGCCCGTCGTCGCCGGCGGCGACCACCCTGCAGCCGCGGGCGCCCGGACCGCCGGTGACGTACTGCACCACGAGGTAGGCGGCGACGCCGCACAGGACCAACAGCGCGGCGCCGAAACGCAGGAGGCGGCCGCGACGCTTGGGACGGGTGGGGGACGGCTCTGGCACGCGTACAAGGTACTGGAGGCCCTACCGCCCCGGGCGGCGGGTTCCGCACAGCGCGGCGCGGACCCGTCCCGAGGCCATGGCCTAGGGTCGGGACCATGGCCGACACCTCGCTTGACCTCACGCTGGACGCCGCCGAGCTCACCGCCCGGCTCGTGGACTTCCCGTCCGAGAGCGGCACCGAGAAGCCCCTCGCGGACGCCATCGAGGCCGCCCTGCGCGCCCTTCCGCACCTGACGGTCGACCGCCACGGCAACAACGTGATCGCGCGCACCGATCTCGGCCGCGCGGAGCGGGTCGTGCTGGCCGGCCACATCGACACCGTCCCCATCGCCGGCAACGTGCCGTCCCGGCTCGACGAGGACGGCGTCCTGTGGGGCTGCGGCACCTGCGACATGAAGTCGGGCGTGGCGGTGCAGTTGCGCATCGCGGCGACGGTCCCCGCCCCCAACCGCGACCTGACCTTCGTCTTCTACGACAACGAGGAGGTCGCCGCCGAGCTCAACGGCCTGCGGCACGTCGCCGAGGCCCACCCGGACTGGCTGCGCGGCGACTTCGCGGTCCTGCTGGAGCCCTCCGACGCCCAGGTCGAGGGCGGCTGCCAGGGCACGCTGCGGGTGCTGCTGAAGACCCGGGGCGAGCGGGCGCACTCGGCGCGCGGCTGGATGGGCTCCAACGCCATCCACGCGGCCGCCCCGATCCTGGCCCGGCTCGCCTCCTACGAGCCGCGGTGGCCGGTCATCGACGGCCTGGAGTACCGGGAGGGCCTCAACGCCGTGGGGATCTCCGGGGGAGTGGCGGGCAACGTCATCCCCGACGAGTGCGTGGTGACGGTCAACTTCCGCTACGCCCCCGACCGCACCGAGGAGGAGGCGGTCGAGCACGTCCGCGAGGTGTTCGCGGACTGCGGGGTGGAGGAGTTCGTGATCGACGACCACAGCCCCGGCGCGCTGCCCGGCCTCTCCCACCCGGCCGCCGCGGCCTTCATCGAGGCGGTGGGCGGCACCCCGCAGCCCAAGTACGGCTGGACGGACGTCTCCCGCTTCTCCTCGCTCGGCGTGCCCGCCGTCAACTACGGCCCCGGCAACCCGCACCTGGCACACAAGCGGGACGAGCGGGTAGAAGTGGCCAAGATCCTCGCGGGCGAGGAGCGGCTGCGGTCCTGGCTCACCGCGTAGCGGGGGCCACCGGGCGCCGCACGCCGGACATGCTCACGTCCCCCGTCCGAAACCCGCGTGGATCTAGGCTGGGGCCGTACTACCCGCAAGCGGAGGGAGCGCACATGGCGACCGGCAACCCCCTGGGGAAGAAGCAGCCGCCGGACGAGCAGCGGCTCGGACCGGTCCTCCGACGGCGGGACAAGGTGACGGCCAGCACGACCGACCAGCGGCTGCTGGACGAGCGCGCCCCCGCCGACTGGGTCCACACCGACCCCTGGCGGGTGCTGCGGATCCAGTCGGAGTTCGTCGAGGGCTTCGGCACGCTGGCCGAACTCCCGCCCGCGATCAGCGTGTTCGGCTCCGCCCGGACACCGGTGGACTCCGCGGAGTACGACGCGGGCGTGCGGCTCGGCCGCGGGCTGGTCGAGGCCGGCTGGGCGGTGATCACCGGCGGCGGCCCGGGCGCCATGGAGGCGGCCAACAAGGGCGCCTGCGAGGCCGGCGGCACCTCGGTCGGGCTGGGCATCGAGCTGCCCTTCGAGCAGGGACTGAACCCCTACGTCGACATCGGCCTGAACTTCCGCTACTTCTTCGTCCGCAAGATGATGTTCGTCAAGTACGCGCAGGGCTTCGTGGTGCTGCCGGGCGGCCTGGGCACCCTGGACGAGTTCTTCGAGGCCCTCACCCTGGTCCAGACCCAGAAGGTGACCCGCTTCCCGATCGTGCTGTTCGGCACCGAGTACTGGGGCGGGCTGGTGTCCTGGCTGAAGAACACGCTGGTGGCCCAGGGGAAGGCGACCGAGAAGGACCTGCTGCTGTTCCACGTGACCGACGAGGTCGAGGAAGCGGTGGCGCTGGTGTCCAAGGAGGCGGGGCGCTAGGCGCTGTGCCGGGGAGTGGCCGGGGCCGGGGCTCAGCCCCGGCCCCGCTTGCGCTCCGCCCTCGGCTACGCCAGGCCGCGGCGGGCCACCGCCGGGGGGCGGTGGCCGGCGATGGACGCGACCATGTCCAGCACCTGGCGGGTCTCGGCGACCTCGTGCACGCGGTACACCTGCGCCCCCAGCCACGCCGACACCGCGGTCGTCGCCAGCGTGCCGATCAGCCGTTCCTTCACCGGCCGGTCCAGCGTCTCGCCCACGAAGTCCTTGTTGGACAGCGACACCAGCACGGGCCACCCCGTGGCGACCATCTCGTCCAGCCGCCGCGTCGCCTCCAGGCTGTGCCGCGTGTTCTTGCCGAAGTCGTGCCCGGGATCGATCAGCACCGACTCGCGGGGCACCCCGAGGGCGACGGCGCGCTCCGCCAGCCCCAGGGTCACCTCCAGGACGTCGGCCACGACGTCGTCGTAGGCCACCCGGTGCGGGCGGGTCCGGGGCTCGGCCCCGCCCGCGTGCGTGCACACCAGCCCCGCGCCGTGCCGCGCGGCGACCTCCGCGAGGGCGGGGTCGACGCCGCCCCACGCGTCGTTCAGCAGGTCCGCGCCCGCCTCGCACACCGCCTCGCCGACCTCGGCCCGCCAGGTGTCCACGCTGATGACCACGTCGGGGAAGCGGCGGCGTACCTCGGCGACGAAGCCCACCGTCCGGCGTGCCTCCTCCTCGGCCGTGACCTCCTCGCCCGGTCCCGCCTTCACCCCGCCGATGTCGACGATCGCGGCGCCCTCGGCCACCGCCCGCTCCACACGGGCGAGGGCCGCCTCGTCCTGGAAGGTGGCCCCCTGGTCGTAGAAGGAGTCCGGGGTCCGGTTCACGATCGCCATGATCACGGGCTCATGCGGCCCGAATTCCCGCTTCCCCAGCCTGAGCATCCCCTGTGACCTCTCCTCGTACGTGCCTCGGTACAGCCGCCTGCGACCCTAACCGCCCCGATCGCATGGCACGATCGGAGCCTGACAGATTCGTCTTCCGGCACAGCGTCCGGTACCGAGCGTGGGGACCCCTGGCGATGCTGATGTTCTTGTTCCTGGTCGTCGCCCTGGCCGTCGTGGTGGCCGCGGTGACACTCGCCGTGGTCAGCGGCGGCGAGCGCGGCCCCTTGCCGGAGGCCGCCCCGGAGCGGCTGCGGGACCCCCTGCCCCCGGACCGCCCGGTCGGCGGCCAGGACGTGGAGAACCTGCGCTTCCCGCTCGCGCCGCGCGGCTACCGCATGTCCGACGTGGACGACGCCCTCGGCCGGCTCGCCGCCGAACTCGCCGAGCGGGACGCCCGGATCGCCGACCTGGAGTCCGCGCTGGCCGGCGCCCGCGCCGCCGCGCACACCCGGCTGGACAAGCCGGGCCAGGGGGACCAGCGATGACCGCCGGAGCCGCCCTGGCCGGGCCCGACGGCAGGGCACGCTGCCCGTGGGCCCTGTCCGCCGAGGACTACGTCTCGTACCACGACGAGGAGTGGGGCCGGCCGGTCCACGGCGACGACGCCCTCTTCGAGCGGGTCAGCCTGGAGGCCTTCCAGTCGGGCCTCTCCTGGATCACGATCCTGCGCCGCCGCCCGGGCTTCCGCGCCGCGTTCGCGGGCTTCCACATCGAGAAGGTCGCCGCGTTCACGGACGAGGACCGCGAGCGGCTGCTGGCCGACCCGGGCATCATCCGCAACCGCGCCAAGATCGACGCGACGCTCTCCAACGCGCGCGTGCTCGCCGGCTGGGCCGAGGGCGAGCTGGACGAGCTGATCTGGTCGCACGCCCCCGACCCGGCGGGCCGCCCGGTGCCGCGGACCCTGGCCGACGTCGCCGCCGTCACCCCCGAGTCCACGGCCCTGTCCAAGGCGCTGAAGAGGCGGGGCCTGAAGTTCGTCGGCCCCACGACGGCGTACGCGCTGATGCAGGCCTGCGGCCTGGTCGACGACCACCTGGAGGGGTGCGTCAGCCGCACCTCTCCGGTGGTCCGGCCGCTCGGTTAGGTCGTGTCCGCGAAGTCGCGTCGTTCGCCCGTGACGCATACGCGACTTTGCGGACCCGGCCTAGCGGGTCAGCGGCCCAGGTACTTCGGCTTCTCCTTGTTCACGAAGGCCTGGACCGCGATCGCGTGGTCCTCGGAGCTGCCCGCGCGGGTCTGCAGCTCGTCCTCCTTGTCCAGGGTCTCGGCGAGGGAGTGCGTCAGGCCGTAGGCCACCGCCTCCTTGATCGCCGAGTACGCCACCGTCGGGCCCTCGGCCAGGGCCCGGGCCACCTTCTCGGCCTCGGTCCGCAGCTCGGCGGCCGGCACCAGCCGGTTGGCGATGCCCAGCTCCAGGGCCTCCTGCGCGCTGATGTTGCGCGGGAAGAGCAGCAGGTCGGTGGCGCGGCCCGGGCCGACCACCCGGGGCAGCGTCCAGGAGATGCCCGAGTCGGCGGTGAGCGCGACGCCGGCGAACGAGGTGTTGAAGGCCGCGGTGTCGGCCACCACCCGGTAGTCGGCGGCCAGCGCGAAGCCGAAGCCGGCCCCGGCGGCGACCCCGTTCACCGCGGCGACCACCGGCTTCGCCGCCGCGGTCAGCGCCCGCACGATCGGGTTGTAGTGCTCCCGGACCGTGGTCATCGTCTGCCCGGACCCGGTCTCGCGGTCCGTCATCAGCAGCCCGATGTGCTCCTTGAGGTCCTGGCCCACGCAGAACGCCCGGTCCCCGGCCGCGGTCAGCAGGATCGCCCGCACGGCGTCGTCCCCGGCCGCGGATTCCGCCGCCTCCCGGAGGGCGACCTTGGTCGCGACGTTCAGCGCGTTCATCGCCTCCGGGCGGTTCAGCGTGATCGTCGCGAGTCCGTCGGTCACCTCGTAGAGAACGGTGTCGGCCATGGGGCATCTCCTCCGGTGAGAAGTGGTGAGAAGTGGTGACGTACCGCTCAGTACGCCACGGTCCGAAGGACAGCATGGCGGACTTCGCCGCGCGGGCGCCCTGCCGGAGGTGTGACCTGCGTCAAACAAAAAGCGGGCGGCGCCGCTCGCGGCAGGTCCGTGCGGTGGCGAAGTATCGCAGCCACATCGCCGAATTGAGTGGTTTTGCTCGCGCGCGTTGCGCAAGCGATGCTGACTGATGTTGGTCATCGGGTCCTGCGATGCGGGATAATGGCCTGGAAGCAATGTGTTCGATGCCGGTGTCGCGTGTCCGGTACTAGGACCGCGGGGTGCCCTTCGTGGGGCTTCGGCAGACGATGAGCCTGGTTTCAGGAAGGGGAACGAGCATGGCGGCCATGAAGCCGCGGACGGGTGATGGCCCGCTCGAGGTGACCAAGGAGGGGCGGGGCATCGTCATGCGCGTTCCGCTCGAAGGCGGCGGTCGACTCGTCGTCGAGCTGACCCCTGACGAGGCCGAGGCGCTCGGCGACGCCCTCAAGAAGGTCGTCGTCTGACGAGCCGGCGATCCTGTCCTTCCGTCCGCCCCGGCATCGTATGCGGTGCCGGGGCGGACGTGCGTCCGGACCCCCCGGGCGCCCGTCTCACCGCTTGACGGCGCAGAGCAGTCCGTCGCCCACCGGCAGCAGTGACGTCACCAGCTCCTGGCTCTCCCGCACCGTGCGCAGCAGCTCGCGCAGCCGCAGCACCTCCGAGGGCTGCGGTCCCGAGTCGACGGTGCGGCCGTTGGCGAAGATCCCCTCGAAGACCACCAGGCCGCCCGGGCGCAGCAGGCGCAACGATTCAGCTAGGTAGTCCGAGTACTCCTGCCGGTCCCCGTCGCAGAAGACGAGGTCGTAGCCGGCGTCCGCGAGCCGGGGCAGCACGTCCAGCGCGCGGCCCGGGATGAACCGGGCCCGGTTGCTGGCGAAGCCGCAGGCCCGGAAGGCCTGCCGGGCGAACTGCTGGTGCTCCGGCTCCGGGTCGACCGTGGTGAGCACCCCGTCCGGGCGCATGCCGTGCAGCAGGTGGATCCCGGACACCCCGCAGCCGGTGCCGATCTCCGCGACCGCCTTCGCGTCCACGGAGGCGGCGAGCAGGCGGAGCGCGGCACCCGTGCCGGGCGACACCGAGCGCAGCCCTGCCTCGCGGGCCCGGTCGCGGGCCCAGCGCAGCGCTTCGTCCTCGGCGACATAGGCGTCGGCGAACGCCCAGCTAGTCTGCCGGTTGGCGGTAATGACGCTCTCCTGTCCCCGTGGGTGCCTGGGCGTGACTGTATCCGTTGGCGTCGGGAACCCGCAGATGGGACCGCGCGTTTACAGGGTTGAGACGAAGGGCCCGGACGCGATGGGGGGCGAGCGGTGGATCGGGACGCCGAGCACATGCTGACGCAGCCGTATGAGCCGTATCAGCCCAGATCAATTTCTCGTAAAACCGCTTATCCGGTCCTAACGGGCGAGGTGGCTATGGTAGGGGCTCCACTGGACACCACCAGAGCTGACAGGGGAGGTGCGGCTGCGCCTGTTGACCGGAGAAGGACGCTGAGGCGTCTTCTCGGGGCGGCGGGGAAGCCGAAATCCGTGACCGACACTGCTGCTGACCACAGCCGGACCGCCGGCACCGCCGGCGCCGCCCAGACCGCGAGCTTCTCCACCGACGCGGACGGGCAGGCGTGGACTCCGCCCACCTGGGAGGAGATCGTCAGCACGCACAGCGGCCGGGTCTACCGCCTGGCCTACCGCCTCACGGGCAACCAGCACGACGCCGAGGACCTCACCCAGGAGGTCTTCGTCCGTGTCTTCCGCTCCCTGTCGACGTACTCGCCGGGCACCTTCGAGGGCTGGCTGCACCGCATCACCACCAACCTGTTCCTGGACATGGTCCGGCGCAAGCAGCGCATCCGTTTCGACGCCCTCGGCGAGGACGCGGCCGAGCGCCTGCCCAGCAAGGAGCCGACCCCGCAGCAGGTCTTCAACGACGCGCACTTCGACGCCGACGTGCAGCAGGCGCTGGACACCCTCGCGCCCGAGTTCCGCGCCGCGGTCGTGCTCTGCGACATCGAGGGACTGTCGTACGAGGAGATCGCCGCGACCCTCGGCGTGAAGCTCGGCACGGTCCGCTCCCGCATCCACCGCGGCCGCTCCCAGCTCCGCAAGGCCCTCGCCCACCGGTCGCCCGAGGCCCGCAAGGCCGAGCGGCGCTCCTTCGTGGCCCGTGTCCCCGCTCTGGGGGGAGGGGGCGCGACCGCGTGAACGGATCCCGTCCGAAACCCGCTCAGCCGCACCTCGCCGAGCAGCACCTGGGAGACCGCCTCTCCGCCCTGGTGGACGGGGAGCTGGGTCATGAGTCGCGCGAGCGCGTCCTCGCCCACCTGGCCACCTGCGCCCGGTGCAAGGCGGAGGCGGACGCCCAGCGCCGGCTGAAGAACGTGTTCGCCGAGGCGGCCCCGCCGCCCCCCTCGGAGAGCTTCCTGGCCCGTCTCCAGGGCCTTCCCGGCGGAGGCGACCTCGACGGCGGCGGCACGCCGGCGCACGGGGGAGGATTCCCCGGGCGCGGCTCCGACACCGGGGTCTTCGGCGTGAGGCGCGAGGAGCGCTTCGAGTTCGGCTACGTGCCGGCCCACGCCGCGGCCCCCGCCTCCGAGCAGCGCGGCTTCCGCATCCATCCCGTCGGCCGCGACGCCGACCGCTCCGCCTCGCGCGGACTGCGGTTCGCGGCGGCCGCCGCCGGGGCGGTGTCGCTGGCCGCGGTCGCGCTCGGCGGCGTCACCACCGCCATCCCCGGCGACCTGGCCGCGGACGCCCGCGGCGGCTCCGGCACCGGCAACGTGGTCCCGGCCCGCTCGGCGGGCGCGGGCGCGGGTGCCGGCGCGGTCACGCCGGACACGCAGCGCCGCCGTGCCGTGGGTCCGCTGCTCGCCCAGGGCGGCAGCCCGCTCGGCCCGGGTCCGGCGGCGCCGACCTCCCTGTCCGCCCCGCTGCTGCCCGGCGCCCAGCCGCCCCTCGCGGGGCAGGTCCAGGACGTCATGCGCGATCTGACGGCGCCCGTGATGGCCGGCGCCGCCGCGGTCTCCCCGCTGATACGCCCGCTGGACGACATCACGCCGCTGCCCCTGACGTCGCGGCCCGCGACGCCCCGGGTGAACGGTCCGGTCCCGCTGAACGCCCCCGTTCCCGACACGCCCTCGGCCTCCGTCACCTCCTCGGCCGTCTCCGAGCCGTCCTCCGGACGGAACTGACCCAAGTCTCACCACCGGGCGGTACCCGTCCGACAGGTGGGCCGGGTACCGTTGAGCGACCGAGGATCGCAAGGAGCGTCAGGTGTTCAATGACATAGGACCACTCGAGCTGGTGACCATCATTGTTCTCGCCGTGCTCGTCTTCGGTCCGGACAAGCTCCCCAAGGTCATCCAGGACGTCATGCGGACGATCCGGAAGATCCGCGAGTTCTCGGAGAGCGCCAAGCAGGACATCCGCACCGAACTCGGCCCGGAGTTCAAGGACTTCGAGTTCGAGGACCTCAACCCCAAGAACTTCATCCGCAAGCAGCTGGACAACGAGGACCTGGGGCTGAAGGAGATCCGCAACGGCTTCGACCTGAAGAAGGAGATGGCCGAGGTCACCGACGCGGTGCACAGCCGCGACGGCCAGGGCTCGTCCTCCTCGTCGGGCGGGCGGATCGACATGGCCAAGAAGCCCGAGGAGCCCGGCAAGGGCGCCCCTCCGCCGTTCGACGCGGACGCCACCTGATCCTAACCGGGCCGGAGTGACGCACTTCACAGCCCGTTCACGTCGCACAGGACCCGGGTGGGCCGTCCGCGCGACCCACGCGCCGGGCGGTTTCCCTGCTGCCCTCACCGGTGTGGATATGCTGCCGAGTTGTTGTGCGGACCGGACGAGTACGCCCGAAGGGGGGCGGGCCTCCCGGTCCGACGAGAGCGAGGAGGCGTCCGGGCAGATGGAGACGACAAGTCGGGTGGGCGCAGACGCGCCGGCCGCGGAGGGCGGGCAACCGGCCCCCTCCGCCCCGCGCACCATCGACGGGTACCTGCGGGCGCCCTTCCCCTGGTACGGCCTCGACGAGGCCTTCACGGGGCCGCGCTGGCTGATGCAGGTCGGTACGGCGGCCGACGGCGCCGTGGAGCACGGTTCGATCGGGCACGGCGACGAGCCCTCCGTGCGCAACGAGCACATGGCCGCGGCCACGGACGAGCCGCGCGAGAAGTTCGCGGTCGTCGTCACCGTGGCCGCGAACCCGTCCCGCCGCAGCGCCGACGGCACGGGACTGCTGGAGGCGACGTCGGTCTCCTCGGCGGCCTGGCTCGCGGGCGTGGGGCTGCTGTCCTTCACCTGGCCCGGGCAGATGGACCACACCCTGCGCGACGACTGGCTGGACCAGCAGACCGAGACCGCCTGGGCGCTGGCCGACGACCTCGGGGGACCGGAGTGGTCCGGACTCTCGCTGCCGGTCGACGGGGTGCCCGTGCCCTTCTACTACCGGGAGTCCGAGTTCGGCTGGGTGCTGGCCGGCACCACCGGGTCCGGCGTGCACGTCGGCGCCTACGGGCGGGGCATGAGCGCCTACGGACTCGGCTTCGCGATCGTCAAGGACGTCGCCGCGTACGCCTGAGGATCCGGTCGGCGTGCGCCCGGGGAACCGGCCGCGTACGCCCGACGGACCCCGCGCACGGCAAAGGGGCGCCAGTACCTCCCGGCGCCCCTTCGTCCCGGGCCGTGCGGCCGCGGGAACGCTCAGAACTTGTTCTTGGGGGTCAGCCCCAGGGACAGGCCCGACAGGCCGCGCTGACGGCCGCCCAGCTTCCCCGCGATCGCCCGCAGGGCGGAGCCCGCCGGGGACTCCGGGTCGCTCAGGACCACCGGCTTGCCCTCGTCGCCGCCCTCGCGCAGCCGGACGTCGATCGGGATGCTGCCGAGCACCGGGACCGACGCGCCCGTGGTGCGGGTGAGGCCGTCGGCGACCGTCTGGCCGCCGCCCGTGCCGAAGACGTCGACCATCTCGCCGCAGTGCGGGCAGGGCAGCCCGGACATGTTCTCCACCACGCCGACGATCTTCTGGTGGGTCTGCACGGCGATGGAGCCGGCTCGTTCGGCCACCTCGGCCGCCGCCTGCTGAGGCGTCGTCACGACCAGGATCTCGGCGTTCGGGACGAGCTGCGCCACCGAGATCGCGATGTCGCCGGTGCCGGGCGGCAGGTCCAGCAGCAGGACGTCCAGGTCGCCCCAGTACACGTCCGCGAGGAACTGCTGCAGCGCGCGGTGCAGCATCGGGCCGCGCCAGACGACCGGCGCGTTGCCCGGGGTGAACATGCCGATGGAGATGACCTTCACGCCGTTCGCCGACGGCGGCATGATCATGTTCTCGACCTGGGTCGGACGGCCGTCCGCGCCCAGCATGCGCGGCACGCTGTGGCCGTAGATGTCGGCGTCCACGACACCGACCTTCAGGCCGTCGGCCGCCATCGCCGCCGCCAGGTTCACCGTCACCGAGGACTTGCCGACGCCGCCCTTGCCGGAGGCGACCGCGTAGACCCGGGTGAGGCTGCCGGGCTTGGCGAACGGGACCTCACGCTCGGCCTGGCCGCCGCGCAGGGCGTTCGCCAGCTCCTTGCGCTGCTCGTCGCTCATCACGTCCAGCGACACGTCGACCCGGGTGACGCCCTCGACCCGGGAGACCGCCTCGGTCACCCGCTGCGTGATCGTCTCGCGCATCGGGCAGCCGGAGACCGTCAGGTACACGGTGACCGCGACCGCGCCGTCCTCCCCGATCTCCACCGATTTGACCATCCCCAGCTCGGTGATGGGTCGGTTGATCTCGGGGTCGTTCACCGTCGCCAGTGCCTCGCGCACCGCGTCTTCCGTAGCCATAGAGACGATGGTACGGCGCTCCGTGGGGCCCGCGGGTAGCCCCTCAGCGGTCTTCTGCGTCACGTCCGGGCGACCGTTCCGCCCGCTCTGCCGGGAATACGACATGCCCGTCGTGGCGCCGCCGTTCCTCCAGTTCCTTCACCAGGTCCTGCAGCTCCGAGCGGATCCAGTCCCGGGTGGCCACCTCGCCGAGGCCGGTGCGCAGCGCGGCGACCTCCCGGGTCAGGTACTCGGTGTCGGCGATCGACCGCTCGTTCTGCTTGCGGTCCTGCTCGAGGTTGACCCGGTCGCGGTCGTCCTGCCTGTTCTGCGCCAGCAGGATCAGCGGGGCCGCGTAGGAGGCCTGCAGGGACAGCATCAGGGTCAGGAAGATGAACGGGTACTGGTCGAAGCGCAGCCCCGCCGGCGCGGCGATGTTCCACAGCACCCACAGGATGATGACGACCGTCATCCAGACGATGAAGCGTCCCGTGCCGAGGAAGCGGGCGATCCGCTCCGACAGCCGGCCGAACGCCTCCGGGTCCCACTCGGGCAGGATCCGGCGCCTCGGCGGGCGCGGCTGGTCCAGACGCGGGGCGCGGGGCCGGGTGGCGGCCGTGGCGCCCACCGGGTTGCGCTCGCGGGTCGCGGTGTCGCGCTCAGGAGCCATGAGTGGCCGCCTCCTCTCCCTCGTCCAGATGGAACTCCGTCTCCCGCCAGTCGTCGGGCAGCATGTGGTCGAGGACGTCGTCCACGGTCACCGCGCCGAGCAGCGCGCCGGACTCGTCCACCACGGGGGCGGCCACCATGTCGTACGCGGCGAAGAACCCGGCGACGACCGGCAGGGCGGCGTCCGGGTCCAGGGTCTGCAGATCGTCGTCGACCATCGAGCTGACCAGGGTGTACGGAGGGTCGCGCAGCAGCCGCTGGAAGTGGACGGTGCCCAGGTACTTGCCGGTCGGGGTCTCGTCGGGCGGCCGGCAGACGTAGACCTGGGCGGCGAGCGCGGGGGAGAGGTCCTGGTTGCGGACCCGGGCGAGCGCGTCGGCGACGGTCGCGTCCGGGCGCAGCACGATCGGCTCGGTGGTCATCAGACCGCCCGCGGTGTGCTCCTCGTACGACATCAGGCGCCGCATGTCGGCCGCGTCGGCGGGCTTCATCAGGCTCAGCAGCCGCTCCTTGTCCGCCTCCGGCAGTTCGGCCAGCAGGTCGGCCGCGTCGTCCGGGTCCATGGCCTCCAGCACGTCCGCCGCGCGCTCCTCGGCCAGCTTGCCGAGGATCTCGATCTGGTCGTCCTCCGGCAGCTCCTCCAGGACGTCGGCGAGACGGTCGTCGTCCAGGGCCGCCGCGACCTCGGCGCGGCGCTTGGCGGACAGGTGGTGCAGCACGTTGGCGAGGTCCGCGGGACGCAGTTGCTCGAACGTGGCGAGCAGGTTCTCGGCGCCCTGGCCGTGCTCCTCCAGGGAGAAGCCGGTCACGGACGACCACTCGACGGTCAGGGTCTCGCCCTTGGCCCGGCGGAAGGCGCCGCCCTTCCTCCCCCTGCGGACGAAGACGCGGTCGATCTCCCAGTCCCGGCGGGCGGGGAGCTGCTGCACGGACAGGTCGAGGACGGTGACCTCCTCGTCGCTCTCCACCAGGCGCACCCGCCGGTCCAGCAGCTCGCCGAAGACGAGCCGCTCGGTGGGCCGCTGCTCGAAGCGGCGCACGTTGAGCACGCCGGTGGTGATGACCTGGCCGGACTCGATACCGGTCACCCGGGTCATGGGCAGGAAGATCCGGCGCCGGGTGGACAGCTCGACGACCAGTCCGAGGACGCGCGGGGGCCGTCGCCCGACGCGCAGCATGACCACCAGGTCGCGTACGCGGCCCACCTGGTCGCCGGCCGGGTCGAAGACGGGGACCCCGGAGAGGTGCGAGACGAAGATCCGGGGGGCGCCGGCTGCCATGACTGTGCTTCCTTTGCTCGCCTTGCTGTGGGATTGCTGTTCTCTGCCCGCTCGCGTGCGCTTCAGGCTAGCCCGTACCGATCCGGTACGCCCTGGTGGGCGCTCCGGACGGACTGGCTCCGCCGAGCGGGCGGGGCCCCGGTACGCTGCCGTACGCCGCTCAGCCACCGTCAGAAAGGCAGCCCCACCTGTGACTGCGATGCCCCTGGGCCGTGTTCGCCGGGCCGCGCTGGTGACCGCGACATGCGCACTGGCCGTGACGGGAGCGACGGTGCTGACGGGGTGCAGCGACGACCCGGACGCCGGGACCAACGGGGTGGGGAAACTGCCCGCGGCCCAGATCCAGGCGAAGACCCGCGCCGCCGCCGACGCCGCTCCCGCGGTGCGGCTGGCCGGGACCGTGGTCACCAGCGGCCGCACGTACCGGCTGGACATGCGGCTGAAGGACGACGGCGGCACCGGCTCGGTCACCTCCCGGGGCGCCACCTTCGGCCTGCTGCGGGTCGGCACGCAGCTGTATCTGAAGGCCGACGCGGAGTTCTGGAACGGCGGCGACAAGTCCGCGGCGGGCAAGCTCGACGGCAAGTACGTGAAGGTGCCGCAAGGAGACCCCGCGTACAAGAAGTTCAGCGGCTTCACGGACAAGGACCTCCTCCTCGACGGTCTGCTGACCCTGCACGGTTCGCCGGCGACCGACGGCCACCACGAGACGGCGGGTACCCGCACCATCCGGATCACCGGCGACGACGGCGACGGCGGCACCCTGGACGTCTCCCTGGAGGGCAAGCCGTACCCGCTGCGCCTGGAGCGCGCCGGTTCCGCGGGCACGCTCACCTTCTCCGACTGGGGCAAGGACTTCACCGTGACCCGGCCCGCGAAGGGCGAGACGGTCGACTACGGCAGGCAGCTCCCGGCGTCGTAGCCCGGCGGAACCCCGCGCTACCTCTTCTTCCGCAGCCCGGCCAGCAGCCGCGGCAGGGCGGCCGGGACCGGCCGGCGCGTCGTCGCCGGCGATGGCACCGGACGCTCCGCCAGGCTCCCGGCGGGCAACGGGAGCGGCGGTCCGGCCGGAGCCAGACGAAGCACCCTGCACTCACGGGCCCACCGCGCGGGCATCTCCTCGCCGTCGGGGGCGTTCAGCCGCTTGCCCTTCAGCTCGGCCACGGCGGCCTCCCACTCCGGCGAGCCGGGGGCCGGCTCGGACACGGTGGCCCGCCAGGTCACCAGCCGGCCGCCCTTGTCCTTGCTGCGCACGGTCACCTCGGCCGAGCCGCCGTCGGCCAGGCCGGGCAGCGGCTGCTCCCCGGGCCCGTCGCCGACCAGGCACACCGCGCCCTCGTGCCACACGTGCCACAGCGCACGCGCGGCCGGGGCCCCGTCGCCCCTGACCCAGATGAGGCCGGACTTCTTGGTGGCCTCCTCGACGAGGGCCTGGTCGAGCAGCTCGCTTGTCATGCGCCCAGCCTAACCAGGGCCTACAGCCAGCCGTTGCGCTTGAGGGTGCGGTGGATGCCCAGACACAGGGCGACCGTGACGCCCATGATCACCGGGTAGCCGTACCGCCAGTGCAGCTCGGGCATGTACTTGAAGTTCATGCCGTAGACCCCGCACACCATCGTCGGCACGGCGATGATCGCGGCCCAGGCGGTGATCTTGCGCATGTCCTCGTTCTGCGCGACGGACGCCTGCGCCAGGTTGGCCTGGAGGATGGAGTTGAGCAGTTCGTCGAAGCCCAGCACCTGCTCCTGGACGCGGGCGAGGTGGTCGGCGACGTCCCGGAAGTACTTCTGGATGTCCGGGTCGACCAGCCGCATCGGCCGCTCGCTCAGCAGCTGCATGGGCCGCAGCAGCGGGGCCACCGCCCGCTTGAACTCCAGCACCTCGCGCTTGAGCTGGTAGATCCGCGCCGAGTCCACACCGCGCGAGACACCGCCCCGGCGGCCCGGCGAGAAGACCTCGGTCTCCACCTCGTCGATGTCGACCTGCACCGCGTCGGCCACCGCGATGTAGCCGTCCACCACGTGGTCGGCGATCGCGTGCAGCACGGCCGAGGGGCCCTTGGCGAGCAGTTCGGGGTCGTCCTGGAGCCGGTGCCGCAGCGCCCGCAGCGAGCCCTGGCCGCCGTGCCGGACGGTGATGAAGAAGTCCCGGCCGGTGAAGCACATGACCTCGCCGGTCTCCACCACCTCGCTGGTCGCGGTGAGCCGGTCGTGCTCGACGTAGTGGATGGTCTTGAAGACGGTGAACAGCGAGTCGTCGTACCGCTCCAGCTTGGGCCGCTGGTGGGCCTGCACCGCGTCCTCCACGGCCAGCGGGTGCAGCCCGAACTCGCGTGCGATACCGGCGAATTCCGACTCGGTCGGCTCGTGCAGCCCCATCCACACGAACCCGCCGTCGCGGCGCACCAGCCGCATCGCCTCCTGCGGGCTCAGCGGCTCCGCGCTGCGCACCCGGGCGCCGTCGCGGTAGACGGCGCAGTCGACGACGGCCGAGGGCGTCGCGGGGTCGCGCGTGGTGTCGTACGGCGCGCTCTGCTCCTTGCGCAGCGAGACACGGGACGACGGGCGGACCACGGCGCGCAGGTCGCGGATCATCGACATGGGCAGGCTCCTTCGCGGGCGGGCAGCGAAAGCGCGTGTCGACGGGTGGAACCACCCGGAATGGGGACGTCCGGCGGAAGTCCTCCCGGCCTCCGGCGGGGAAGGATGTTTGGCACGTCCACAAAGCGGGGAGCACCGCACCGTCGCGGTGGCGACTTCGCTACTGATGCAGAACTGATTCAGGTCAGACAGATCAGGCAAAGCGAGACGAAGTGCTCTTCCGAACGACGACGCGAAAGGGAAGGCGGCGGCCAGCCGGTAACTAGATCAGCAGCCGGAAGAGCGAGTGGTACTGCACGGTCGACTTCGATCCATGACAGCCCCACCTCCTCCGGCCGGTCCCTCGTAAGGGAGTCTCAGCGTCGGGACTCGATAGCGACGCTTCTGCGTGCTGCCCCGAACCACCGGCTCAGCGTAGCAGCAGCGTGTGGTGTCAAGGCGCCGCTTTGCCCGGAGCTGACGAGTTCTATGCTCACCGCATGGTTGATGTTCTTCCTCTGGTCGAGGCACGGTTGAGCACCGCGCTGGGCGCACCGGACGCGCGGGCCGCGGTCACCTTCCTCGGTACCGACCGCATCGAGGTGCTCCGGTTCCACGAGGGGGATGTGGTCCGTTACGCCTCGCTCGGCATGTCGGCGCACCCCATGACCGACCCCACGGCGATGCTCGCCGACCCCGTCAAGGGCCCGCGCGCCGAGCTGGTCCTGTCGGTACGCGCCGGCCTGGCCGACACCGACAAGGTGCTCCGCGCGCTCGCCGTGCTCGCCGCCTCCCCGCAGGTGGAAGGTGTGGTCGTGGCGCCCGGGGCCTCGCTCGACGTCGGTGAACCGCTGTGGCCCGGCGCTCCGTTCAGCTCCGTGCTCGTGGGCGAGCCGGGCGGGCTCGTCGAGGACCTGGCGCTGGACGACCCGATGGACCCGGTGCGGTTCCTGCCGCTGCTGCCGATGACCCCCAACGAGGCGGCCTGGAAGCGGGTGCACGGCGCCCCGGCCCTCCAGGAGCGCTGGCTGGCGAACGGGACGGACCTGAGGGATCCCACCCGCAGGTCCGTCCCGCTGGACGCCGCACCCGAGTGAGCAAGCTCACCAAGGCCCGTCGCCGAGGCGTCAGTTGGCGAAGACGCCGACCCCGTCCTCGGTGGCGTGCCGCGGCTGGAGCTCCTCGGCCTCGTGCGTGAGCGCCCTGCGCCGTACGAGGACCACGACCGCGCCGAGCACGGCGGTGACCGCCGCGACCACGAACGGGACGTGGATGTCGGTCCACTCCTCGATCTTCGGAGCGAAGTAGGGCGCGGCGGCCGCCGCGAACCAGCGGACGAAGTTGTAGCCCGCGCTCGCCACCGGGCGCGGCGCGTCCGACACGCCGAGGGCCAGTTCGGTGTAGACCGTGTTGTTCACGCCGATGAAGGCGCCGGACAGGATCGTGCAGACGACGGCCGTCGTGTGGTCGCCGTAGCCGAGCACGAGCACGTCCACCGCGAGCAGCACCAGCGAGCCGCCGAGCACCTTCAGCGAGCCGAACCGCTTCTGCATGCGCGGGGCCACGATCACCGAGAAGACGGCGAGCAGCAGGCCCCAGGCGAAGAACACGGCGCCCGAGCGGTACGGGGTCATGTTCAGCACGAACGGGGTGAAGGCCAGCACGGTGAAGAACGTGTAGTTGTAGAAGAACGCCGAGACGGCCGCCGAGGCCAGGCCGCCGTGGCCGAGGGCCTTGATCGGGTCCAGTATCGAGGTCTTCCGGGCGGGCTTCGGCTGCTCCTTCAGGAACGCCGCGATGCACAGGAAGCCGATCGCCATCAGGGTGGCGGTGCCGAAGAAGGGGTAGCGCCAGCTCGCGTTGCCGAGCAGCGCGCCGAGCAGCGGGCCGCAGGCCATGCCGAGGCCGAGGGCGGACTCGTAGAGCAGGATCGCCGCCGCGCTGCCGCCGGCCGCCGCGCCCACGATCACCGCGAGGGCGGTGGAGACGAACAGCGCGTTGCCGAGGCCCCAGCCCGCGCGGAAGCCGACGAGCTGCCCGACCGAGCCGGAGGTGCCGGCCAGGCCCGCGAAGACGACCACGAACGCGAGGCCGACCAGCAGGGTCCTGCGGCCGCCGATGCGGCTGGAGACGAAGCCGGTCAGCAGCATCGCCACCGCCGTGATCAGGAAGTACGAGGTGAAGAGCAGGGACACCTGGCTGGGTGTGGCGCGAAGGCCCTGCGCGATGGACGGCAGGATCGGGTCGACCAGGCCGATGCCCATGAAGGCGACGACGGAGGCGCCGGCCGTGGCCCACACCGCCTTGGGCTGTCGCAGGATGCCGCCGGCTCCCGCGTCGAAGGAGTCCATGTGCCTCTCCCGTCTCCCGGCTAGATAGTTGGTTTATGCACATACTAAGTTAGCCGAGCTAATTAATGCAAGGTGCACCTAGTTTCTCCTGGTGGGGTGGGCGCGCGGCTTCCGTCCGGACGGGTGATCGTCCTTGACGCGGGCCGGTCCGGGTAGGACCGTGGGGCCCTATGAGGGGCGAACCCAGTTGCCCGAAGTGTGGTGGCCGGGTCAGGGCTCCCGGCCTCTTCGCCGATTCCTGGCAGTGCGACGCGCACGGGACGGTGTATCCGCTGCAGCCCGTGATCCCGCCCAGCGTCGAGGCGCTCAACGTCGTCGTGCACCGCACGCAGGTCCCGGTGTGGATGCCGTGGCCGCTGCCCGTGGGGTGGCTGTTCACGGGCGTGACCTACGCGGGGGACGACCGCAGCGGCGGCCGCGCCACCGCCGTGGCGTGCTCCGGTCCCGGTCCGCTGGGCGGCATGGGCGAGCTGATCCTCGTCGCCGAGGAGCTTGGTGTCGGACTCGGCGCGCACTACGCGGGCATCGACGGCCCGGACCCGGGCCCTTACATGAACGTCGAGAAGCCGCCCCAGGCCAAGGTCCTGGCCGCCGGGCGCCCGACCCCGCTCTGGCACGTCTCCGGCGGTCCCGACGACCGCGCGGTGTTCGCGGGCGAGGCGCTGGGGCTGTGGCTGTGGGCGGTGGTGTGGCCCGAGCAGTCGGGCCTGCTGATGTACGACGAGCTGGTGCTGGCCGATCTGCGGGACGCGGGCGCCGAGATAGACCTCGTGCCGTGCGGCGCGCTGTCGCCGAGGCTGCTCGACCCCTGAGTGCCGGCTGTAGGGGGCGCCGGGCGGTTACGGGTGTGACAGGGCATCCGGTTCCTGCCGCTATCCTTAGGTGTCCCCACCGTCCCGTCACCGCCTGGAGCAGCCGTGCGCATCGACCTGCACTGCCACTCCACGGCCTCCGACGGCACGGACACCCCGGCCGAGCTGGTCCGCAACGCCGCCGCGGCCGGCCTGGACGTCGTCGCGCTGACCGACCACGACACCACCCGCGGGTACGCCGAGGCGATCGCCGCGCTGCCCGCGGGGCTCACCCTGGTCACGGGCGCCGAGCTGTCGTGCCGGGTCGACGGCGTCTCCATGCACATGCTGGCCTACCTCTTCGACCCCGAGGAGCCCGGTCTGCTCGCCGAGCGCGAGCTGGTCCGGGACGACCGGGTGCCGCGCGCCCAGGGCATGGTCGCCAGGCTGAACGAGCTGGGCGTGCCGGTCACCTGGGAACAGGTGGAGCGGATCGCCGCCGGCGGTTCCGTGGGGCGGCCGCACGTCGCCACCGCGCTGGTCGAGCTGGGCGTCGTGCCGACCGTGAGCGACGCGTTCACCGAGGAGTGGCTCGCCGACGGCGGCCGGGCCTTCGTCGAGAAGCACGAGACCGACCCCTTCGAGGCGGTCCGGCTGGTCAAGGGCGCGGGCGGGGTGGCCGTCTTCGCGCACCCGGCCGCCGTCAAGCGCGGCCGCACGGTGCCGGAGTCGGTCATCGCCGAACTGGCGGCCGCCGGTCTGGACGGCATCGAGGTCGACCACATGGACCACGACGCCGACACGCGGGCCCGGCTGCGCGGCCTCGCCGGGGAGCTGGGACTGCTGGTCACGGGGTCCTCGGACTACCACGGCAGCCGCAAGACCGTCTCGCTGGGCGCGTACACGACCGATCCCGAGGTCTACGGCGAGATCACCCGCCGGGCCACCGGGGCGTTCCCGGTGCCGGGGGCCGGCGGAGCCTGAGGCGGCCGGCCCGCCTCACCCGATCGTCCCCGTTTCTCTCTTCAGCAAGGCCTGTAGCACCACCATGTTCGACCTCGCCGTCTTCGGCTCCCTGTTCCTGACCCTTTTCGTCATCATGGATCCCCCGGGGATCACCCCGATCTTCCTCGCCCTGACCGCCGGCCGTCCGGCCAAGGTGCAGAAGCGCATGGCCTTCCAGGCCGTGTGCGTGGCGGGCGGGGTCATCGCCACCTTCGGCGTCCTGGGCCACCAGATCCTCGACTACCTGCACGTGTCCGTCCCCGCGCTGATGATCGCGGGCGGTCTGCTGCTCCTGCTGATCGCGCTGGACCTGCTCACCGGCAAGACCGACGAGCCGAAGCAGACCAAGGACGTCAACGTCGCCCTGGTGCCGCTGGGCATGCCGCTGCTGGCGGGGCCCGGCGCCATCGTGTCCGTGATCCTCGCCGTGCAGAAGGCCGGCAGTGCGGCCACGCAGCTCTCGGTGTGGGCCGCGATCCTCGCGATCCACGTGGTGCTGTGGCTGGTGATGCGTTACTCGCTGCTGATCATCCGGGTCATCAAGGACGGCGGTGTGGTCCTGGTGACGCGGCTCGCGGGCATGATGCTCTCCGCGATCGCCGTGCAGCAGATCATCAACGGGGTCACTCAGGTGATCCGGGGGAGCTGAGAAGCGGGCCTCGGCTCCCCCGGAAAGCTTGAGTGAGCGCCGGGTGTTACGAGGCCGGGCTCTCGGCCGGGCGGATCCAGAGGCGCTGTCCTACGGCTGCGGCCTGCTGAACGATCCGGTTGACGGAGGCGGCGTCCACGACGGTGCTGTCCACGGTGGTGCCGTCGACCTCGTCGAGTCGCATGATTTCGAAGCGCATGGGCTTCTCCCTTCGTCTGGTCATCCTCCTGCGGAGAACTACTGGGGTGACGTGCTGTCGTAGGTATTCAACGCGCTGCGTGTTACAAACATTCCCTACACTAAATAAATTTTTCGAACGGCTAATTACTGACCGGTAAGCGGCGTTGGCGGGACTGACCGAGAGCGGTTGTGTTCGCAGCGTGATCGCCAGGACAATGGTGGCGATGAACGACGACCTGGCGGACCTCGCCGCCCGCATCGACCACACCAACGAGCTGCTGCAGCGCATGCTCGCCGAGGTGGCGAAGACGCCCTCGACCCACGCGATCTTCGTCGACGCGGGATACCTCTACGCGGCCGCGGGCCGGCTCGTCGCCGGGACGGAGGACCGGCGCGCCTTCGACCTCGACGCCGAAGGCCTGATCGACGCCCTCATCGACAGGGCCCGCACGATCTTCGCCGACAGCCGGCTGCTGCGCGTCTACTGGTACGACGGCGCCCGCCGCCGCATCCACACGGCCGAGCAGCAGACCATCGCCGAACTGCCCGACGTCAAGGTCCGCCTCGGCAACCTCAACGCCAACAACCAGCAGAAAGGCGTCGACTCCCTCATCCGCAGCGACCTGGAGTCACTGGCCCGGCACCGCGCCATCAGCGACGCGGCCCTGCTGGGCGGCGACGAGGACCTGGTGTCCGCGGTCGAGGCGGCCCAGGGCTACGGCGCCCGCGTCCACCTCTGGGGCATCGAGGCCCCCGAGGGCCGCAACCAGGCCGAGCCGCTGCTCTGGGAGGTCGACAGCCAGCGCACCCTCGACCTCGAGTTCTTCAAGCCCTACGTCTCCCGCCGCACGGCCGCCGCCTACGAGCCCGCCACCGGAACCCGGCCCACCCGCGAGGACGTCCGCTTCGTCGGCGCCCGGATCGCGGCCAAGTGGCTCTCCGCACGCGGCCGCGAGGCCTTGGTCGAGCTGCTCCCCGGCCACCCCTACCTCCCGGGCTCCGTCGACCAGGACCTCCTCGTCGAGGCCGAGGGCATGCTCCAGTACTCCCTGCGCGGCCAGGCCGACCTGCGCCGCGCCCTCCGGGACGGCTTCTGGGAGCACCTGCAGACGCAGTACTAGCCGGCCGCCCACGACGCCGGCCCCGAGCCGCCGGTCCGCCCGGCCGGGTGCGTGCCGTCGGTCAGGCGGTGGGGGCGGGGTGGGTGTCCCAGAAGTCGGCCAGGGCGCGGGCCGTGGCGAGGGGCTGGTCGGTGTTGGGGGAGTGCTCGGCGCCTTCGACCACCGTCCGCCGGGCCCCCAGCCGCACCGCCATGTCGTCGAGCAGGGCCAGCGGCCAGGTGTCGTCCAGCGCGCCCGACAGCACGTGGAACGGCAGCGGCACGGCCGCGAGTTCGGCGACCCGGTCCGGCTCGGAGCACAACTGGCGTCCGGTGGACAGGAGTTGGGCGGGCTTGTTGCCCATCCAGCGGCGCCGCAGGTCGGCCCGGTTGTCGAGGCCGCCGTCCAGTCCGCCGGTGGCGGTCTCCTCCGGCGCCTCCATCGCCTGGATCGCGTCCCACACCTCGGCCATCGTCATCACCGCGAGCGCGTCCCGCAGCAGCTTCACGCGCTGCTGCTGGGAGACCGAGATCTGCGCGGGCCCCGAGGCCATCAGGGTGAGCGAGGCGAAGGGGGAGTGGTCCAGCAGCACGGCGGCGCGCGAGACCTGCCCGCCCAGCGAGTGCCCCAGCAGATGCACCGGCGCCGCCCCGAGGGCCGCCGCCTGCGCGAGTACGTCCTTCGCCAACTCCTCCTGGACGTAGGCCGTTTCGTCGTGCTCGGGACCGTCCGTCTCGAACTGCCCGCGCCCGTCCACGGCCACGGTCCGGTACCCGCGCTCGGCCAGCGGCACGTGCAGCGGGTTGAAGTCCTCCTTGCTGCCGGTGAAGCCCGGCAGCAGCAGCGCGACCCCTCGGGGTTCGACCCCGTCGGCGACGGGCGCGTCGACCACGGCGAACTCGCCGCGCGCGGTCCGCAGGGAGTACGCGCGGGCACCGGCGGGCGGGGCGAAGGTGGCAGGCCTGCTCATGGGAAGAGGCTAACCGGCGTCGCCGCCCGGCGGGTGACGGGCCGTGTGCCGGTCGGAGGCGGGGAGGGAACGCCGACGGCCCGGCCCACCGAGGTGGGCCGGGCCGTCCGGTCGATGCCGTCGTGCCGTCCGGCTGGTGCGCCGGTACGCCGATCAGGCTTCGGGAGCCTCCGCTGCGGCCGCCGTCTTCCGGGTCCGGCGCGCCTTCGGAGCCGCCTCGGCGGACTCGGCGGCGGGCGCCGTCGCCTTGCGGGTGGTCCGGCGGCGCGGCTTGGCCTCCGGCTCGGCGGTGGCCTGTGCCGGAATCTCCGGGACGGCCGCCTCGGCGACGGCCTTGCGGGTCCGCCGTGCCTTGGGCGCGGCCACCTCGGCCCCGTCCACCGCGGCCTCGGCGGCAGCGGCGGTCTTGCGGGTGCGGCGGGGCTTGGCCTCGGCCTCGGGCGCTTCGGCGGTCTCCGGAGCGGCGACCGCCTTCTTGCGGGTGCGGCGGGGCTTGGCCTCGGTGGCTTCCGCGGCGTCCGCGGCGGCCTCGGCGGCAGCGGCGGTCTTGCGGGTCCGGCGCGGCTTGGCCTCGGCCTCGGGCGCTTCGGCGGTCTCCGGAGCGGCGACCGCCTTCTTGCGGGTGCGGCGGGGCTTGGCCTCGGTGGCTTCCGCGGTGTCCGCGGCGGCCTCGGCGGCAGCGGCGGTCTTGCGGGTCCGGCGGGGCTTCGCCTCAGTCTCCGTCTCCGTCACCTCGGGTGCGGCGGCGGCGGTCTTGCGGGTGCGGCGGGGCTTGGTCTCCGTGGCTTCCGCGGTGTCCACGGCGGCCTCGGCGGCCGGTTCCGCCGTCTTGCGGGTCCGGCGGCGCGGCTTCGGCTCGGCGGCCTCGACCACGGCCTCGGGCGCTGCCACCACGGGGGCGGACTCCGCCACGGGCGTCTCGACCGCGGGCGCCTCGGCAGCGGCGGTCTCGGCCGGCTGTGCGGCCTTCCGCGTGCGGCGGCGGCGCGGCTTCTCCGGGGTGTCCACGGTGGCCGGGCCCTCGGCCGTGTCCACCGTCGCGACGGCGGCCGGGTCGACGGCGGGCGTCGCGACGGCGGGCGTCTCGACGGTCGCGGCAGCGGCCGTCACCGGCTCGGCCGCGCTCCCGCCGCGCGTGCGGCGACGACGGCGCGGGGTACGGGCTCCAGAGGGCTCCTCGGCGGTGCCGGACTCGGCGGCCGGCGCCGGAGCGGTGGAGGCGTCCGTCGGGGCCCCGCCGCGCGTGCGGCGGCGACGGCGCGGGGTACGGGCCGGGCGCTCGCTCTCGGCCGACGGGGCGGCACCGGACTCGGCGCGGCCGCCACGGCCACCCCGGCCCCGGCCGCGCGCTCCGCGGCCGCCGGTCTCGCCCAGGTCCTCCAGCACCTCCGCGTCGAGCCCGGCGCGGGTCCGCTCCGAACGCGGCAGTATGCCCTTGGTGCCCTCGGGGATGCCGAGGTCGGAGAACAGGTGAGGGGAGCTGGAGTACGTCTCCGCCGGGTCGCTGAAGCCCAGCTCCAGCGCCTTGTTGATGAGCTGCCAGCGCGGGATGTCGTCCCAGTCGACGAACGTGATCGCCGTGCCCTTGGCGCCCGCGCGGCCGGTGCGGCCCACGCGGTGCAGGTACGTCTTCTCGTCCTCGGGGGACTGGTAGTTGATGACGTGGGTCACGCCCTCGACGTCGATGCCGCGCGCGGCGACGTCGGTGCAGACGAGGACGTCGACCTTGCCGTTGCGGAAGGCCCGCAGGGCCTGCTCGCGCGCGCCCTGGCCGAGGTCGCCGTGGACCGCGCCGGAGGCGAAGCCGCGCCGCTCGAGCTGCTCGGCGATGTCGGCGGCGGTGCGCTTGGTGCGGCAGAAGATCATCGCGAGCCCGCGGCCCTCGGCCTGCAGGATGCGGGCGACCATCTCGGCCTTGTCCATCGAGTGCGCGCGGTAGACGAACTGCTTGATGTTCGCGACCGTGGCGCCCTCGTCGTCCGGCGAGGTGGCGCGGATGTGGGTCGGCTGCGACATGTAGCGGCGCGCGAGGCCGATGACCGCGCCCGGCATGGTCGCGGAGAACAGCATGGTCTGGCGCCTGGCCGGAAGCATGTTGATGATCTTCTCGACGTCGGGCAGGAAGCCCAGGTCGAGCATCTCGTCGGCCTCGTCGAGGACCAGGCTCTTGATGTGGTTCAGGTTCAGCTTCTTCTGGCCCGCGAGGTCCAGGAGCCGGCCCGGGGTGCCGACGACCACGTCGACGCCCTTCTTCAGGGCCTCGACCTGGGGCTCGTAGGCCCGGCCGCCGTAGATCGCGAGGACGCGCACGTTGCGCACCTTGCCGGCGGTGAGCAGGTCGTTGGTGACCTGCTGGCAGAGCTCGCGCGTGGGAACGACGACGAGCGCCTGCGGGGCGTCGGTCAGGGCCTCGGGGGCGGCGCGGCCGGCCTCCACGTCG
This sequence comes from Streptomyces sp. NPDC003720, assembly GCF_042875075.1. Classification (NCBI taxonomy): domain Bacteria; kingdom Bacillati; phylum Actinomycetota; class Actinomycetes; order Kitasatosporales; family Streptomycetaceae; genus Streptomyces; species Streptomyces sp. NPDC003720. Next base: position 402,719 of record NZ_JBIANZ010000008.1, read on the forward strand.
GCGGGGACCGTCACGCGCTCCAGGAGCGGGAGGCCGAAGCCCAGCGTCTTGCCGGTGCCGGTCTTGGCCTGGCCGATGACGTCCGTGCCGGACAGGGCTACGGGAAGCGTCATCTCCTGGATGGGGAAGGGAGTGACGATGCCGACGGCCTCCAGGGCCTCGGCCGTCTCGGGAAGGATTCCGAGGTCTCGAAACGTCGTAGTCAGGGTGCTGCCTCTTCTGTGTGGCGCGGCGCGAGGCGAGCGCGGGGGTCTTTGACGGACCGTGCCGGGGGACGTCGGTTGCCATACGGGCGAACCACTCGGGTCAGCCGTAAAGCACGGGACCTCTGCCGACGCTCTAGCGCTCGTACCGCTGAGGGTGTCCCTCCGGTCGACGTACGTATGTGCCGTACGGCCGGGGAGGGCTGTCGGGTCGGAGCCGATCGGGCCACCGACCGGGCATCCTCATGCGTGCGGCCTGTCGGGACGCGTCGAACATCGTCGACGCACTCAGCCAGGCGCATTACCACCATACCCCGGAATCGCGCACATGCGATGGCCGGTTTGCTCACGTAGTCGTCGTCACACTGCTCGGCCATGGGCTTCCGGGGCAGGACGAGCGGACTATTCTGCGCCTCATGACTAGCTCTGACAAGCCTGAGAACGCGTCCGCCGCCGCGGCCGGACCCACCGGCATCGCCGCCCAGGACTGGACCCGGGCCTCCGCCGACCCGCAGTACCGCGCCGCGGTCGTGGACCTGCTCGGAGCGCTCGCGTACGGCGAGCTCGCGGCGTTCGAGCGGCTCGCGGAGGACGCCAAGCTGGCGCCGACGCTCGCGGACAAGGCGGAGCTGGCCAAGATGGCGTCGGCCGAGTTCCACCACTTCGAGCGGCTGCGCGACCGGCTGACCGAGATCGGCGAAGAGCCGACCGCCGCGATGGAGCCGTTCGTGGCGGCCCTGGACGGCTTCCACCGGCAGACGGCGCCGTCGGACTGGCTGGAGGGCCTGGTCAAGGCCTACGTCGGCGACTCGATCGCCAGCGACTTCTACCGGGAGGTCGCGGCCCGCCTGGACGCCGACACACGCGAACTGGTCCTGGCCGTCCTCGACGACACCGGGCACGCCGGCTTCGCGGTGGAGAAGGTGCGCGCCGCGATCGACGCGGACCCGCGCGTGGGCGGGCGGCTGGCGCTGTGGGCGCGGCGGCTGATGGGCGAGGCGCTGTCGCAGTCGCAGCGCGTGGTCGCCGACCGGGACGCGCTGTCCACGATGCTCGTGGGCGGTGTGGCCGACGGGTTCGACCTCGCCGAGGTGGGCCGGATGTTCTCCCGTATCACCGAGGCGCACACCAAGCGGATGGCCGCGCTGGGCCTCGCGGCCTGAGGCCGCGGCCCGGCGTCCGGGGCGGCTGCGGTCGGGGGGCGGTACGCGCCCCCTCGGCGGCGCGGCCCGCTACGCCGGGATCGATCGTCGGCGCAGCCGGCGGCCGGCCGGGCGGAGCAGCAGGGACAGCGAGGCCGCCGAGACGACCGCCGCGCCCAGCAGGCTCAGCAGGGCCGTGCCGGGACCGAGCGCGCTGTGGGTGACGAAGTCGCCGAAGAGGGCGCCGGCGACACCCGTCGCGAAGACCAGGGCGGGGGCGGGAAGCCGGTGGGCCAGCCGCTGCGTCGCCGCCCAGGCGAGGAGCAGACCGACCAATGCCGATCCGAGTGCTTCCAGGATCATCTCCGGGTCCCTCCCACGGCCGGCCGGTGCTTCGCGGTCGTAGCCCGTCCTACCCGTGACCTGCGGAGTGCAACCCTCCTCTGTGGACGACTTGTGCTCCATCCGTGCGCGGACGGAAGGCGGAAGGGGCCCGGCGGCACATGCCGCCGGGCCCCTTCCGCCGAACGAGACCTACAGGGTGCCGAAGCCGACCTTGCGGACGGTCGGCTCGCCGATCTCCACGTACGCCAGACGGTCCGCCGGCACCAGGACCTTGCGGCCCTTCTCATCCTCGAGGCTGAGCAGCGGCGTCTTTCCGGCCAGGGCCTCAGCCACCACGCGCTCGACCTCGGCGACGCTCTGACCGCTCTCCAGAACGATCTCGCGGGGCGCGTGCTGCACGCCGATCTTGACCTCCACGGCTATGTCCCTCCGACGGTCAGTGCTGTGCGCGATCTTCCGCGCCGTACCAGCACACATTAGCCCGGTGAGGGGACGTAGACGCCGCGGGCCGGAACGCCATCAGCGAACACCGTGGGGGAACAGATGAACGTCAGTGGTGATCGAGGCCGTGCAGCGGGAAGCCTGCGATGCCCCGCCAGGCCAGTGAGGTCAGCAGCTGCACCGCCTGGTCGCGCGGCACGCTGCGGTCGCTGTGCAGCCAGGAGCGCGCCACCACCTGGGCGAGGCCGCCGAGACCGGAGGCCAGCAGCATCGACTCCGCGCGCGAGAGACCGGTGTCCTCGGCGATGACGTCGCAGATGGCCTCGGCGCAGTCGTTGGTCACCTTGTCGACGCGCTCGCGCACCGCGGGCTCGTTCGTCAGGTCCGACTCGAACACCAGGCGGAAGGCGCCGCCGTCGTCCTCCACGTAGGCGAAGTAGGCGTCCATGGTGGCGCGGACGCGCTGCTTGTTGTCGGTCGTCGAGGCGAGCGCGTTGCGCACCGACTGGATCAGCGCCTCGCAGTGCTGGTCCAGCAGCGCGAGGTAGAGGTCCAGCTTGCCGGGGAAGTGCTGATAGAGCACCGGCTTGCTGACGCCGGCCCGCTCGGCGATGTCGTCCATCGCCGCGGCGTGATAGCCCTGAGCGACGAAGACCTCCTGGGCGGCGCCCAGCAACTGGTTCCGTCGGGCTCGGCGTGGCAGCCGTGTGCCACGTGGGCGTGCCGCCTCAGTCTGCTCGATGGCTGTCACGCCGCCTCCCAAAGTCGTCCACGTGCGGCGTAGGCCGCGCGGCCATCGTACTTTTCGGTAACCGTGCTGTGCGCGGTGCGAGCGCAGAATTTCACGGACCGGACGGCGATGAAAGCGGTTGACGTCCCCCTGGCGCGGCCGAACGGGTTCCGCGGGCCGGCCGCGGGGTCAGCGGTAGTCGTCCTCGTCGAGGGAGACGACGCGCCGCTGCTCGACGAGATCGGCCTCGTTGCCGCGGGCCGGGTCCACGTCCGTCAGGGGGTCGTCGTGCTCCGGTGCGATGTCCCTGTGCTGCTCGGCGGAGTCCACCTCGGGGGCCTCGACGTCGATGTCCGTGGAGTCGTCGTTCTCCCGGTCCTCGATCGCCTCGGGCTCGATCGGGTCCTCGATGGAGTCGTGGGTCATGGTGGGCTCCCTTCCTACGAACGTCCCTGGAACCGGCAGGGGCCACATCCGGGTGCCCTCTGTACGAGCCTAGGAGACACCTGATCCCGGTGCCATGCCATGGACGTCGGTCGGCCGTGTGATCGCGCGGGTCCGGAAGAGGGCGTCACCTCGTCCGGGTCCGCGCCGCGTTCCCGGTCCTGTGTCCGTGACGCACCGGTGCAATCTGTGACGGCGAACACATGAGCCGCTATGTGATCGTCTCGTAACATTGCCGCATGTCTTCGACCGAGTCGCCGTCCGTTCCGGCCGCAAGTGTCCTTCCCAGGGTCGCGCCCGTCCGGGTCGGCGAGGGCGAGCGGCTGCGGACGGTGGGACTGCCGGGGGTCACCCTGTCGCTGCGCTCGCGGCCGCCCGCGCGCGCGGGGCTGCCGCCGGCGTTCTTCGTCCACGGACTCGGCGGTTCCTCGCAGAACTGGTCCTCGCTGATGGCGGAACTGGACGGCGTCGTCGACGGCGAGGCCGTGGACCTGCCCGGCTTCGGCGACTCCCCGCCTCCGGACGACGGCGACTACTCGATCACCGGGCACGCGCGCGCGGTCATCCGCTGTCTGGACGCCGCCGGCCGCGGCCCGGTGCACCTCTTCGGCAACTCCCTCGGCGGCGCGGTCGCCACGCGCGTGGCCGCCGTACGGCCGGACCTCGTCCGCACCCTCACCCTGGTGTCGCCCGCCCTGCCGGAGCTGCGGATCCAGCGGACCGCGGTGCCGACGGGGCTGCTGGGCGTCCCCGGCATCGCCGCGCTGTTCACCAGGCTCACCCGGGAGTGGACGGCCGAGCAGCGGGTGCGCGGGGTCATGGCGCTCTGCTACGGCGACCCGGGGCGCGTGTCGCCCGAGGCGTTCGGGCACGCCGTGGAGGAACTGGAGCGGCGGCAGCAACTGCCGTACTTCTGGGACGCGATGGCGCGCTCCGCGCGCGGTATCGTCAACGCCTACACCCTGGGCGGACAGCACGGGCTGTGGCGCCAGGCCGAGCGTGTGCTCGCCCCCACCCTCCTGATCTACGGTGGTCGCGACCAACTGGTCGGCTTCCGCATGGCCCGCAAGGCCGCCCGCTCCTTCCGCGACTCGCGTCTGCTGTCGCTGCCGGAGGCGGGGCACGTGGCGATGATGGAGTATCCGGAACTGGTCGCGGGGGCGTTCCGGGAACTCCTCGCGCAGGCCGGGACACCGGGCGGCGACACGGCCGCCGACACGGACACGGAGAGCTGAGGGCTGGTGGGACGCCACAGTCGCCGCGGAGCGGCCCCCAAGGGCGACTCCGTGGACACAAACGCACAGGGAGAGACGCGGGGCGCGGCCCCCGCGGCCGGCCGCGAGGCGGAAGGACGCGAGGTCCGGCTGCCCGGCCAGCGGCAGGCCCCGGCGGGCGGCCCGGGCGCCCAGGGGGCCCCGCCGCGTCCGGCGCCGGGGACACCCGCCTTCCCGCCAGGCACGGCCCCGCGTGGTGTGCGCCGTTTCCCGGACGGGACTCCCGCGCAGGGCGTGCCGCGCCTTTCGGACGGCACGCCGGCCCAAGGAGTGCCCCGTCTCCCGGGTTTCCCGGACGGGACACCGGCTCACGGTGTGCCGCGGTTCCCGAACGGGACACCGGCGCAAGGAGTACCGCGCTTCCCGGACGGGACTCCCGCGCACGGCGTGCCGCGCCTTCCGGACGGCACGCCGGCCCGTGGGGTGCCGCGGCTGCCCGACGGGACGCCCGCCCAGGGAGTGCCGCGGGTCGGCGGTGGCGCCTTCCGGGCCCGTGGCGGACATCCCGAGCAGCGTGAGGCCGGGGGCGGCTGGGGCGAGTTCAAGGGGGCGGCCGGCGATGCCGGGACCGCTCCCGGCGGGCGGCCCGGGGCCCCCGGCGGACCGGCGGCCTCCGCGGCAGCCGGCGTCAGGCGGGGCCCGGCCGGCCCCGGCGCGGCCCTCCCGCGGCAGCGGCGCAAGGGCGGCCCCCGGCAGGACTACCTGGACGCCTTCGACGAGGACATAGACGTCTTCGAGCCCGGATCCGGCCGCCGTGCCGATCAGGGCGGCGGCCAGGGGCCGCACGACTCCGACACGGACCGGGCCGCTGCCGGGGCGGGTTCCGGTCCCGGCGGCGACGGGCCCGAGACCGCCGTGCCCGCGCCGCGGTCCGGCGGCAGGAGCCGGACCTTCACCGGTATCGCGGCCGCCGCCGTCACCACCGCACTGGCGATCGTCGTCGCCGGGCAGGTCGCCGACGGCCACGAGGACAGCGGCGTCCAGGCCCGGTCCACGGCCGGACGGTCGGGCGACGCCGCCCCCGGCGGTACGGCGCCCGGCGCCGCGCCCCATGTGGCGGCGCTGACGTACGACCAGAAGATGGCCCGGACGTATCCGCTGAGCGCCAAGCTGAAGGGCTCGGGCAAGTTCGACGCGGTCCCGGGCCTCGACAGGGCGCCCGGCAAGGGGCAGAAGTACACCTACCGGGTGGACGTCGAGCAGGGGCTCGACCTGGACGGCGCGCTGTTCGCCGAGGCCGTGCAGAAGACGCTGAACGACGACCGCAGTTGGGCCCACGACGGTGCCCGTACCTTCGAGCGGGTCTCCTCCGGCAAGCCGGACTTCGTGATCACGCTGGCCAGTCCGGGCACCACCGCCGAGTGGTGCGCCAAGTCCGGCCTGGACACCACGGAGGACAACGTCTCCTGCGACTCGGCGTCCACCGAGCGCGTGATGATCAACGCCTACCGGTGGGCGCAGGGCAGCGAGACATACGGGGACAAAATCCACGCATACCGGCAAATGCTCATCAATCACGAAGTGGGTCACCGGCTCGGCCACGGCCATGTGACCTGTGACAAGGACGGCGAACTCGCGCCGGTCATGCAGCAGCAGACCAAGTTCCTCGACCACGACGGCATCCACTGCAGACCCAACCCCTGGCCGTATCCCAGGAGTTGACGGGAGGCGCTTATGTCACTTTGACATGAGTCGCATGTTCGTTCATATTTCTCGGCATGTGGTCCCGTCACACCGTCTCGCGCAGCGCAGCCATCGAGCTGGCGCTGTTCGGTGTGACCGCGCTCTGCGTGGCCGACATCCACTGTCGCTGACGCCGCCTCCCTGGCGTTCGCGTCGCGACTTCTTCCCTTTTTCCCGTCCGTGACCGTGTCACGGGTGTCTTCGACGACCCGACGCCGGGGCCGACGTCTGTCCGCAGTCGTCTCACTCCTCGTTCATCCGTCTCACTTGTCGAGAAATCCTCGATCAGCCCCGAGAGGTCGTCATTCCGATGCGTCAACCGTCCGTCACAGCGCGCCGCGTGGCAGCGGCATCCGTCAGCCTGGTCGTGGCAGCGGGCGTCGCCGCCTGCGGTCCGCAGGACACCGATGCCAAGGGCTCGGCCGGCGACTCCGCGCCGCACAAGGGCGGCACCCTCACGGTGCTGAACTCGAACCCGCAACAGGACTTCGACCCCGCCCGCCTGTACACCTCCGGCGGCGGCAACGTCCCCTCGCTCGTCTTCCGCACCCTCACCACCCGCAACCGCGAGAGCGGCGCGGCCGGCGCGAAGGTCGTCCCTGACCTCGCCACCGACACCGGGCGGCCCAGCAAGGGCGCGACCGTGTGGACGTACACGCTGCGCAAGGGCCTCAAGTACGAGGACGGCACCCCGATCACGTCCGCCGACGTCAAGTACGGCATCGAGCGCTCCTTCGCGCCCGAACTGTCCGGCGGCGCGCCCTACCTGCGGGACTGGCTGGTCGGCGCCGCCGGCTACCAGGGTCCGTACAAGGACAAGAAGGGCCTGTCGGCGATCGAGACGCCGGACGAGCGGACCATCGTCTTCCACCTGAACAAGCCCGAGGGCGAGTTCCCGTACCTGGCCACCCAGACCCAGTTCACGCCCGTGCCGAAGGCCAAGGACACGGGCACGAAGTACGAGGAGCACCCGGTCTCGTCCGGCCCCTACAAGGTCGTCAGCAACGAGAACGACGGCGAGCACCTCGTCCTGAAGCGCAACACCCACTGGTCCACGGCCGTCGACGCCGAGCGCAAGGCCTACCCGGACACCATCGACGTCCGCTCCGGCCTCGACTCCTCCGTGATCAACCAGCGGCTGTCCGCGTCCCAGGGAGCGGACGCCGCCGCCGTCACCACGGACACCAACCTCGGCCCCGCCGAACTCGCCAAGGTCACCGGCGACAAGGACCTGGCCGCGCGCGTGGGCACCGGCCACTTCGGCTACACGAACTACATCGCCTTCAACCCGAAGGTGAAGCCCTTCGACGACCCCAGGGTGCGGCAGGCGATCTCCTACGCCATCGACCGGTCCTCGGTGGTCAACGCGGCCGGCGGCAGCGCGCTCGCCGAGCCCGCCACCACCTTCCTGCCCGACCAGAAGTCCTTCGGGTACACGCCCTACGACCCGTTCCCGGCCGGCAGGTCCGGCAACGCGGCCAAGGCCAGGGAACTGCTCGCGCAGGCCGGCCACAAGAACGGCCTCACCGTCACGCTGACCCACTCCAACAGCAAGGACTTCGAGACCAGCCCCGAGATCGCGACCGCGATCCAGGACGCCCTGAAGAAGGCCGGCATCACGGTCAGGCTGCAGGGCCTGGAGGAGAACGACTACGCGGACAAGATCCACAGCGTGAAGACCGAGCCGGGCTTCTTCCTCGCCCACTGGGGTGCCGACTGGCCCTCCGGCGGCCCCTTCCTCGCCCCCATCTTCGACGGCCGGCAGATCGTGAAGGACGGCGCGAACTTCAACACGGGCCTGCTCGACGACACGTCGGTCAACGACGAGATCGACGCGATCAACAAGCTGACCGACCTCGACGCGGCCGCCGAGCGGTGGGGCGCGCTGGACAAGAAGATCGGCGAGAAGGCCCTCGTGGTGCCGCTGTTCCACCCCGTCTACAAGCGCCTGTACGGCGAGGACGTCCGGAACATCGTCATCAGCGACTGGACCGGCGTGCTCGACATCTCCCAGGTCGCGGTGAAGTGACGCCGTGAGCGAGGCACTTGCCGCCACCCAGGCCCCCGGGACGGACACCGCCGTCCCGGGAGCCTCGGGGGCCCGTCAGTTCTGGCGGCGGCTGCGGTCGCAGCGCGCCGCACTGGTCGCCGCGGCCGTCGTCGCGCTGCTCGTCCTGGTCGCGCTCGCCGCGCCGCTGCTCACCGCCCTGGAGGGCCAGGACCCCACCACCTACCACCCGTCGCTGATCGACTCCGCGCGCGGGGGCGTGCCCGTCGGCTCGTTCGGCGGCGCCGGCGGCGGCCACTGGCTGGGCGTGGAGCCGCAGACCGGACGCGACCTGTTCGCCCGGCTGGTCTACGGGGCCCGGGTGTCGCTGGGGGTCGCGCTCGCCGCGACCGCGATCCAGGTCGCCCTCGGCGTGCTGATCGGCGTCGCCTCGGCGCTCGGCAGCCGGCTCGTCGACCAGCTGCTGAGCCGGCTCACGGACATCATCGTCGCCCTGCCGCTGATGATCATGGCGCTGGCGCTGCTCGCCATCGTCCCGACCAGCTTCCCCCGGCCGGTGCTGGTCACCTTCGTGATCGGCCTGATCGCCTGGGGCAACATCGCGAAGATCACCCGCGCGCAGACCCTCACCCTCAAGGGGCTCGACCACGTGGCCGCCGCCCGGCTCAGCGGCTGGGGCACCTGGCGGATCGCCCGCCGCGAACTGCTGCCCGGGCTCGCCGCGCCCGTCATCACCTACGCGGCCCTGCTCGTCCCCATCAACATCTCGATCGAGGCGGCCCTGTCGTTCCTCGGCGTGGGCGTGAAGCCGCCCACGCCCTCCTGGGGGCAGATGCTCACCGCCGCCGACGTCTGGTACCAGGCGGCGCCGCAGTACCTGCTGCTGCCCGCCGGGGCCCTCTTCGTCACCGTCGTCGCGCTGACCGTCCTCGGCGACGGGGTGCGCACCGCGCTGGACCCGCGCGCGGCCTCGCGGCTGCGGGTCGGCACCGGCGCCAGGGGCGAGGGCAGGGCGGCGGCCGGGACCGGCGGGGCCGACGACGGCACGGCCGGAACCGGCGACCACGCCGGTGCTGCGGCCGGATCCGGCAAGGAGGGCGCCGCGTGAACGGGTTCGGCGGTTTCGTGCTGCGCCGCACCGTCGGCGCCCTGATCACCCTGCTCGCCATCTCGGTGATCATCTACGTCGTCTTCTACGTCACCCCCGGCAACGTCGCCCAGATCAGCTGCGGCCCGCGCTGCTCGCCGGCCCAGGTCCAGCAGGTCGCCCAGCAGCTCCACCTGGGCGACCCCCTGTACCTGCGCTACTGGCACTTCCTGCAAGGCATAGTCGTCGGCCAGGACTACTCGACCGGCACCTCGGTGGCCCACTGCCCGGCGCCCTGCCTCGGGCTCTCCTACCAGAGCGACCGGCAGGTCACCGACGTCATCCTGACCAAGCTCCCGGTCAGCCTGTCACTGGTGACGGGCGCGATGGTGATCTGGCTGGTCCTCGGCGTCGGCACCGGGGTGCTCTCCGCCTGGCGGCGCGGCCGGTTCACCGAGCGGGCGCTGACCGCGGTCACCCTCGCGGGCACGGCCACCCCCGTCTTCGTCATCGGCCTGGTCCTGATGATCGTGGTCTGCGGTGAGCTGCGGCTGCTGCCGTTCCCGCAGTACGTGAAGTTCACCGACGATCCCGAGCAGTGGGCGTGGAACCTGCTGCTGCCCTGGCTCTCGCTCGCCCTCATCGAGGCCGCGGCCTTCGCCCGCCTGACCCGGGCGGCCATGCTGGAGACCCTCGCCGAGGACCACGTACGGACCTTCCGCGCCTACGGCGTCTCCGAACGCGCGGTCGTCGGACGGCACGCCCTGCGCGGGGCGCTCGCGCCGGTCATCGCGCTGAACGCCAACAACTTCGGCGGAGCCGTCGGCGGGGCCGTCCTCACCGAGACCCTCTTCGGGCTCCCCGGCATCGGGCAGGAACTGGTCCACGCGGTCAAGGTGGTCGACCTGCCGGTCGTCGTCGGCATGGTCCTGGTCATCGGCTTCTTCGTGGTCATCGCCAACGCCGTCGCGGACGTCCTGTACGCGGTGGCCGACCGACGGGTGGTACTCGCATGAGCCTGGTCGAAGTCACGGACCTGACGGTCGAGTTCGGGTCCCTGCGGGCCGTGGACGGCCTGTCCTTCCGGCTGGAACGGGGCGAGGCCCTCGCGCTGGTCGGCGAGTCCGGTTCCGGCAAGTCCACGGTCGCCGGCGCCCTGCTGGGCCTGCACCGGGGCACCGGGGCACGGGTCGGCGGCTCGGTCCGCGTCGCGGGCACGGACGTACGGCAGGCCTCGGACGAGGAACTGCGCCGGCTGCGCGGCGCCGGGGCGGCCATGGTCTTCCAGGACCCGCTGTCCTCGCTCGATCCGTACTACGCGATCGGCGACCAGATCGCCGAGGTCCACCGCGTGCACACGCGCGTGTCGCGTCGCGCCGCACGCGCGCGTGCCGTCGAGGTGCTGGACCGGGTCGGCATCCCGGACGCGGCACGGCGGTCCCGCTCCCGCCCGCACGAGTTCAGCGGCGGCATGCGCCAGCGCGCCCTGATCGCCATGGCGCTCGCCTGCGAGCCGGAACTGCTGATCGCCGACGAGCCCACCACGGCACTCGACGTCACCGTGCAGGCCCAGATCCTCGACCTGCTGCACACGCTGCGCGCGGAGACCGGCATGGGCCTGCTGCTCGTCACCCACGACGTCGGGGTCGCCGCCGAGAGCGCCGACGAGGTGCTGGTCATGCGGCACGGCAGAGCCGTCGAACACGGCCCGGTCGGCACGGTCCTGGCGTCCCCCGGGCAGGCGTACACCCGCGAGCTGCTCGACGCCGTCCCGCGGGTGGACGCGCCCCGGGCCGCCGCACCGGCGGCCGGGGAGGTCGTACTGGAGGCCGCCGGCCTGCGGCGCGAGTTCGGGCGCGGCAAGCACGCGTTCACGGCGGTGGACGACGTCTCGCTGACCGTCCGCCGGGGCGAGACCCTGGGCGTCGTGGGGGAGAGCGGCAGCGGCAAGACGACGCTCGGCCGCATGCTGGTCGGGCTGCTGGAGCCGACCACCGGCTCGATCCGCCGCACCGGACGCCCGCACACCGGTGTGGATCCGGCCGTGCAGATGGTCTTCCAGGACCCGGTCTCCTCGCTCAACCCGCGCCGCAGCGTGGGCGAGTCCGTCGCGGACCCGCTCCGCGCGCGCGGGGAGCGCGACGAACGGCGCATCCGGGGGCGGGTGAGCGAACTGCTGGAGCGCGTGGGGCTGGAGGCGGCGCACTACGACCGCTACCCGCACGAGTTCAGCGGCGGCCAGCGCCAGCGCGTGGGCATCGCGCGGGCGCTCGCCGCGGACCCGCGCGTCATCGTCCTGGACGAGCCGGTCTCCGCGCTCGACGTCACCACGCAGGCGCAGGTGGTGGCGCTGCTCGGCGAGCTGCAGCGGGAACTCGGCCTCGCGCTCGTGTTCATCGCGCACGACCTCGCCGTGGTCCGCCAGGTCAGCGACCGGGTCGCGGTGATGCGCAACGGACGGATCGTGGAGTCCGGTCCCGCGGACGAGGTCTACGACGCCCCGCGCGAGCCCTACACCAAGCAGCTCCTGGCCGCCGTGCCCGCGCTCGACCCGCGGCTCGCGGCCGAACGGCGTGCGATCCGGCGCGAGTTGGCCGCGGCGTAACGTTTCATGCGCGGAGGATCACCTTCCGCAGTCATAGCGCGACGGAACGCGACCCGCACCGGAAAGTTACGCCCGTTCACCCCTTTTGGTGGCGCGATGGACAACCGTCCATCGCGCCACCGCCTTGTCCGCATACGTTCGTCCCGCTGCGAGCCGCCGGGACGAAGGCGGCTTCCCACTCGCGGAGATCGGGGGTGCACACGTGCGCATCGGACTGCTTACGGAGGGTGGCTACCCGTATGTGGGCGGTGACGCCGGGCTCTGGTGCGACCGGCTCGTGCGCGGGCTCGCCCAGCACGAGTTCGACGTCTACGCGCTCAGCCGCGGCCGGCAGCAGGAGGCCGCCGGCCGGTCTCCGCTCCCGCCGCAGGTCGGCCGGGTGCGTACCGCTCCGCTGTGGAAGGCCGAGGACGACGGCGTCGCCCACGGCAGGCGCGCGCGCCGGCGCTTCACCGAGTGCTACGGCGAGCTGGTCGAGGCCCTGAGCGGCGGACCCGGCGCGGCCTCGGGCTCGGCCGCCGGACCCGGGGCCGCCCCCCAGACGGACCGTTTCGGCAACGCGCTGTACGGCCTCGCCGAACTCGCCCGCGACGAGGGCGGACTGGTCGGCGCACTCCGCTCCGACACCGCCCTGCGCACCCTGGAGCGCGCCTGCCGCGCCCCCGGCGCGCCGCGCACGGCGCGCGAGGCGCGCGTGGCCGATCTGCTCACGGTCACCGCCCACCTCGAACGCGCCCTGCGCCCCCTCTCCCTGGACTGGTACGGCGACGACGGCCTCGGCGCCGCCGACCTCTGCCACGCCACCGCCGGCGGCACGGCCGCCCTGCCCGGACTGCTCGCCCGGCACCTGTGCGGAGTGCCCCTGCTGGTCACCGAGTACGGCGTACAGCTCCGCTCGCACTACCTGGCCCTCGGGCCGGACACCGCCGCCCCCGCCGTACGCGCCCTGCTCGCCGCCTTCCACGGCCTGCTCGCCACCGAGGTCTACCGGCGCGCCACCCTCCTCACCCCGGGCAACGCGCACGCCCGCCGCTGGCAGGAACGGTGCGGCGCCGACCGGGCCCGGATCCGCACCGTGCACCCCGGCATGGACGCCTCCTGCTTCACCGAGGCCGGCGAGTCCCCGGACCGCGCCGATCCGTACACGCTCGGCTGGGTGGGACGCGTCGAACCGGCCAAGGACCTCGTGTCGCTGCTGCACGCCTTCGCCGAGGTCCGCAGGGAGGAGCCGAAGGCCCGGCTGCGGATCGTCGGCACGCCGGCGGGCCCCGAGGGCGAGGCCTATCTCGGGCACTGCCGGGTGCTCGCCGCGCAGCTCTTCCCGGACGAGGCGGAGGGCGTGCACGCGGTCGGCGACAACCCGGTCTCCTTCGAGGAGATCGGCGGACCCGAGGTGCCGACCCTGCCCGACGCGTACGCGGGCGCCGCCGTCGTCGTCCTCTCCAGCGTCGTGGAGGGCTTCCCGAACACCCTGGTGGAGGCCATGTTCAGCGGCCGCGTCACGGTGTCCACCGACGTCGGCGCGGTGGTGGAGGTCATCGGCGGCACCGGCCTCGTCGTACCGCCGCGCAACCCCCGGGCGCTCGCCGAGGCGTGCGTGACGCTGCTGCGCGATCCCGAGCGCCGTGAGCGCCTCGGTGCCGCCGCCCGCGCCCGCGCACTCGAACTGTTCACGGTCGAGCAGAACATCGCGGCGTTCAACGGCATCTACCTGGAGATCGTCTCGCGCTGCCCGGTGCGCCGGGTCGCCCTCGACGAGACGGGCGACCCGCTGCCGTTCGCCGCCCCCGCCGAGACCCACGTCCCCGTCCACTGGACCGGCACCACGGCCCGGGGACGCACCCGGGAGGCGTCCGCCCGGGCGTCCGGCGACCCGGTCCGCGCGACCTCGGGAGCGGCATGGGGAGCGGCTTCGGAGGGGGCGCTGTGAGCGGCACCGAAGGCGGCGCGCGGAGCGGTCCCGGCTGGGCGGAGAGCCTCGACGGCGCCAGGGACGCCGTGCGGGCGTCGCACGGCACGGACGCGCCGAGCGGTGGCGACGAGCCGGACCGCGCGGACGCGCCGGGCGGTCGAAACGAAACGCACGGCGCGGACGCGCTGGACTTCATGGACCGGCTGGGCGAACTGGACCGCCCCGGGATGCCGGCCGGCGGCACGGCCTGGGACGAGCGGTCGCGTGAGGTGCTCACCGGTGCCGTGGCGCACGCCGGAACGGCCGCGGAGGGCCGCCCGGACCCGGCCGGCGCCGGTTCGACGCCCGCACCCCCGGCCCGGAAGGGCGCGGACGCCGCGCCCGGCGGAACCCGCACGGCCCCGTTCCGGCGCGGAAACGCCGACCCGGTGAAGAGCCTGCTGCACCGGCACCGTGAACTGTGCGAGCGGGCCGTGGACCCGCTGGAGATCGCCGCCGGACTGGAGGCGCGCGGCGTCACCGACCGGACCGCCGCCCGGTTCCGCCACCGCGACGTCTTCTCGCTCGCCGAGGAGCTGTACGCGCGCGTGCCGCGCGACGGCGCACCGGTCCCGAGCCCCGCGTCCGCACGGGGACCCCGCGTCCGGACCGGCTGGGTCCTGCTCACCCTCCTGCCAGGAGCGCTCGCCGCGGCCACCCTGACCGGACTGCGCCTGGTCCACGGCGAGCCCCGGTTGCCGGTGACCGCCGCCGGCCTGCTCGCCCTGGCCGCCGCGACGCGCGCCGCCCTGCGCCGCGGCCCCCTCGCCGCGGTGCCCGGCCCGGTCCCATGGCGCACGGCGGCCGGCACGCGCGCGTGGACCCTCTGGCTGCTCGGCTACGCGCTGCTCGGCGACGGACTCCTGCGGACCGTCGTCGCCGGCGGTCCCGACGCACCACCCACCGGCGCTCCCGACGGCCCCTGGCCGATGACCGCCGCCCCCGTGCTGGCGCTCGCCCTGGCCTGCGCCCCGGCCGCCTGGTGCGCCCACCTCCTCGCCGCCGGCGCCCGCCGCAGGCTCGCCGGCAGCCGGGGACTCGAGGACTTCACCAGCGCCGCCCGGCCCCTGCTGGCCGGTGTCCTCGTCCTGTTCCTCGGCGCCCTCACCGGCCTGCTCGCCCTGTGCGGCACGGTCCTGCACGAGAGCGCGGCCTACCCGCAGGGTCTCGCCCTGGGCGCGCTCCTGCTGCTCGCCCGCCTGCTCGTCGCGCACCGCCGGCGACACGCCCCCGTGCTCGCCCTCGGCGCGGCAGCGGTCGCCGAGGCGACCGCGCTCGCCCTGCTGCTGGCCGCCCGGCTCCCCGGCTGCGCCTTCCTCGCCACGCCCGTGCAGACCGTGGTGGACACCTGGGGCCCGGGCGCCGTGCCGGCGCTCGCGTGCGGCGCGGCCGCGCTCGCCCTGCTGGTCCACGCGCTGCGCACCCTCACCAGGGCCTCGGCCCATGCCCCGGCGGGAGCACCCGAGTGAACCTTCCGCCACCTGCCCCGCCCGCGTCCGCCGCCACCCGCCCCGAGCGGGCGGCGGCACCCGGCCCCGGCCACGGCGTCCGGCCCCCCACCGCAGGCCACCGCATCACCCCTTCTAAGGAGAAGACCAGATGACCACCTCCCGACACGGAACGCCCGGAGCGTCCGGAGCCTTGGGAGCCGCCGGAGCGCACACCCCG
The DNA here is from genome assembly GCF_042875075.1 of Streptomyces sp. NPDC003720. Classification (NCBI taxonomy): domain Bacteria; kingdom Bacillati; phylum Actinomycetota; class Actinomycetes; order Kitasatosporales; family Streptomycetaceae; genus Streptomyces; species Streptomyces sp. NPDC003720. The sequence continues at coordinate 418,300 of NZ_JBIANZ010000008.1, forward strand.
GGAGCCGTCCGATGAGGGTCCTGCTGATCGGAGCCAACGGATACATCGGCCGCTTCGTCGCCGACCGCCTGCTCGCCGACCCGGCCGTCCAGCTCACCGCGCTCGGCCGCGGCGACGACGCCGACGTCCGGTTCGACCTCGCCTCGGGCAGCCCGGGGGCGCTCACCCGCTTCCTGGACGCGGTCCACCCCGGAGTGGTCGTCAACTGCGCCGGCGCCACCAGGGGCGGCGCCCGCGACCTCGTCCGGCACAACACCGTCGCCGTCGCCACCGTCTGCGAGGCGCTGCGCCGCAGCGGTTGCGGGGCCCGGCTGGTCCAGGTCGGCTGCGGGTCCGAGTACGGCCCCAGCCAGCCCGGTTCCTCCACGGCCGAGGACGCCGTGCCCCGCCCCGGCGGCCCCTACGGCGTCAGCAAGCTCGCCGCCACGGAGCTGGTCCTCGGCTCAGGACTCGACGCCGTCGTGCTCCGCGTCTTCTCGCCCGCCGGACCCGGGACCCCGGCCGGCTCCCCGCTCGGCAGGCTCGCCGAGGCCATGCGCCGGGCCATGCAGTCCGGTGACGGCGAACTCAAGCTCGGCGGACTCGGCGTCCAGCGCGACTTCATCGACGTCCGCGACGTCGCACGCGCCGTGCACGCCGCCTCCCTCTCCGCCGCGCAGGGCGTCATCAACATCGGCTCCGGCCGCGCCGTCCGCCTCCGCGACGCCGCCGCCGTCCTCGCCCGGGTCGCCGGGTACGGCGGCGCCCTGCACGAGCTCGACGCGCCCCCCGGGCCGCTGCGCAGCCCCATCGGCCACCCCCGCGCCGACTCCGAGCACGCGGCCCCGGTCGCCTACCCGTATCCCGACGGCTGCGGCAGCTGGCAGCAGGCCGACGTGCGCACCGCCCGCGACCGGCTCGGCTGGCGCCCCCGCATCAACCTCGAGGAATCCCTGGCCGACATCTGGATGGAGGCGGCATGCCGCATCTGACCAGCACCACAGCGAGCACCGCCGGTACCGGCGTCCGTACCGGCCTCGGCGTCCCCGGCTACGCCCATCCGCTGGTCGCCCCGGCCCAGTGGGCCGCACTCGCCCGCCCCGGCACACCGTTGGACTGGGTGGTGCTCAACGTCGCCTCCGGGCCCGGCAGCCGTCCCGACCCGCACTGCCTGGAGGCCGCGGGCCGGCTGCGCAACGGGGGCGTGCGCGTCCTCGGGTACCTGAACCTCGCCCACGGCGCGCGCCCCTTCGGCGAGCTGCTCTCCGACGCGCACCGCCACCTCGAGTGGTACCGCGTCGACGGCTTCCTGCTCGACCGGTGTCCCACCGCGCGCGGTGGGCTGCCCGAGGTCCGCCGGGCGATCGGCACCCTGCGGGCGATCAGTGACTCCGCCCACATCGTCCTGGGCCACGGCAGCCACCCGCATCCGGGATACGCGGAGAACGCCGACCAGTTGGTGACGTTCGCGGGCCCCTGGGCCGACTACCGCTTCTCGCAGGCCGCCGAGTGGACCGCCGACTACCCGCCCGACCGCTTCTGCCACTTCGTGCACGGTGTGCCGCGCGGTCATCTGGAGGAGGCGCTGCGCATCGCCCGCTGGCAGGGCGCGGGCACGATCTACCTCACCGACCGCACCGACCGCGGCGGCCGGGCCGACCCCTGGGAGACGATGCCCGGCTACTGGGACGAGATCGTCTCGCGGATCGGAACAGGTGTCTCGGAATGAAGAAGGCCGTGGCAGTGTTACAGGGAGAACAACCGTAGTGATCGACCGACCAACGGAGTCCCCGTGTCGCTGCCACCCCTGGTCGAGCCAGCCTCTGAGCTCACCGTAGACGAGGTCCGCCGGTACTCCCGCCACCTGATCATCCCCGACGTGGGGATGGACGGGCAGAAGCGGCTGAAGAACGCCAAGGTGCTCTGTGTGGGCGCCGGCGGCCTGGGCTCGCCGGCGCTGATGTACCTGGCCGCCGCGGGCGTCGGCACGCTCGGCATCGTGGAGTTCGACGAGGTCGACGAGTCGAACCTGCAGCGCCAGATCATCCACAGCCAGGCCGACATCGGCCGCTCCAAGGCCGAGTCCGCCCGCGACAGCGTCAAGGGCATCAACCCGTACGTGAACGTGGTCCTTCACGAGGAGCGGCTCGAGGCCGACAACGTGATGGACATCTTCAGCCAGTACGACCTGATCGTCGACGGCACGGACAACTTCGCGACCCGCTACCTGGTCAACGACGCGTGCGTGCTGCTGAACAAGCCGTACGTGTGGGGTTCGATCTACCGTTTCGACGGCCAGGCCTCGGTCTTCTGGTCCGAGCACGGCCCCTGCTACCGCTGCCTCTACCCGGAGCCCCCGCCCCCGGGCATGGTCCCCTCCTGCGCCGAGGGCGGCGTGCTGGGCGTGCTGTGCGCGTCCATCGGCTCCATCCAGGTCAACGAGGCCATCAAGCTCCTCGCCGGCATCGGTGAGCCGCTGGTCGGCCGCCTGATGATCTACGACGCCCTGGAGATGCAGTACCGCCAGGTCAAGGTCCGCAAGGACCCGGACTGCGCGGTCTGCGGCGAGAACCCGACCGTCACCGAGCTCATCGACTACGAGGCCTTCTGCGGCGTCGTGTCCGAGGAGGCCCAAGCGGCGGCCGCCGACTCCACGATCACTCCCAAGCAGCTCAAGGAGTGGATCGACGACGGCGAGAGCATCGACATCATCGACGTCCGCGAGCCGAACGAATACGAGATCGTCTCCATCCCCGGCGCCCGTCTGATCCCGAAGAACGAGTTCCTCATGGGCACCGCCCTGGAGAGCCTTCCGCAGGACAAGAAGATCGTCCTGCACTGCAAGACGGGTGTCCGCAGTGCGGAAGTCCTCGCGGTCCTGAAGTCCGCGGGCTTCTCGGACGCGGTGCACGTCGGCGGCGGCGTCATCGGCTGGGTCAACCAGATCGAGCCCGACAAGCCGGTGTACTGACCACCCCTCCCGCCTGCCGGCGGACCTGACGAAGCCCACGGCTCTGACCAGCTCAGAGCCGTGGGCTTCGGGTTTTTCCGGGGTGTGCGGTGGGCGTGGCACTCTCCCGGGCGAGTGCCGCGCCCACCTGTTCAGCGGGAACGAGGGTCAGCGTTCACCGGCTCGCGGGAGACGGTCAGCGGCGGGTGCGGTGGTCACCGTCGCGGTGGTCGCGGTCGCCGCGGTGGTCGCGGTCACGGTGGTCGCGGTCGCGGTGGTCACGGCCCCACGAGGCGTCGTCGACGAAGCGGCCGCGGTCGTTGCGCAGGGTCGCCGTGTCCGAGCGGTCCCAGACGGACCGGTTGCGGTCCTGGAACAGGTCGCGGCGGGTGTCGTGGCCGTAGCCGGTGTGGACGCGGACGGTGGAGCGGCCGTCCAGCCGGTAGTGGTGGAAGGTGTAGGTGTGGCCGTCCCGGTCGGAGAGGGTCCAGCCGCTGAGGTTGACCGGGCGGCGCGAGTTGTTGGTGATGTCGACCCACTCCCGGTTCAGGGCGCGGCTGGAGCGGTCGTCGCGTCCCGGGGCGTCGTACCGCACGCTGCTGATGTACACCGCGTCGCGGTGGTGCCGGCCGGGGTAGTGGTCGGCGGCCGCGGCCGGCAGGGCCACGGCTCCCACGGCGGCGGCCGACACGGCGGCGACGGCGGTCATGCGGCGCACGGATGCGGAAATGGTCACGAGGATCCCCCTACAGGAGTCCATGGCACCCCCCTTACGGATCTGCGCACGTGAGAACGCCGCAGGCCAGTGGTGGTGCGTTGTACGAGCGGCGGCCGGCTGGCCGCGCACTCACACTGTGCAAGCCATGCGCCCGGTTTGTGGGGGAGATGTGCGCGGCATTACGGCTTCAACATATTCCTGTGACTCTCTGCTGCATCGTCCATGTATGACTCCAACACGTCGAATTGAACGTTCGTCAGGAAAAGAGCCGCTTCAGCACTGGCTTGTCCGTCACGCGGCAGTGCCCAGGCGTCCTGCCGGGGTGAGCCGGTGTCACCCGAAAGTGAGTAACAGGAACGCCCCCTACCGATCGGACTAGTCCGCCACGGCACGGCCGTGTCCCGTGCCGGAACGCCTGTTCAGGACACCGCCCGCGTCAGGAGCAGACCTTGCCGTCCCGCGGCACCGTCCCGTCGAGCAGATAGGCGTTCACCGTCGAGTCGACGCAGTCGCTGCCGTTGCCGTACGCCCCGTGTCCCTCGCCCTTCCAGGTGAGTTCGACGCCGACGCCCTCGCCCAGCTCGTCGGCCATCCTGCGGGCGCCCTCATAGGGGGTCGCCGGGTCCCCGGTGTTCCCGACCAGCAGGATCGGCGCCGCGCCCGGCGCGCTCACCCGCGGGGTGTCGTACTGCCCGGCGACCGGCCAGTCGTGGCACCAGCCGGCCGTGTCCCAGCCGAGGTAGTCCCCGAAGACCGGCGATATCCGCTCGAACTCGGGCAGCAGTCTCTTGGTCCGCGCGAGCGTGGGCCGCTGCTTGTCGTCCAGGCACGATATGGCGCGCTGGGCGTGGCTCCTGGTCCCGTAACGGCCGGATGACCTCCGCTCGTTGTACTGGTCCGCGAGGGCGAGGAGTCTCGAGCCGTCGCCCTGCCCGGCCGACTTCAGCGCCTCGGTCAGCCTGGGCCAGCCGGCCTCGCTGTACAGCGGCAGGATGATGCCGGTGAGGGCGAGCGTCTGGGTCAGCTTCCGTCCGGACGCGGTCGGCAGGGGTCTGGCGTCGATGCTCTTCAGCAGCGCCGCGATCCTCCGTGTGCCCCGCTCCGGGTCCTGGCCGGTGGACCTCAGATAGTCCTCCAGCGCCCGCTGGAAGCCCCGCGCCTGGTTCTTCGCGTGGCCCACCGTGTCCGCGGTCGGGTCCACCACCGCGTCGAGGATCATCCGGCCCACGCGCCGGGGGAACAGGTGGGCGTAGACGCCGCCGAGTTCGGTGCCGTAGGAGATGCCGAAGTAGTGCATCGTCCGGTCGCCCAGCACGTGGCGCAGCAGATCCATGTCACGGGCGGTGTCGGTGGTCGAGAGGTGCGCCAGCAGCCGTCCCGCGGCCCGCTCGCACCCCTTCCCGAAGTCGGCGGCGTCCTGGAAGTACGCCTTCTCCTCGGCGGGATCGTCAGGCGTGGCGTCCACCGCCTCGGCGGCCTCGGTGTCCCGGTCGCCGCGGCAGCGCACGCCCTCGCTGGCGCCGACCCCGCGCGGATCGAAGCTCACCAGGTCGTAGCGCTCGCGCAGCTCGGAGGCGAGGGCTCCGTAGTACGGCATCGTCGACACCCCCGAGCCGCCGGGGCCGCCGAAGTTGAACACCAGGGAACCGATCCGGTGGTCCCCGGTCGCGCGGGCCCGGATGAGGGCGAGGCCGATCGTCGCACCACCGGGCTTCGACCAGTCCAGCGGCGCCTTGAGCGTGGAGCACCGCCACTCGTCACCGGGTGCCGCGGAGTCCTCGGCGGCCCCGCACCGGCGCCACTGGAGCCGCTGCGAGGTGAGCGACGAGGGTGGATCCGCAGCGGACGGCACGGCCGTCGCGGAAGCCTCGCCGGGCCGGCCGGCGGGGCTCGTCCCCTTGGCCTCGTCAGGGCCGCCGCCCGAGCCGCCGCCACCGCACCCGGCCACCAGCAGCGCCGCGGCCACCCCCGCCGTCCACCGCAGAACCCGAAGCATGCGCACCCCCCTCGCAGGCCCCCCGCGTCGTCCCGCGGCAGGCGTTCACGTCATGGTAGGCGGCGGGGCGCAAACCCGTTGCGGGCTGTGGATAAGCCTCTGACCTGCGTATTTGCCATGGCCGACCCGTGCTTCAGGAGCAGACCGTGCCGGCCTTCGGCACCTTCCCGTCCAGCAGGTATCCGTTCACCGCGCTCTGCACGCACTTGTTCTTGCTGTCGTACGCGCCGTGCCCCTGGCCCTTGTACGTCAGCTCGACGCCGACGCCCTTGCCGAGCGCGTCCACCATCTTCCGCGCGCCCTCGTAGGGGGTGGCCGGGTCGCCGGTGTTGCCGACGACGAGGATCGGCGCCGCCCCCGGTGCGCTGACGTCGGGATGGTCGGCGGCGCCCGGCACCGCCCAGTCGGTGCAGCTCAGCATGCCCCAGGCCAGATAGTCCCCGAACAGCGGCGAGGCGGCCCGGAACTGCGGCAGCCGCTGCCGGACCTCGTCCGCGGTGTAGCGCTGCTTCTCGTCGGCGCAGTTGATGGCGATGTTCGCCGCGGCGATGTTGCTGTACTCGCCGTTCTCGCTGCGCCCGTTCATCGAGTCGGAGAGCAGCATGAGGATCTTGCCGTCGCCCTCGTAGGCCTGCTGCAGCCCCTCGGTGAGGTACTCCCAGAAGTCCTTCGAGTAGAGGGCCTGCGCGATGCCGTTGGTCGCGGCGGTCTGGGTGAGCTGCCTCGGGAAGGCGCCGGGGATCGGCTTCTTCTCCAGATCCGCGAGCAGCTTGGCGATGCGGTCCTTGACGTCCTGCGGGGTGTCCCCGACCGGACACTCCTCCGTCTTCGACGTGCAGTCCGCGGCGAAGTTGTCGAGCGCCAGCTGGAACCCCTGGGTCTGGCCGAGCGCGCTCTGCGCGGGGTCCTTGGTGGGGTCGACGACCGCGTCCAGGACCGCGCGGCCGACGTGCCCGGGGAACAGGTGGGCGTAGACGCCGCCGAGTTCGGTGCCGTAGGAGATGCCGAAGTAGTGCAGCTTGTCGTCGCCGAGCACCTGGCGCATGAGGTCCATGTCGCGGGCCGCGTCGGTGGTGCGTACGTGCGGCAGCATCTTCCCGGAGTGCTTCTCGCAGTTCGCGTTGAACTCCCTGGTGCGGTCGACGAGCTGCTTCTGCTCGGCCTTGTCGTCGGGTGTGGCGTCCTGCTGGAAGTACTGGTCGAGCTGGGCGTCGCTCTCGCACTCCACGGGCCCGCTCCGGCCGACTCCGCGCGGATCGAAGCTGACCAGGTCGTACCGGGTGTTGAGGGTGGCGTAGTCCTGCCCGAACGCGGGGAGCGTGGTGACGCCGCTGCCGCCGGGGCCGCCGAAGTTGAAGATCAGCGAGCCGATCCGCTTGCCGGGGTCGCCGCTCGCCCTGGCCCGGATCAGCGCGATGTCGAGGGTGTCGCCCTTGGGCCTGCTCCAGTCCACGGGGGCCTTCATCGTGGCGCACTGCCACTGGGTGCCGTCCGGCAGCGGCGACGGTGAGGAGCCGCCGCCCTCCGCGGCCGAGGGGGCCGGGCAGTCCTTCCAGTCCAGTTTCTGCGCCGTCGGGTCCCCGTTCCCGGCACCGTCGCCGCACCCGGCCAGCAGGGCGGCCAGCAGCACGGCGCTGGTGGTCAGGGCAGCGGCACGCAGCCTGGAGGGGTTCGCCATGCTTCCATCGTGCGCGTGTGCGGGCCGGGCCGCGCGGGGCACGGGCCGTACGAGCGACGGCCGGGCCCCGGCCCGCGGGGAGCGCCTACAGGGCGCCCTTGCGGGTGAGCTGGTTGAACGCGAGCCAGCCGGGCAGCACCGGCAGCCACAGCGTGAGCAGCCGGTACAGCAGGACGGCCGGTGCGGCGACCTCCTTGGGCAGGCCGACGGCGATCAGGCCGAGCGTGAGGCTCGCCTCGACCGCGCCGACGCCGCCCGGGGTGGGCGCCGCGGAGCCGAGCGCGTTGCCGGCGAGGAAGACCACGGCCACGCTGGCGATGCTCAGCGAGGTCGAGCCGTCGCCGAAGGCGCGGATGGAGGCGTCCAGGCACATCACGAAGCAGGCGGTCAGCAGCAGCATGCCGCCGATGCCGGTGACGAGCTTCTGCGGCCGCTGGAGCACGTCGAGCATGCGCGGCACGACACCGGCGAACAGCGACCTCACGCGCGTGACGACGAACTTCCGCAGGAACGGCACCGACGTCACCACCAGCACCAGCACCGCCACCGTCAGCAGGCCGGCGATGACCGTCCGGGACGGCGACAGCGAGGGCGTCTTCTCGGTTCCCGTCAGGTAGCCGAAGGACAGCAGCATCAGGATGTGGCAGCCGAGGCCGAACAGCTGCGAGGCGCCGACGCTGGCGACCGCGAGCCCCGGGCGCACTCCGGCGCGCTGCAGGAAGCGCGTGTTGAGGGCCACTCCGCCGACCGCCGCCGGCGCCACGATCTTCACGAACGATCCCGCGACCTGGGCGCCCACGGTCCTCGGCAGCGGCACCCGCTCCGGCACGAAGCCGAGCAGCGCCATGGCGGCGGCCACATAGCTGAGCGCGGAGAAGAGCACCGCCGCCAGCACCCAGCCCCACTGGGCGTTGGCGACCAGCGGACCGAACTCGATGTGGGTGAGCTGCGTCAGCAGGTAGTACGCGCCGATCGCGCCGGCGATGAAGCTGATCAGCGTGCGCGGCCGCACCCGCTCCAGCCGGGCCGGCTCCACGGGGGCCTGGGGCCTGATCCGCAGCACCTCGTGCCGGATCTGGGTGAGCAGGTCCTCCTCGCGGGCCTCGTCCAGGGCCTCGTCGATGGCCCGCTTCTCCGCCCGCTGCTCGGCCCGGACCGTCTTCTTGTCGGGCTTTCCGGGTGCGGGGCCGGCCGTCGCGGAGGCGGTCTCCTCCGCCCGGGCCAGCTTGGCCTGCCGGGAGGCCTCGAGCACCGCCTCGCGTTCGCGCTGGGCCCGCTCGCGGCCGAGGCGGCGCAGCGTCGCGCGGGTGGCGCGGGTCAGGGCGATGGGCTGCAGCATCGGCAGGCAGTCCGCGACCGCGTCCGGGCCGAGCACGCCGACGGCCGAGGCCACCGCCCGTTCGGCGCCCGCCCGCAGGCCGAGCGTGGTGATCAGCTGGGCGACGTCCATGCGCAGCAGCAGGTCGCCGGCCGCGATCTCGCCGCCGCGCAGCTCGGTGAGGATCACCCTGCCGGAACGATCCACCAGAATCGCGTCGCCGGCCAGCCTGCGGTGCGCGATCCGCCGGGACTGCAGCGCCTGCGCCTGACGCCAGATGTTGCGCAGCAGCTCGTCGGTGATCTCCTCGTCCGCGAGCGAGTCCAGTGTGCGCCCGCCGGTGTGCTCGTAGACGAGCATGACCGCGTCCGGACCGAGCTCGGAGGTGGCGATCAGCTTGGGCGCGTTGGCGCCGGCCGCGATCGCCGCGTACGCCAGCAGCGCCTCCTGCTCCAGGGCCTGGCGCAGGGACTGCAGGCTGGAGCGGGTGGCGAAGCCCCGCAGGGTCAGGTTGCGCCAGGCCCGGTAGAAGAAGCCCTGGGCCTGCTGCTCCCGGTCGACGACCGTGACGTCCAGCGGACGGCCGTCCTCCAGGGTGACGAAGTAGCGCCGGCCGCGGTCGCCGTTCTCCGACTCCGCGGTCTCCTCGCGGGCCGCGGCGACCGGGTGGAAGCCGACGTGCCTGAGGCCCGCCATGAGCGTCCGCCCGGTGGGGCGGACGTTCGGCGAGCCGACCGCGTACAGCGTGCCGTAGGCGACGGTCCAGCCGATCAGCACGGTCAGGATGATCGAGAAGGGCGTCGTGTAGCCGGTGACGAGCATCGAGAACGCGTCGAGCAGCAGCACGATCCACAGCACCGCGCGCCATCGGGGTCTGCGGGACATCCCCACCGCCGTCATGTAGGCGATGACGGGTGCGAGATAGCCGTGCACCGGGTCGGTGAGGGCGTGGATGTCGCCCGGCGAGGGCTGGGTGAGCGCCTCCTGGATGGAGCCGGGCGCGGCCCGGGCCACCCACAGGTCCGTGGCGAGGGTCACTCCGTGCGCGAGGACGGCCGCGAGCACGCCGTCGGCGATCCGCAGCCCGTCCCGTTTGATCAGCCGTTCGATCGCGAAGGCGACCGGCACCAGCAGGATCGCGATGCTGGAGGCGAGCCCCGCGATCTTGATCAGCAGGTCGGGGGCCTGCCCCGTGCCCTTGTTGATGTCCTGTTCGAGGCCCGAGGTGGTCCCGTGCGCGAACGCCGCGACCGCGAGCAGCACGACGATGGCGAGCACGCCCACCAGCAGCCGCATGAGGTCGGAGGGACGGTGCACGCGCGCGGGAAGCAGCGGTTCGTCGCCTTCCACCTCCTCCGGGTGAGCCTCGTCACCGGCGCTCGCGTCCGGCCGCGGGGCGCCGGGGAGCGTCCCCTCGGCGGCCTCCGCGCCGTCCTCACGCGCGCGCGTGGCGTCCTCGCGCGTCCCCTCGCCGGTCGCGGCGCCGCCGTCCCGGCCCGTCGCGCCGGTGCCCTCCGGTGCGGAGGCGGCGGCGTCGGGACGCGCGGACGCGTCAGGGGTGCCCGCCGCGCCTTCGGGGTGCACACCCTGCTGCTTCATGGTCTCTTCTTGGTCTCGTATCACCGGTCACCGCCCGCACGATGGTGGCATGCCCCACCGGCACTCGCGGGCATCAGGGTGCAGATGCGGGGTCGGACAGTCTGCCGGAAGCGCCGCCCGAGGGCGAGGGGCCCCTGCCCGGCCTTCCGCGCCGCGTTGTCGGTGGGGTGCGGCAGGATGGGGCGAATGAGCGAGCGGAGCCCTGCCGAGGACACCCGTGACGGATGCGAGGACGCGCTGCCCGAGTACGCGGAGCGGGTCCTCGAGGTCGCCGACCAGATCCCGCCGGGGCGGGTCATGACGTACGGCGACGTCGCCGAGTGGCTGGAGGAGGGGGGACCGCGCCAGGTCGGCCGGGTGATGTCCCTCTACGGGGGCGGCGTGCCGTGGTGGCGCGTGGTCCGCGCCGACGGCGTGCTGCTGCCCGGCCACGAGATCGGCGCGCTCGCCCACTACCGGGCGGAGGGCACCCCGCTCAAGGCGGCGGGCAGGAGCGCCGAGGGCCACCTGCCGCGACTCGACATGAGACGGGCGCGATGGGACGGCGGCACGGGCACGGACGGTCACACCTGACAGCTTCCGCCATCGGATGCCCCCGAGGGGAATCGGTGGCCCGTACGAGGGACACCGGGGACGTTCGTTGCATGACGTACGTTCGTTGGTCGAGGGACACGCGTGACACCGGGGCTCCGAGGGGCCCGGGAGTCGCACGGGAAGAAGCGGAAGCCCTGCTTCCGCCCGATGCGGCGGCGTAGCGTCGGCTGCACGCGTCCCCCTCACCCCGCGGCCACCGCCTCGCACGCGTGACCGCCCGCCCACCAGCACGACCACCAGGACCGGCGAACCACGTGAGCTCCTCCTCCACCACCAGCCGTCTGCCGCACCCTCCGGTGCGGCAGGGGAACCGTGGCGCCTACCGGCTGGTCCGTAACCCGCCCGCCGCGATCGATCCCCCTCGACTGGACGCCGCCCAGCGCGCCGTGGTTGACCACGCCGCCGGCCCGCTGCTCGTCCTCGCCGGTCCCGGCACCGGGAAGACCACCACCCTGGTGGAGTCCGTGGCCGCGCGCGTCGCCCGCGGCGCCGACCCCGAGCGCATCCTGGTGCTGACGTTCAGCCGCAGGGCCGCCGTCGACCTCCGCGACCGCATGGCCCAGCGCATCGGCGCGGCCCGCGCCCCCCGGGCGACCACCTTCCACTCGTACTGCTACGCCCTGCTCCGCGCCCACCAGGACAGCGGTCTGTTCGCGGAGCCGCTGCGCCTGCTCTCCGGACCCGAGCAGGACGTCACCGTCCGCGGGCTGCTCGCCGGGCAGCCCGACCTGGAGCGGCTCGGCCTGAACCACGTGCGCTGGCCCGACGAGCTGCGCGCCTGCCTGACGACCCGCGGCTTCGCCGACGAGGTCCGCGCCGTCCTCGCCCGCAGCCGCGAGCTGGGCCTCAGCCCCGGCGCCCTGGACGCCTTCGCCCGCCGCATCGGCCGCCCCGACTGGCGCGCCGCCGCCGCCTTCCTCGCCGAGTACCTCGACGTCCTCGACCTCCAGGGCGTCATCGACTACGCCGAACTCGTCCACCGCGCCGTGCTGCTCGCCCGCCGCCCCGAGGTCGCGGCCCGGCTCGCCGCCCAGTACGACGCCGTGTACGTCGACGAGTACCAGGACACCGACCCGGCCCAGGTGCGCCTCCTGCACGCCCTGGCCGGCGGCGGCCGCACCCTGGTGGCCTTCGGCGACCCCGACCAGTCGATCTACACGTTCCGGGGCGCGGACGTGAACGGCATCCTGGACTTCCCGGCGGCCTTCCCGCGCACGGACGGCCGGCCCGCGCCCGTCGAGGTGCTGCGCACCGCCCGCCGCTCCGGCGCCGCCCTGCTGGCAGCCACCCGCCTGATCACCCGGCGCATGCCGCTGACCCGCCTGCCCGCCGAGAAGGTGCGCGCACACCGGGAGCCCGAGGCCGTGCGCGACGGCGGCCGGGTCGAGGTGCAGACCTACCCGACGCCCGGCGCGGAGACCGACAACATCGCCGACATCCTGCGCCGCGCCCACCTGGAGGACGGGGTCCCCTGGCGCGAGATGGCCGTCCTGGTCCGCGCCGGCTCCCGGAGCATCCCGACGCTCCGCCGGGCCCTCACCGCGGCGGGCGTCCCCCTGGACATCGACGGCGACGACCTGCCGCTGCGCCACGAACCCGCGGTGGCACCCCTGCTCACCGCCCTGCGCACGGTGGCCACGGCCGAGTCGCGGCAGGGACCCGCGGAGGAGGCCGAGGCCACGTCCTCCGGCGCGGAAGCGGACGACGAGAAGCGCGACGCCTCCTGGCTCGACGCCGAGACCGCGCTCACCCTGCTCGCCTCCCCGCTCGCCGGCATGGACACCGCCGACCTGCGCCGCCTCGGGCGCGCCCTGCGCGAGGAGGAGCGGGCCGCCGGGAACCCGCTGCCGGCGCCCTCCGACGAACTCCTCGCGCGGGCGCTCGCCGAACCCGAGCGCCTCGTCGCCCACGACCCGGCCTACGCGCGCGGTGCGCAGCGGCTGGGCGCGCTGCTCCGCACGGCGCGCGAGCGCCTCGCCGCCGGCGGCACGGCCGAGGAGGCGCTGTGGGACCTGTGGCAGGGCACGCCCTGGCCCGGCCGGCTGGAACGCGCCGCCCGGCGCGGTGGCGCGGCCGGCCGCAACGCCGACCGCGACCTGGACGCGGTGTGCGCGCTGTTCGCCACCGCCGCGCGCGCGGAGGAGCGCGTCGGCGGCCGCGGCGCCCTGAACTTCCTGGAGGAGATCGAGGCCCAGGACATCGCCGCCGACACCCTCACCCGCCGGGCCGTACGCCCCGACGCCGTCCGCCTGATGACCGCGCACCGCGCCAAGGGCCTGGAGTGGCGGCTCGTCGTCGTGGCGGGCGTCCAGGAGGGGCTGTGGCCCGATCTGCGCCGCCGCGGCTCCCTGCTGGAGGCCGACCGCATCGGCCGCGACGGACTGGCCGAACCGCTCACCCCGGGCGCGCTCCTCGCCGAGGAACGCCGCCTGTTCTACGTGGCCGCCACGCGCGCACGTGAACGTCTCGTCGTCACCGCCGTGAAGGCGCCGGCCGACGACGGCGACCAGCCCTCCCGCTTCCTCACCGAGCTGGGCGTCGAACCGCGGGACGTCACCGGCCGCCCCCGGCGGCCGCTGTCCGTGGCCGCGCTCGTCGCCGAGCTGCGCGCCACCACCGTCGACCCGGACGCCTCCGCCGCGCTGCGGGAGGCGGCCGCACACCGCCTGGCGAGGCTCGCCGCCCTCGCCGACGAGGACGGCCGGCCCCTGGTGCCGTCCGCCCACCCGGACCGCTGGTGGGGCATGTTCGAGCCGACCGAGAGCAAGGTGCCGCTGCGCGACCGCGACCAGCCCGTCGTGCTCTCCGGCAGCGCCCTCGACCAGCTCGCCAACACCTGTGCCCTGCAGTGGTTCCTGGGCCGCGAGGTGAAGGCCGACGCGCCCGCCACCGCCGCCCAGGGCTTCGGCAACGTCGTCCACGTCCTCGCCGACGAGGTCGCCTCCGGCCGCACCCCCGCCGACCTCGACGTCCTGATGGAACGCCTGGACTCGGTGTGGAACGCGCTCGCCTTCGACGCGCCCTGGAAGTCGGCCCAGGAGAAGGACAACGCGCGCGCGGCCCTGGAACGCTTCCTGAACTGGCATGTGCTGGACCGCACCGGCCGCACCCCGGTGGCGAGCGAGCAGGACTTCGACGTCACCCTCGGAGCGGGCGACTACCAGGTCCGCATCCGCGGCCAGATGGACCGGGTCGAGGCGGACGGCGAGGGCCGCGCGTACGTCGTGGACTTCAAGACCGGCAAGCAGGCGCCCAGCGGCGCCGAGGTGGCCCGCCACCCGCAGCTCGCCGTCTACCAGCTCGCCGTCCGCGAAGGCGCCGCCGACGACGCCTTCGACGGCGTGCGCCCCGAGGCGGGCGGCGCCGAACTCGTGCACCTGCGGCAGGGCGCGAACCGACGCGACGGCGGGGAGACCCTGCCCAAGGTGCAGAGCCAGGAGCCGCCGGCGGGGGAGTGGGTCGGCGAGCTGCTGGCCACCGCCGCCGGGAAGGTCCTCGACGAACGCTTCACGCCCACCACCGGCCAGCACTGCGCCCACTGCGCGTTCCGTGCCTCGTGCAGCGCCCGGCCGGAGGGCCGGCACGTGGTCGAATGACTCCCACGAGGCACCGTGACGCACGGCACCACACGCGCTGACCTGCGGTTCTTCCTGGCCGGACAGTCGGTGCGGTCCCGGTTGTCAGTGCTCGCCGCTAGCCTCTGACGACATGCCCGCCCGTATCACCGACCCCGAGCAGCTCAAAGAGCTCCTCGGCATCCCGTTCACCCCGGAGCAGACGGCCTGCATCACCGCGCCGCCCGCCCCGCAGGTGATCGTGGCCGGAGCCGGCTCGGGCAAGACCACGGTGATGGCGGCCCGCGTGGTCTGGCTGGTCGGCACCGGCCAGGTCGCCCCCGAGCAGGTGCTCGGCCTGACCTTCACCAACAAGGCCGCGGGCGAACTCGCCGAACGCGTCCGCACGGCGCTGATCAAGGCCGGCGTCACCGACCCCGACGCCCTCCCGGCGCCCGGCCTCCACCCCTCGCCGGCCGCGCCCGCCGGCCCCGCGTGGCCGGACCCGGAGAACCCGCCGGGCGAGCCGGTCATCTCGACCTACCACGCCTTCGCCGGCCGGCTGCTGACCGACCACGGCCTGCGCATCGGTCTCGAACCCACCTCCCGGCTGCTCGCCGACGCCACCCGCTACCAGCTCGCCGCGCGCGTGCTGCGCGAGGCCCCGGGCCCCTACCCCGCGCTCACCCGCTCCTTCGCCGACCTCGTCAGCGATCTGCTCACCCTCGACTCCGAACTCGCCGAACACCTCGTCGAGCCGGAGGAACTGCGCGCCTGGGACACCGGCCTGCTGCACACCCTGGCCGGCGCCAAGCTCACCAACGCCGATCTGCGCAAGGTCCCCGAAACCGCGGCCGCCCGCCGGGAGCTCGCCGGCCTCGTCCTGCGCTACCGGGCCGCCAAACGCGAACGCGACCTGCTCGACTTCGGCGACCAGATCGCGCTGTCCGCGCGTCTCGCCGGCGTCCCCGAGGTGGGACGCCTGCTGCGCGAGGAGTTCCGCGTCGTGCTCCTGGACGAGTACCAGGACACCTCCGTCGCCCAGCGCGTCCTGCTCTCGGGCCTGTTCGGCGGCGGCACCGGCCATCCCGTGACCGCCGTCGGCGACCCCTGCCAGGCCATCTACGGCTGGCGCGGCGCCTCCGTCGCCAACCTCGACGACTTCCCCGACCACTTCGCGCGCGGCGACGGCCGCCCCGCCACCCGCCAGGCGCTCAGCGAGAACCGCCGCAGCGGCGGCCGTCTCCTCGATCTCGCCAACGGCCTCGCCGAACCGCTGCGCGCCATGCACGCGGGCGTGGAGGCCCTGCGCCCGGCCCCCGGCGCCGAGCACGACGGCACGGTCCGCTGTGCCCTGCTGCGCACCCACGCCGAGGAGACCGAATGGATCGCCGACTCCGTCGCCCACCTCGTCCGCACCGGCAGGGCGCCCGGCGAGATCGCCGTGCTGTGCCGCACGGCCACCGACTTCGCCGAGATCCAGGGCGCCCTCGTCGCGCGTGACGTACCCGTCGAGGTGGTCGGGCTCTCCGGGCTGCTGCACCTGCCCGAGGTCGCCGATCTCGTCGCCGTCTGCGAAGTCCTCCAGGACCCCGGGGCCAACGCCTCCCTCGTCCGCCTGCTCACCGGTCCCCGCTGGCGCATCGGGCCCCGCGACCTGGCCCTCCTCGGCCGCCGCGCCCGCCTGCTGGTCGCCCACGCGCGCGGGGACGGCGCCGACGACCCCGACCGCAGGCTCGCCGAGGCCGTCGAGGGAACCGACCCCTCCGAGGTGATATCGCTCGCCGACGCCCTGGACACGTTCCTGGAGTCGCCGCTGCGCGAGGACGACCGGGACGACGACGCACTGCCGTTCTCAGCGGACGCGCGCGTGCGCTTCGCCCGCCTCGCCGCGGAGCTCCGGGACCTGCGCCGCTCGCTGTCCGACCCGCTCATGGACGTCCTGCACCGCGTCCTCGCCGTCACCGGCCTGGAGGTGGAGCTGTCCGCCTCCCCGCACGCGCTCGCCGCCCGCCGCCGCGAGACCCTGTCCAACTTCCTCGACATCGCCGCCTCCTTCGCGGCCGGCGACGGCGAGGCCACCCTGCTGGCCTTCCTCGGCTACCTGCGCACCGCCGCCCAGTACGAGAAGGGCCTCGACAACGCCCTGCCCGGCGGCGAGAACACCGTCAAGGTGCTCACCGCGCACAAGTCCAAGGGCCTGGAGTGGGACGTCGTGGTGGTCCCCGGGCTGGTGAGCGGCACCTTCCCGAGCGCCCAGGGCCGCGAGAAGTGGACCGCGCAGGCCAAGGTGCTGCCCCATGTCCTGCGCGGCGACGCCGACACCCTCCCCGACGTCGGGTCCTGGGACTCCCGGGGCTTGAGGGCCTTCCACGAGGCGATGAAGGAGCACCAGCACACCGAGGAACTCCGCCTCGGATACGTCACCTTCACCCGCCCCCGCTCCCTGCTCCTCGGCTCCGGCCACTGGTGGGGGCCCAGCCAGAAGAAGCCGCGCGGGCCCTCCGACTTCCTCCAAGCCCTGTACGACCACTGCGCCGCCGGCCACGGCGAGATCGAGGCCTGGGCCGACGAGCCCGCCGAGGACGAGGAGAACCCGGCGCTGCACACGGCCGGCGCCGAACAGGCGTGGCCGCTGCCGCTGGACGACACCGCCCTGGCCCGGCGCCGCGCGGCCGCCGGGACCGTCCGCGCCCACCTGGACGCCCTGGCCGCCCGGCCGCCCGCCGACCACGGCTCCGGCACCGTCGACGACCCGGACTGGCCGACACCTCCGGACGACGAGGACTTCCCGTACGACGAGGAGACCGCCTACGAGGAGGACCTCCCGTACGGCGAGGACCCGTACGACGACATGCCCCACGAGGCCGGCTTCTCCCCCGACGAGCCGGCGCTCGCCCCCGGCGAGCCCGGCGGCTGGGACTCCTGGACCGCCGAGCGGCCGGCCGTGCCCCACCAGGCGCCCGCCCCCGACGAGCGCACGCACCGGCGCGCGCACACCCACCCCGGCGAACCGGCGGACCCCGCACCCCGCGCCTCGGACGAGATCCGTGTCACACCCGAGGAGGCCCGCGCCATCGCCTCCTGGGACCGCGACCTCGACGCGCTCACCGGCGAGCTGCTGCGGGCCCGCCGCGGCATCACCGACGTCCCCCTGCCGGCCACCCTCACCGCGACCCAGCTCATGCGCCTCGCCCAGGACCCCGACGGGCTCGCACAGGAACTCGCGCGCCCCATGCCCCACCCTCCGCGACCCGCCGCACGCCGGGGCACCCGCTTCCACGCCTGGGTCGAGGCCCGCTTCGAGGCACTCACCCTGCCCATGCTCGAACCGGACGAGCTGCCCGGCAGCGATGCCGAGATCACCGACGAGCGCGACCTCGAAGCCCTCAAGGAGGCCTTCGAACGCACCGAGTACGCCCACCGCACCCCCTACCGGATCGAGGCCCCCTTCCAGCTCACCCTCGCCGGCCGGGTCGTACGCGGCCGCATCGACGCCGTCTACAGGCACCGCGACGGCGACCGGACCACCTACGAGATCGTCGACTGGAAGACCCACCGCGCCCACACCGCCGACCCCCTCCAGCTCGCCGTGTACCGGCTCGCCTGGGCCGAGCAGCAGGGCGTACCGCCCGAGTCGGTCACGGCCGCCTTCCTCTACGTGCGCACCGGCGAGGTCGTGCACCCCGAGGCCCTGCCGGACCGCGCCGCCCTGGAACGGCTGCTCACCGACGAGCGCCCGGACCACCCGCGCGAGACGGCCTGGAGCGCCCGAGTGTGACGAAGAGCCCGCCGAGGATGCCCCCGCGGGCCGATAGGCTCGTGAGCATGAGCCAGACCCCGGACAGCGCCGTCCGCACGTACATCGAAGAGCACCGCGCCGCCTTCCTCGACGACCTCACCGCCTGGCTGCGCATCCCCTCCGTGTCGGCCCAGCCCGAGCACGCCTCCGATGTACGGCGCAGCGCCGAATGGCTCGCCGCCAAGCTGGCGGAGACCGGGTTCCCGACCGCCGAGGTCTGGCCGACCCCGGGCGCCCCGGCCGTCTTCGCCGAATGGCCCTCCGGCGACCCCGAGGCCCCCACCGTCCTCGTCTACGGCCACCACGACGTGCAGCCCGCCGCCCGCGAGGACGGCTGGGACAGCGAGCCGTTCGAGCCCGTCGTCCGCGGAAACCGCCTCCACGCGCGCGGGGCCGCCGACGACAAGGGCCAGGTGTTCTTCCACACACTCGGGGTCCGCGCCCACCTCGCCGCCACCGGCCGCACCGCCCCCGCGGTCAACCTCAAGCTGCTGATCGAGGGCGAGGAGGAATCCGGCTCGCCGCACTTCCGCGCCCTCGTGGAGGAGCGGGCCGAACGGCTCGCCGCCGACGCCGTCATCGTCTCGGACACCGGCATGTGGTCCGAGGACACCCCGACCGTCTGCACCGGGATGCGCGGCCTCGCCGAGTGCGAGATCCGCCTCCACGGCCCCGACCAGGACATCCACTCCGGCTCCTTCGGCGGCGCCGTGCCCAACCCCGCCATCGCAGCGGCCCGGCTGGTCGCCGCCCTGCACGACGAGCACGCGCGCGTGGCCGTCCCCGGCTTCTACGACGGCATCGTCGAGCTGACCGACCGCGAGCGCGAGCTGTTCGCCCAGCTCCCCTTCGACGAGGCGACATGGCTGCGCACCGCCAAGTCGCGCGCCGCCCACGGCGAGGCCGGACACACCACCCTGGAACGCATCTGGGCCCGCCCCACCGCCGAGGTCAACGGCATCGGCGGCGGCTACCAGGGCCCCGGCAGCAAGACGATCATCCCGTCCTCCGCCGTGGTGAAGCTCTCCTTCCGCCTGGTCGCGGGCCAGGACCCGGACCACGTCGAGAAGGCCGTCCGCGCCTGGGCCGCCGAGCAGGTGCCCGCCGGCATCCGGTACGAGATCGACTTCGGCTCCGCCACCCGCCCCTGCCTCACCCCCCTCGACCACCCCGCGCTGCAGTCCGTCGTGCGCGCCATGAGCCGCGCCTTCGAAGGGCCGGTCCGCTACACCCGCGAGGGCGGCTCGGGACCCGCCGCCGACCTCCAGGAGGTCCTCGGCGCCCCCGTCCTCTTCCTCGGCATCTCCGTCCCCTCCGACGGCTGGCACGCCCCCAACGAGAAGGTGGAGCTCGACCTCCTCCTCAAGGGCGTCGAGACCAGCGCCTACCTGTGGGGCGACCTCGCCGGGAACTGGCGGCACGCCCCCTGACCCCGGCAGGCGCCGCAAGGGACGGCACCGCGCGCGGGGCACACTGGACGTACCGCCCGCACGCCCCGCCCGCGCCCCGGCCCGGTGCCCGCACGCCCCACGTCCGCCGAACCACCCGCCGAAACGAACCGTTGCACCTTGCTCTGGGGGAGTTGGAAGCACCCGTGACCACCTGGACCGACCAAACCGCCGACCGCCCCGTCTCGCTGACCGCCCCGAGCGGCATCGACCGCGCCGCCCACCACCGGCTCGACGAAGCCTGGCTCGCGGCGGCGTGGAGCCACCCCACGACCCGCTGCTTCGTGGTCTCCGGCGGCCAGGTCCTCATCGACGAGACGCCCGACGGACGCACCGAACTCGTCATGACCCCGTCCTTCGAGGCGCCGCTCACCGAGGCCCACCGCTACTTCCTCGGCAACGACGCGGAGGGCGTCAGCTACTTCGCGCTGCAGAAGGACGCCCTGCCCGGCCGTATCGACCAGTCCGCCCGCCCCGCCGGCCTGCGCGAGGCCGGACTGCTGCTGTCGCCGCGGGACGCGGGCCTCATGGTGCACGCCGTCGGCCTGGAGAACTGGCAGCGCACCCACCGCTTCTGCTCCCGCTGCGGCGAACGGACGGTCATCGCCGCCGCCGGTCACATCCGCCGCTGCCAGGCCTGCGGCGCCGAGCACTACCCACGCACCGACCCGGCGGTGATCATGGCCGTCACCGACGAGGAGGACCGGATCCTGCTCGGCCGGCAGGTCCACTGGCCCGAGGGCCGCTTCTCCACGCTCGCCGGCTTCGTCGAGCCCGGCGAGTCCATCGAGCAGTCCGTGCGCCGCGAGGTCTTCGAGGAGGTCGGCGTCCACGTCGGCCCGGTCGAGTACGTCGCCAGCCAGCCCTGGCCCTTCCCGTCCAGCCTCATGCTCGGCTTCATGGCCCGCGCCACCTCCACCGAGATCAACGTCGACGGCGACGAGATCCACGAGGCCCGCTGGTTCTCCCGCGACGAGCTGCGCACCGCCTTCGAGACCGGCGAGGTGCTGCCGCCCTACGGCATCTCCATCGCCGCCCGCCTGATCGAGATGTGGTACGGCATGCCGCTGCCGACGCGCAGCTTCGTCTGAGGCAGCGGGCGGGCCACCGTCCACGACCCCGTCGGCCCGTCGAGGCAGGCGGGGTCGCGTCGTGTCAGGGGAGCAGGGGGCGCCCCTCCCTCGCGGCCTCGAAGTGCTCGTCCCTGAGCGCGTCGTATCCGTGCTCAGCGGCGAACCGCTCGATGCGGCCGAGCGGGGAGTCGGGCGGGGGCGGCTCCTCGCTGATCGTGAAGCCGAGGATCTGCGCCCAGAACGCGGCGGCCACGTCCTGCGGGTCGTTCATGTCCATGCCGCGCACGGTAGCCCTGGGGTCTGACAATCAGATCGGCGCGGAGGGCGACACACGAAACCCCCGAGCGGCCGTGGAAGCCGTCGGGGGCTTGTGAAGCGAGGGTCAGGCGCCGAGCGCCTGCTTCACCTGGGCGAGGCTCGGGTTCGTCATCACGACCTCCGTGCCACCGCCGGAGGGAACCACCTGGACGGTCGGGACGGTCTGGTTCCCGCCGTTCGCCTTCTCCACGAAGGCCGCGGACGCCGGGTCCTGCTCGATGTTGATCTCGGTGTACGCGATGCCCTCCCGGTCCATCTGGCTCTTCAGCCGACGGCAGTAGCCACACCAAGTCGTGCTGTACATCGTCACAGTGCCCTGCATGTCTCTCGCGCTCCTCAGGCAGCTCGGGAAGGTCGTCCAGGGAGAGAACGCGAGGGAGAGGGCGGGCATTCCCCGCCCGGCCGGGGGCCGCCGTGCGGCCGCTCACGGGGCCCGGCGTCCCACCCGTGTCCGTGACACCTGCCGCATTGGTACGACCGCGGGCCCCCGCCTGTGGACAACCGGCACGGTGGTCCCGGGCGACCTGGCAGCATGGCAATGTGACAGCAGCAACGCACTCCACCCTCTTCCCGCAGGTACCGGACACGGCCGACGCGGTGCTCGAAGGGCTGGACCCCGAGCAGCGCGAGGTGGCCACGGCCCTGCACGGACCGGTGTGCGTCCTGGCCGGAGCGGGCACCGGCAAGACCCGGGCGATCACCCACCGCATCGCCTACGGGGTCCGGGCAGGCATCCTCCAGCCGTCCAGCGTGCTCGCCGTCACCTTCACCAACCGCGCCGCCGGAGAGATGCGCGGGCGTCTGCGCCAGCTCGGCGCCCAGGGCGTCCAGGCCCGCACCTTCCACTCCGCGGCCCTGAGGCAGCTCCAGTACTTCTGGCCGAAAGCCGTCGGCGGCTCCATGCCCCGGCTCGTCGACCGCAAGATCCAGCTCGTCGCCGAAGCGGCCGCCGCCTGCAACCTCCGCCTCGACCGGGGCGAGCTGCGCGACGTCACCGCCGAGATCGAATGGTCCAAGGTCACCCAGACGGTCCCCGCCGACTACGCGTACGCGGCCGCGAAGGCCGGCCGGGAGGCCCCGCGCGACCAGGCGGAGATCGCCCACGTCTACGCGGCCTACGAGGACCTCAAGCGGAACCGCGCGGTCATCGACTTCGAGGACGTCCTGCTGCTGACCGTCGCCGTCCTTCAGGACCGGCACGACATCGCCGATCAGGTACGCGCCCAGTACCAGCACTTCGTCGTCGACGAGTACCAGGACGTCAGTCCGCTGCAGCAGCGGCTGCTGGAACTCTGGCTCGGCGACCGCGACAGCCTCTGCGTCGTCGGGGACGCCAGCCAGACGATCTACTCGTTCACCGGAGCAACGCCCGACCACCTCCTCGACTTCCGCACCCGCCACCCGCGCGCCACCGTCGTCAAACTGATCCGCGACTACCGCTCCACCCCCCAGGTGGTCCACCTGGCCAACGGTCTGCTCACCCAGGCCCGCGGCCGCGCCGCCGACCACCGGCTGGAACTGGTCTCCCAGCGGGCGCCCGGACCCGAGCCCGTCTACAGCGAGTACACGGACGAGCCCGCCGAGGCCGAAGGCGCCGCCCGGCGTATCCGCGAGCTCATCGACGCCGGCGTCCCGGCCTCCGAGATCGCCGTCCTGTTCCGTACGAACTCCCAGTCCGAGACCTACGAGCAGGCCCTCGCCGACGCCGGAGTGCCCTACCAGCTGCGCGGCGCCGAACGGTTCTTCGACCGGCCCGAGGTCCGCAAGGCGGGCGTGGCCCTGCGCGGCGCGGCCCGCTTCGGCGGCAACGACTCCCTGCTGGACGACGTCGTCGACCTGCCCTCGCAGGTACGCGCCGTGCTGTCGGGGGAGGGCTGGACCAGTGCGCCGCCGGCCGGCTCCGGCGCCGTCCGGGAGCGCTGGGAGTCCCTGGCCGCCCTGGTCAACCTCGCCCACGACTTCTCCGCCGCCCGTCCCGGCGCCACCCTCGGCGACTTCGTCGCCGAACTGGACGAGCGGGCGGGCGCCCAGCACGCCCCGACCGTCCAGGGCGTCACCCTGGCCTCGCTGCACGCGGCCAAGGGCCTGGAATGGGACGCCGTCTTCCTCGTCGGCATCGCCGAGGGGATGATGCCGATCACCTACGCCAAGACCGACGAACAGATCGAGGAGGAGCGCCGCCTCCTCTACGTCGGCGTGACCCGCGCCAGAGAGCGGCTCCACCTCTCCTGGGCCCTGTCCCGCGCACCGGGCGGACGGCCCAACCGCAGGCCCAGCCGCTTCCTCGCCGGCCTGCGCCCCGGCACCGCCGCCACCGCCGCCCGCGCAGGCGCCGGAGCGGCAGGCGGCGGCATCGAGCGCGGCGCGGCCGCCCGCACCCCGGCCGCCGTCCCCCGGCGCACCCAGCGCACCGTGGCCCGCTGCCGGGTGTGCGGCCGCACCCTCACCGACGCCGGTGAGATGAAACTGATGCGCTGCGAGGACTGCCCCTCCGACATGGACGAGGGGCTCTACGAGCGGCTGCGCGAATGGCGCGCGGTCCAGGCCGAGCGCAGCGGGCAGCCGGACTTCTGCGTCTTCACCGACCGCACCCTGATGGCCATCGCCGAGGCGTGCCCCGAGGACCCCGCCGGACTCTCCCGCATCCCCGGTGTCCGCGCCCGCAAGCTGCAGCGTTATGGAGCCGATGTTCTGGCCATCTGCGCAGGTCGGGAGATCGGGGCGGACGACGGGCGCGACTGATGCGAACTCGTCGAAAAAATAGTTTGCGCATGCCCCGGCAATCCCCATAGGTTCTAGGCACGGAAGCGGCGGCCTTCTCCAAGGTCCTGACTCCGTGTTGTACTTGCATATCCGTGCGGATCGGTTCACCCCGGTCCCCAAGACGCCGAGAGGAGGCGAGTCCAGTGATCAGCATCGAGACCAACATCAGCGCGGCCAAACTGACCGATCGCTCGGCCGTCTCCACGTGCATGCTCGGCGCCTCGAACCAGGGCACCGGTCTGTCCGGCATTCGTGCCGTCCGTCCGGCGTCCTCCCCTGCTCTCGCGGTCCTTCCCGTCCGTGAGCGCAATGAGCGACCGACGAAGGCACTGGAAGCGGTAGCGGCACAGGCACATGCCTATGCCTTTGCGGCGGCCGGTGCCGGATTCCGGAAGCAGACGACGCAGCACCACCTGATGTGGGCCTTCCGTGGGCCAGAACCCTGGAGTGATCCAGCCTGATCGCCGATCAGGCCGGCGCCTTCAGGGCCGCGGAACCCCACCCGGGATCCGCGGCCCTTCTGTTTTCCCCGAACGGGGACGACGGAGCGAAGGGGCCTCGGGACAGGAACAGAACCCGGTACCAAGCCGACGCCCGGTCAACAGG
Organism: Streptomyces sp. NPDC003720; assembly: GCF_042875075.1. NCBI lineage: Bacteria > Bacillati > Actinomycetota > Actinomycetes > Kitasatosporales > Streptomycetaceae > Streptomyces > Streptomyces sp. NPDC003720. The sequence continues at coordinate 442,696 of NZ_JBIANZ010000008.1, forward strand.
CCGGAACGACCAGACGAGGAAGACCGAACCGTGCAACTCGAAGCGCACGCCCCGTCAGTACCGCCTTCACGAACGATCCCCCCGCCCGGCCTCACGGAGGACCCCACCTTGATCCCCCTCACCGCGCTCACCGCGCTCGACGACGCCATCGAGAACCTCGGCGTACCCGTCCCCTGCCGTTCCTACGACCCCGAGGTCTTCTTCGCCGAGTCGCCGGCCGACGTCGAGTACGCCAAGTCCCTCTGCCGTACCTGCCCGCTGATGGAGGCGTGCCTCGCCGGGGCCAAGGAGCGGCGTGAGCCCTGGGGCGTCTGGGGTGGCGAGCTGTTCGTCCAGGGTGTCGTCGTCGCCCGGAAGCGGCCGCGTGGCCGCCCGCGCAAGAACCCGGTCACAGCATGAACATCACAGGAACCATCGACCGTCCCCTCACGCACGACCCCAAGAAGCAGGCCCCGATGAAGCCGTCCACCAGCGAGCCCGCAGGCTCCGCGACCCCAGACTTCACCACCACCGGCGCGAACGACTCGCGTCAGAACAGGACCCGAGAGATGCAACTCATCCCAGAAGCCCTGGCTCGTGCGCATATGCACGACATGCTGCAAGGCGCCGAGCAGGAGCGCCGGGCCGCCCGTGTGGCGACCGCCCGCCGCATGCAGCGCCGGGCGGAGCGCGCCTCGATGCGCGCCCGCCGTGCGCTGGCCATGGCCGTCATGCAGTGATCCAGCACACCTGAAGCGGTGGCCTCCCGGTGCGGGGAGGCGAAGCCTTCACCACGGGGGCCGGTCCGTCCGAACGGACCGGCCCCCGCCGTGCGTCACGGCACTACGCCTCGGCCGCCGGCTCCTCCTCGTCCAGTTCGTCCGCCGGGACGAAGCCGGGCAACCACTCCTCCAGCTCCTCACGGAGCCGCACCGTGGCCCCGAGCTGGCAGAGCACACCGATGGTGCTCAGCGTCACCCGGTGGATCAGCAGGTAGGCCGGCGGCAGATTGAGCTGCTTGCCCAGCTGGTAGGCGGGGGAGCGGACGTCGGCGATGCGGGCGGCCTGGCTGCGCATCCAGGAGCGGGTGAAGGTGAACGCCTCGACCCGGGCCGGTTCGATGATCGGCAGCAGGTAGTCGAGAACCGCGTCGGGGTCCAGCTCTATGGACTCCTTGACGAACCCCTCCGTGCACAGCAGCTCGTAGACCGGGTCCGCCTCGCCGTCGAGAGTCATCCGCAGCGAGACGCCTATCGGCTCGGGCAGGCCGCCCGGGAGCCGGTCGACGGTGCCGAAGTCCAGCACGCCCAGGCGCCACTCGCCGCCACCGTCCGGATCGCCGGGCAGCAGACGGAAGTTCCCCGGGTGCGGATCGGCGTGCAGCAGACCGGTGCGGGCCGGGCCGGAGAAGAGGAAGCGGGCCAGGAGCTGGCCGGCCCGGTCGCGCTGCTCCTCGGTGCCGTCGTTGATGATCTCCGACAGCGGGATCCCGTCGATCCACTCCGTGACCAGGATCTGGTCGCACTGGTGCACCACCGCCGGGACCACCACGTCCGGGTCGTCCGCGAACTCGTCCGCGTGCGCCTGCTGGGCCTGCGCCTCCAGCGCGTAGTCCAGCTCCTCGGAGACCCGGTCCCGCATCTCCGCGATCAGCGGCTTGATGTCCATGCCCGGGATCAGCGGCCCCAGCAGCCGCGCGAAGCGGCTGAGCTGGGTCAAGTCGGACAGCAGGGCCTCTCCCGCGCCCGGGTACTGCACCTTGACCGCCACCTCGCGGCCGTCGTGCCACACCGCGCGGTGGACCTGCCCGATGGAGGCCGCGGCCGCCGGCTTGTCCTCGAACTCCAGGAACAGCTCGCGCCACTCCGCTCCCAGCCGCTCCTCGAGCACCGCGTGCACCGTGCGGGTCGGCATCGGCGGCGCCGCGTCCTGGAGCTTGGTGAGCGCGGCGCGGTAGGGGCCGGCGATCTCCTCGGGCAGGGCGGACTCGAAGACGGACATCGCCTGCCCGAACTTCATGGCCCCGCCCTTGAGCTCGCCGAGGACCTTGAACAGCTGCTCCGCGGTGCGCTGCTGCAGTTCCCGGCCGACGATCTCCGCTGACTCGCCCACTATCCGCTTGCCCAGCCCCCAGGTCGCCCGGCCGGCGAAGCCGAGCGGGAGCGCGGCGAGCTTGGCGGTACGGGTGACCGCCTTGCGCGGAAGATCAGACATGCGCCCTCCAAGTCTCGGTCGGCCGCAACGCGCCTGCTTTGCGTCGTTGCTCCGGCGACGGCCGTCGCACCGCCATTGTCTCGCGCGGCTCCCCGTCCGTGGAGGAGTGCTTCCCCACACCTCTCTCCGCCGCCCCGCATCCGCATGCCGGGTGCGGCCGGATCGGCCGGGAGTGCCAGGTCAGACCGGGTAGGGACGCCTCCCAGCGGGCGCCGGCGCTGGACGGTGACTCCCCGTCCAGGAAGGCGAGGGCGTGGGCCGCGGCCAGTCCGGCGACCGCCGTGGCGAGAGCCAGATCACACGCCCCCACCCGGCGGGCGTTGCCGGAGCGCCACTGGGCGACCAGCCGGGGCCAGACCGGGTCGCGGTCCGTGCGGGCCTGGTGCATGCAGCCCGTGCAGCCCGTCCCGCCCGGCAGGACGAGGGGCCCGACGACGCCCGTGCCCTCGACGACCCCCGCGTACAGATGAGGCGTGCCGGAGGCCATGAGCGGTTCGGCGGTGAACGGGTCCGGTGCGTGCACCGCGACGTCGTCCCGCGGGGCGAGGATCACGAGGGACACACCGGGCTCGTCGGTTCCGGTGCCCGCGGCGTCCGCGGTGGCCGCGGCGCGAGCGGAGCGGGTGCGGCGCGCGGGCCGGCCCGGGGCCGCGCGGCGGACCGCCGCCCGCGCCGCGTCCTGCCTGCGTTCGCGCAGCGAGTCGGCGGGGAGCCCGCCCGGGGCCACGTCCCACGGCTCGACACGCCCCACGTCGCGCACGTCGACCTCCCCGACACCGGCTCCCGACAGCACCGACGCCAGCACGGCCCCGACCCGGCCCGCCCCTCTCACCTGAACGCGCAGCGAGCCGCGGGCGGCGAGCCGGGCGAGCGCGGCGCCCGGTTCCGCAGTGGTCAGGGACAGCGAGGCGAGGTCGGGGCGCAGCCGCTCCAGGACGTCCGTCCGCTCCCGCAGGGCGTCCGCGGCCGGTCCGCCGCCGCGTGTGTCGTCCAGCAGGCCGGCTCGGGTCAGCCGCTCGAGCAGCGCGTCGACCTGGCCTTCCGGCAGGTCTATACGCCGGCCCTCGTCCTGCAGCAGAGGCAGGCCGCGAGTGCCGTTGAGCAGGTCCATGAAACTGCCGGTCGCCGTGTCCATCGGTCCCAGTGTCATCGCGTGCGCCGGGGTCATCCCGAACTGCACGGTGTTGAGGTCGCGCCAGCCGCGCCGCAGCGCGGGTTTCACCATCGGATGCATGACAGTCCCCGTGTCCGTCGCATTCTCCTGAATTGTTCCCCGGGTAGGCAAACGTCCCATGGCCGGGGCGTCCCGTGTCCCGTGGGCCGGTGAAGTCGGTCACGCTGCACCCGCCTCCGCCAGCATGCCGGGCGGTGCCGTGGTGGTGCCCGAAGTTGTCCACAGGCCGGGGGTGTTAGTCATACCGATCGGCGGCGCGACTCGGGCATATCGGTCGTACAAATCAAACACATGGTGGAGCACCGGCATCCGGGCGCCCCGGAGCCGGGACTTCGGCCCGCCCCAGCGGGTAACGTCGGGGCGTGCCCGCCGACCCCCTGCACCGCGCCGGAAAAACACAGCGCAGCACGACGAGCCAGCCGCCGAGCGGCTCGGGGGCGAGCGCGATCGAGGTCCGCAGGAGTACCCGGCGCCGCCGGACGGTCTCCGCGTACCGCGAGGGCGATCGCACCGTCGTGCTGATCCCCGCCCGGATGTCCGAGGCGGAGGAGCAGCGCTGGGTGACCCTCATGCTCGCCAAGCTCGCCGCCCAGGAGAGCAAACGGGTGCTGGGCGACGCCGAGCTGACCGAGCGTGCCGAGCGGCTGTCGGCCCAGTACTTCGGCGGCCGGGCGCGTCCCGCCTCCGTGCGCTGGGTCACCAACCAGAACACCCGCTGGGGTTCGTGCACCCCGGCCGAGGGCAGCATCCGCCTCTCGCACCGGCTGCAGGGGATGCCGGAGTACGTCATCGACTACGTCCTGTGCCACGAGCTGGCGCATCTGCTGGTGCCCGGTCACGGGGCCGACTTCTGGCGGCTGCTGGAGTCCTATCCGCGCACCGAGCGGGCCCGCGGCTACCTCGAAGGGGTGGTGGCGGCCGCGCGGCTGCCGCACGTGCCCGGCGCGCGCGGCGAGTGACCGGACCGCGCGCGGGGCGCGCGGCCGGTTGTGTACCGGGTCTGTACCGACTCGCACCTGCCGCGTCCTTTGCCGAAATTTGCGGTTAGCCTGTCGCGACGCACTCACATTCGGGATGGGGGACGGTCGTAACGCATGGCCAGGGAATTCCAACGCGGCCACAAGGCCAGGATCAGTGACCTGACGGCGGGCACCGATCTGTACGTAGGCGTGCAGATCTCGGCCCCCGGACTGACCTTCGACATCAGCTGCTTCGGTCTGGACGCCGACGAGCGCCTCTCGGACGACCGTTACTTCATCTTCTTCAACCAGCCGAAGTCCCCGGAGGAGTCCGTCCAGCTGCTGGGCGCCCAGGCCGGCGACACGGAGTCGTTCCGCGTTACGCTGGACCGCGTCCCGGAAGCCGTCCGGAAGCTGTCCTTCACGGCGACCGTCGACGGGGCCGGGCAGATGTCGCAGATCGGCCCCGGCTACCTGCGCATCGTGGCCGGCGGAGAGGAGGTCGCTCGGTACTCCTTCGACGGCTCGGAGTTCTCCACCGAGCGGGCCGTCATGCTCGGTGACTTGTACTTCAAGGACGTCTGGCGCTTCGCCGCGGTCGGGCAGGGCTTCGACGGCGGTCTCGAGGCGCTGCTGAGGAACTTCGGCGGCGAGGTGCTGGAGGAGGAGGCGCCGGCCGCCCCGCAGCAGCCGCAGCCGACGGCCGCCCCCGGCTTCGCCCCGCCCGCCCAGTCCGCCGCCCCGCCCGCGTTCGGCGCCCCCGCCGCCCCGGCGCCCGCGCCCGCACCCGCACCGGCCCCGCAGGGCTTCACCCCGCCCCCGGCCCCCGCGCCCGCCCCGAACGTGCACGGCGCGCCGACGGTCATCGCGCCGCTGGCCCCGCCCGCCGGTGGATCCGTGCCGCCCCCGGCTCCGGCGCCCGCGCCCTACGGCCAGCCGCCGCAACCGCCGTACGGCGGTCAGCCCAGCGCCCCGATGCCCCCGGGCTACGGCCAGCAGCCCTCCCACGGCGGACAGCCCGGCGCGCCCATGCCTCCCGGCTACGGCCAGCAGCCGCCGTACGGCCAGGTCCCCGGCCAGCAGGGCGCCGGCTACGGCGTCCCGCAGGGCGCCCCCCAGGGCGGCGCCGGAGTGACGGCCGCGCTGCAGAAGTTCCGGGAGACGCCCACCGGGCAGCGCTGGACTGCGCAGAACTCCAAGCTGATCCGCGTCGACCTCGGCGTCGGCGGCCAGCCCGTGCTGGCCCGGCAGGGCAGCATGGTGCTCTACCAGGGCAAGGTCGACTTCAGCTACAAGGGCGCCGGGTTCGCCGGGCGGATCGTGGGCAACGCGACCGGCCAGGAGATGCAGTTGATGCGCTGCACCGGCCAGGGCCAGGTCTTCTTCGCCGAGAACTCCACCCACGTGCACCCCGTCGAGCTCCAGGGCGACGCGATCTGCGTCTCCGCGGAGAACGTCCTCGCCTTCGACGAGAGCCTCCAGTACGAGGTCCGGCGGATCGAGGGGCACGGCATCCCCGGCGGCGCGCTGTTCACGATGCAGTTCCAGGGCACCGGCACGATCGTCGTCAAGACGCACGGCACGCCCGTCGTGCTGCCGGTGACGCCGACGACGTTCGCCGACTGCCACGCCGTGGTCGCCTGGTCGGCGGCCTCCCAGGTGATCGTCTCCAGCCAGGTGCGGATGCGCCGCAACGCCTATCCGGGCGACACCGGCGAGAGCGTCAACCTGCAGTTCCGGGGCGCTCCCGGCAACTTCATCGTCGTCCAGCCGTACGAGGTCTGAGGGAGCCCGTCATGAACCAGCCGCTCGCGGGCTACGCCCCCGCACCCGTCACCGCCCGCATGGAGAACCACGGCAACCACATGCTGAAGGTCGCCATGCAGACCGGCAACGACCTCCTCGCGCGCGTGGGATCGATGGTCGCCTACGAGGGCTTCATCCAGTACGAGCCCAACCCGCCCGCCGTCCGCCAGATCGCCCGCGACTGGATGACCGGCGAGGGCGCCCCTCTGATGAAGTGCTCCGGCGACGGACTGCTCTATCTCGCCGACTACGGCGCCGACGTCGTCGTGATCAACCTCAACGGCGACGGCATCTCGGTCAACGCCACCAACCTGCTCGCCTTCGACGCCCACCTCAGCTGGGGCGTGGAGCGGGTCAAGGGCCTCGCCAAGTTCGCCGGGCAGGGTCTGTGGAACACGAAGATCTCCGGCCAGGGCTGGGTCGCGCTGACCTCCCGGGGCAAGCCGATCGTGGTCGACTGCGGCGGCGGCGAGGACGAGACGTACGTCGACCCGGACGCGCTCGTCGCCTGGTCCCCGAACCTGAAGGTGAAGGGCAAGCGCAGCTTCAAGGCGCAGTCCCTGATCGGCCGGGGCAGCGGTGAGGCCTACCAGATGGCCTTCTCCGGACAGGGCATCGTCGTCGTCCAGCCCAGTGAGGACAGCACCGACCGCCTTCGGTTCCGGGGCTGAGGGGGAGTCAGAACATCATGCAGAGCCCGCTTTTCGCCCACAACGACCAGCAGACCCAGGAGCGCTGGAGCCTGCAGAACAAGCAGATGCTCCGCGTCACCCTGGAGGGCCACGACGACCTCCTCGCCCGCAAGGGCAGCATGGTCGCCTACCAGGGCCTGGTCGAGTTCGACGCCGAGTACCGCACCAACGGCCAGGCACGCGCGCGCAGGCACACCGGCGAGGGCCTGGACCTGATGCGCTGTCACGGACAGGGCACCGTCTATCTCGCCAACCTCGCCCAGTACGTGCACGTCATGGACGTCGAGCAGGACGGGCTGACGGTGGACAGCGCCTACGTCCTCGCCATGGACTCCACGCTGCACCACGAGGTCATCGCCGTCGACAGCGTGTACGGCATCTCCGGCTCCGGGAAGTACCAGCTCAACATCACCGGGCGCGGCAAGGTCGCCCTGATGACCTCGGGCGCGCCGCTGCTGATGCAGGTCACGCCCGACAAGTACGTCAACTGCGACGCCGACGCGATCGTCGCCTGGTCCACCGGGCTGCGGGTGCAGATGCAGGCCCAGACGCACTCCTCCGGCGTCTGGCGGCGGCGCGGCAGCACCGGTGAGGGCTGGGAGCTGAGCTTCATGGGCTCGGGCTTCGCGCTGGTGCAGCCCAGCGAGCTGCTGCCGCCGCAGAACGCGCAGATCGGCCAGGGGATCGCCGCGCAGTTCGGCATGGGACAGCAGGGGGCGCGCGGACAGAACCAGGGCAACGTCTGGAGCTGACCGCGGGCGAACCGGCGAGGGGTGACCGCCCGGGCGGTCACCCCTTCCGCGTTCAGAGCCGGGCGCGGGCCGCCTCCAGCAGGCGTACGACGGACTCGTCGGCCACGCCGGCCACCTCGTCGTAGGCGAACCAGCGCAGGTCGAGGGACTCGTCGCTGATCTCCTGGACGGCGCCGGGCGGGGCCAGCACCGCGTACTGGACGTCGAAGTGCCAGTGGCAGGGCGCCGGGATCGGATGCCGGTCCAGCCGGACCGGACCGTCGGGCACCAGGGACAGCCCCGCGATCCCCGACTCCTCCGTCGCTTCCCGCAGGGCGGCGTCCCGCAACGTGGCGTCCCCGGGCTCGCAGTGGCCGCCCATCTGCAGCCACATGCGCAGCTTCCGGTGCAGCGTCAGCAGGACCCGGCCGCGCTCGGGGTCGATCACCAGCCCGCTCGCGGTGAGATGACCGTCACCGCACGCCTTCCACATGCCGTCCGGGTGGGCCGCCAGATGGTCCAGGTAGGCCTGGCGCAGCTCTGCCTGGCCCTCATACTCCTTCAGCACGAGGACCGCGTCGTCGTACAGGCTCACTCGGTGTCGTCGCCCTCGGCCTCGTCGTCCTTCTTCAGGTTCGGCTTCCCGCCGGTGCCGCCCGCCGCCTCGCCGAGCATCTTGTCCAGCTCGGAGAAGTCGAGCTGCTCGCGGTGCACGAAGCCGTCGGGGTCGTCCAGGTCGGTGGCCGTCGGCAGCATGTCCGGGTGGGCCCACAGGGCGTCCCGGCCGTCCACTCCGCGCGCGTCCGTGAGCGAGGCCCACAGCCGGGAGGCGTCGCGCAGCCGGCGCGGGCGCAGCTCCAGGCCGATCAGCGTGGCGAACGTCTGCTCCGCCGGGCCACCGGTGGCGCGGCGGCGGCGCAGGGTCTCGCGCAGGGCGTCGGCGGACGACAGACGCGGTTTCGCGGCCGCGTGCACCACCGCGTCCACCCAGCCCTCGACGAGCGCCAGAGCGGTCTCCAGGCGGGCCAGGGCCGCCTTCTGCTCGGGCGTGTCCTCCGGCTGGAACATGCCCTGCTGAAGGGCGTCCTGAAGCTGCTCGGGGTTCTGCGGGTCGAACTGCCCGACCACGTCCTCCAGCTTCGCCGTGTCGACCTTGATGCCGCGGGCGTAGCCGTCGACCGCGCCGAACAGGTGCGAGCGCAGCCACGGCACGTGCGCGAACAGGCGCTGGTGAGCCGCCTCACGCAGGGCCAGGTAGAGCCGGACCTCCTCCTGGGGCACGCCGAGGTCCTTGCCGAACGCCTCCACGTTGGCCGGGAGCAGCGCGGCCTTGCCGGCCGGGCCCAGCGGCAGGCCGATGTCGGTGGAGCCCACGACCTCGCCCGCGAGCACGCCCACGGCCTGCCCGATCTGCGTGCCGAACATGGCGCCGCCCATCGAGCGCATCATGCCGATCAGCGGGCCCGCCATGGCCTGCATCTCCTCCGGCAGGACGTCGCCCATGGCCGCGCCCACCCGCTCGGCGACCGGGTCGACGAGTTCCTGCCACGCGGGCAGGGTCGCCTCGACCCACTCCGCGCGGGACCAGGCCACCGCGGAGGCCGCGCCCGACGGCAGGGACGTCGCGTCGTCCAGCCACAGGTCGGCCAGCCGGACGGCCTCCTGGACCGCGGAGCGCTCGGCGCCGCCGACACTCGCGTCCTTCACGCCGTCCGGGGTGCCCTGGGAGACCGTCTGGCGGGCGATCTGCTTGGCCATGTCCCAGTTCACCGGGCCGCCCTCGTAGGAGAGCATCTGGCCGAGCTGCTGGAACGCGGCGCCCAGGTCGGTGGGGTTCAGGGATCCGAACATCGCTGCGAGCGGGTTGTCGGCGCCGGGGCCGCCAAAGCCTCCGGCTCCGGGCAGCCCGAAACCGAACGGGTTGGCCGGTCCCTGCTCACCACCGCTCTGCTGGTCCTTCTTCTTGCCCTCGTCGCCGTCTTCCGGCTCCTCCGGCGGAAGGCCGAAACCGAATGGGGTGTCACTCACGGGATTCCTCGGCTGGTAAGGCCACCGGTTCTCTCCGGCGGCGCGGCTGCCCGACGTCACCACCCAGCGTAGACACCCGGACCCGATCGGGCCTCGGTGCTTCGCCCACGGAAAGCCTGCGGCAGGATGGATGCACCTGGTACGTGCGCCTCACTCGCGCCCGTACCGAAGACAACCGCTGGAGACGCCCGGTGAGTTCCCCAGATCCACAGGTTCGCGCAGCGCGAAACCATACAGACCGCCCGTCGACCGACCACAGCCCCTCGGCCACGGTGCGCCGCGCCGACGGCACGACCGCCGTGCGCGGGCCCGTCGTCGCGGTCACCGGCGCGGCCGCCGGGGTCGGCGCGATGCTCACCGAGCGGCTCGCGGCCGCCGAGGAGATCAAGCAGGTCATCGCCATCGACGAGCGGCGCGGGGAGTGTGCGGCCGCACAGTGGCACATCCTGGACGTGCGCGACCCGGCGATCGCGGACAAGCTGCGGGGCGCCGACGTGGTGGTGCACCTCGCGCTCGACCTCGACCTGGAGACCGACCCCGCGGCCCGCACCGCGTACAACGTCCGGGGGACGCAGACCGTGCTGACCGCCGCCGCGGCGGCCGGGGTGCACCGGGTGGTGCTGTGCACCTCCGCGATGGTCTACGGGGCGCTGCCGGACAACGAGCTGCCCCTGTCGGAGGACGCCGAGCTGCGCGCGACGGCCGAGGCGACGGGCGTCGGGGACCTGCTGGAGATCGAGCGGCTGGCCCGGCGCGCCTCCCGCGCGCACCCGGGGCTGAACGTGACCGTGGTGCGGCCCGCGGTGCTGGTGGGAGGCACCGACACCGCGCTGACCCGGTACTTCGAGTCGCCCCGGCTGCTCGTGGTCGCCGGGTCGCGGCCCGCCTGGCAGTTCTGCCACGTCGAGGACCTGTGCGCCGCCCTGGAGTACGCCGTGCTGGAGAAGGTCGACGGGGAACTGGCCGTCGGCTGCGACGGGTGGCTGGAGCAGGAGGAGGTCGAGGAGCTGACCGGGATCCGGCGGATGGAGCTGCCGTCGGCGGTCGCCCTGGGCGCCGCCGCCCGTCTGCACCGGATCGGCCTCACCCCGTCCCCGGCGGGGGACCTGGCGTACACGATGTACCCGTGGGTGGTCAGCGGGAGCCGGCTGCACGACGCCGGGTGGCGGCCCCGCTGGACCAACGAGGAGGTGCTCGCGGAGCTGCTGGAGGAGGTCTCCGGGCGGCACACGGTCGCCGGACGCCGGCTGGGACGCAAGGACGCCACGGCCGCGGGCGCGGCGGGCGCGACGGTGGCGCTGCTGGGCGCCGCCGCGGTGGTGCGGCGGGCGCGCAAGGCCCGCCGGCGCTGAGGCCCCCGGCCCCGGCGAGGACCTCCGCGGGCGGCCGCCCGGCGCGGACCCTGTAGGAGGCTCCAAGGCGGCACGCGCGCGTGCCTGGTGAAAGTCGTATTCCGGGATGCCGGAGGAGTACGGCACGATGGGGGGCATGGCACCCACGAACGAGCACCCCGGCGAGCAGGCCGCGCAGGACCCCGTCAAGCTGATCGGCGTCCGGGAGACCCCGCTCTCCGTGGACGAGGTGTTCGCGGCCGTCGGGGACGACGCGGCCGGCGGCGTCGCGCTGTTCGTGGGGACGGTGCGCAACCACGACGGGGGCGCCGACGTCGACGCGCTCGGGTACTCCTGCCACCCCAGCGCCGAGGCCGAGATGCGGCGGATCGCCGAGAAGGTCGCCGCCGAGTTCCCGGTGCGGGCGCTGGCCGCCGTCCACCGGGTGGGGGACCTCCGGGTGGGGGACCTCGCCGTCGTCGTCGGCGTGTCGTGCCCCCATCGGAGTGAGGCCTTCGAGGCCTGCCGCCGGCTCATCGACGACCTGAAGCACGAGGCGCCCATCTGGAAGCACCAGCGGTTCTCCGACGGTACCGAGGAGTGGGTCGGCGCCTGCTGACCGGCGTCACCGCCGGCGCACCAGCCCGCCCGGTTGCGTAACCACCCCCCTCGCGTGAGCGTTGTCAGTGCGGATGGTTAATCTGCTGATCAGTCAGTCGCGGACGCTTCATGGGGTTGGGAGGTCGGCATGGCGGCGCTCGCCTGGTTGCTGATTCCGCTGGTTGCCGCGGTCGCGGCCGGACTGTGGGGCAGTTGGGCCAACCGGACCCGGAGAATCCGCAGCGACGGCCCCGAGCTGGACGGTTACGCCCGGTTCCGCGAGGCCATGGAGAAGAAGACCCACTCGGGCGCCCCCGGCGCCTGAGGAGAGGTGCCCTGACGGTGCGCTGACAGAGGCGTCCCGTACTGTCGTGACATGCCACGCCGCACCGCGACGATGCTCGCCTCCACCCTGATGCTGATCGCGCTCCTGTGCGCGGGTGTGCTCATCCCCGTGCCGTACGCGGAGATGTCCCCCGGGCCGACCGTGAACACGCTCGGGGAGCACGACGGCGAGCCGGTGCTGCAGATCTCGGGCCACAGGACGTACGCCACGGACGGCCACCTGAACATGACCACCGTCCGGGTCACCAGCGCCGACTTCCGGATGAACCTGGTCGAGGCCGTCTACGGCTGGCTGGCGCACGACAGCAAGGTCGTGCCGCACGACACCCTCTACCCGGACGGCAAGACCGAGCAGCAGTCCGCCCAGGAGAACGCCGAGGAGTTCAGCCAGTCCCAGGAGAGCGCCAAGGTCGCCGCCCTGAAGGAGCTGGGCGTCCCGGTGAAGTCCTGGGTGATCGTCTCCACCGTCGTCAAGGGCTCGCCGGCCGAGGGCAGGCTGCACGCCGGGGACGTGATCAAGGCCGTGGACGGGACGGCCGTCAAGCAGCCGTCCGATGTCGCCGAGTACGTCACCCGGCACAAGCCCGGCCAGAAGGTCGTCTTCACCGTCGTCCCGGCCAAGGAGCAGGCCGCCGCGGAGAAGCAGCACGGCACGGCGACGAAGACCCGGGACGTCGCCATCACGACGGCGACCTCGCACGACAGCGGCGCCCGCCGCGCCATCGTGGGGATCTCCGCCGGGACCGACCACACCTTCCCGTTCAGCATCGACATCAAGCTCGCCGACGTCGGCGGCCCCAGCGCCGGACTGATGTTCGCGCTCGGCATCTACGACAAGCTCACCCCCGGCAGCCTCACCGGCGGCAACTTCGTCGCCGGCACCGGCACCATCGACGACAAGGGGACCGTCGGGCCGATCGGCGGCATCGAGATGAAGACCGTCGGCGCGCGCAGCAAGGGCGCCCGGTACTTCCTCACCCCCGCCGACAACTGCGCGGCGGCCGCCAAGGACACCCCGAGCGGGCTCACGCTCGTCAAGGTGAAGACCATCGGCGACGCGCTCGACGCGCTCAAGGACATCCGCGGCGGCGACACCGCCGCCCTGCCGAAGTGCACCACCAAGGGCTGACGGCGGCCCCGTGAACGCGGCTGGGGGCGCTCCCGATCACCGGGAGCGCCCCCATCGCCGTACCGGAGGAGATCAGTCCGCGAAGGTCGCGGCCAGCGCCTCGGCCAGGCCCGGCACCAGCTCCGGCCCCGTCAGGACCTCCGTCGCCGAGTCCTTCTCGCGCAGGCGCAGCGCCGACTCGCGGCCGCCGTCGCGCAGCACCGCGACCGTCATGCGCACCTCCTGGCGCTCGGGGTGCTCCGCCACCCACTTCGCCAGCTTGGCCTCGCTCAGGCCCTGCGGGACCTGCGCCTCTGCGGACGGCGGCAGCATCAGGCGCTCCACGGTGAGCGCGCAGCCCACCACCGCGTCCGGCCAGGCGATGGTGCCGAGGAACTCGTCGAGCGGCTTGTCCGTCGGCACCTCGTCCTGCTCGATCGGGGTGAGGCCGACCGTCTCGGACTCGTCGTCGAGACCGAGCTGGGTGGCGAGCGAGGGTTCCTGGGCCCGCAGTCGTGCGGTGTCTACGAGGGCGAAGAGGCGGGCGGGCTGGTCCCAGCCGAGGCCGGAGGCGTACTCGTCGATCTCGAGTACGGCCCGGGTGAGCGGGTTCGCTGCCATGGGAGTGTTGGACATGGTCACAATCCTGCCTCGTTCCCGGGCGGAATCGGGAACCGAGTGAACCGTGAGTAAGTTGCATAGGTGTGGCCCGCGATCACGGGGGGCCTCGGCCGGCCCGTGAAATCGGGGGCCTGACGTATCGACAGCGAACTTCGAGGTGCGCACCTTGGCTTTCCAGATGCCGGACCGCGGCGGAGGCCCGACGGGGCCACGGATCAGAGCGGGACGCCCGTCCCGGCGGGCCCGGGCCCTGCTCGTGACATTGGGCGTCCTCGCCGTCCTCGGCATGGTGTTCACCATGTTCGCGGGGTTCTGGACCGACTGGCTCTGGTACCGGTCGGTGCACTACTCGTCCGTGTTCACCACCACGCTGTGGACCAAGATCGGGCTGTTCTTCGTCTTCGGGCTGCTGATGGCCCTCGCCGTCGGTCTCAACATCTGGCTGGCCCACCGGCTGCGGCCGCCGCTGAGCGCCATGTCGATGGAGCAGCAGAGCCTCGACCGCTACCGGATGGGCATCGCGCCGTACAAGACCTGGCTGCTGGTCGCGGTCGCCTGCCTCGTCGGTCTGATCGCCGGCGCCTCCGCGGCGGGCCAGTGGCGCACCTGGCTGATGTGGGTCAACGGCGTGCCCTTCCACCAGAAGGACCCGCAGTTCCACCTCGACGTGTCCTTCTACGCCTTCGACCTGCCCTGGTACCGGTTCCTGCTGGGCTTCGGCTTCGCCACCGCGATCCTGTGCCTGATCGCCGCCGCGCTCACCCACTACCTGTACGGCGGGCTGCGCGTCACCAGCCCGGGCGCCCGCGCCACCGCCGCGGCGACCGGGCACCTGTCCGTGCTCCTCGGCGTCTTCGTGGCGCTGAAGGCGGTCGCCTACTGGCTCGACCGGTACGGGCTGGCCGTCAAGTCCAGCGACTTCAAGGCGACCGGCAACTGGACCGGCCTGCGCTACGTCGACGCCAACGCCTACCTGCCGGCCAAGACGATCCTGTTCTGCATCGCCGTCATCTGCGCGCTGCTGTTCTTCGCCACGCTGTGGCGGCGCACCTGGCAGCTGCCCGTCATCGGCTTCGGGCTCATGGTCCTCTCCGCGATCCTGATCGGCGGCCTGTACCCGGCCATCGTGCAGAAGTTCCAGGTCCAGCCCAACGAACAGGCCAAGGAAGCCCCGTACGTCCAGAAGAACCTCAAGGCGACGCGCGAGGCGTACGGCATCGACGACACCAAGGTCACCGAGTACGCCGGCAAGTCCACCACCGAGGACAAGACCAAGCTGCGCGACCAGGTGGGCGACACGGCCAGCATCCGCATCATGGACCCGAACATCGTGTCGCCGACGTTCCAGCAGCTCCAGCAGATCCGGAACTACTACGGGTTCCCGACCAACCTCGACGTCGACCGGTACGCCAAGGACGGCAAGGAGCAGGACACCGTCATCGGCCTGCGCGAGCTGAACCTGGGCGGCATCCCGAAGAACAACTGGATCAACGACCACTTCCGCTACACGCACGGCTACGGCGCGGTCGCCGCCAAGGGCACCGAGGCCGACGCCGAGGGCCGGCCGGTCTTCACCGAGAAGAACCTGCCGTCCGAGGGCTCCCTCGGCACCTACAAGCAGCAGATCTACTACGGCGAGAAGACCACCACCTACTCGATCGTCGGCGGCCCCCAGAAGGAGGTCGACTACTCCGACGACGAGGGCGAGAAGACCACCAGCTACCAGGGCAAGAGCGGGGTCAACCTCGACAACCCGGTCAACCGGGCCGCCTACGCGGTGGCGTTCAACGAGCCGCAGATCCTCTACTCGGGCGCGATCGGCAAGGGTTCGCGGATCCTGTACAACCGCACCCCCAAGGAGCGCGTCGAGGCGGTGGCCCCCTGGCTGACCATCGACGGCGACGCATACCCGGCCGTGGTGAACCACCGCATCCAGTGGATCGTCGACGCGTACACGACCACCAACGGCTATCCGTACGCCTCCCGCACGACGCTCGGCGACACGACCGCCGACTCGCTGACCGCGACGAACAACTCCCGCGCGGTGGTGGCCCAGCAGAACCAGGTCAACTACATCCGCAACTCGGTGAAGGCGACCGTCGACGCGTACACCGGCGAGGTCAAGCTCTACCAGTGGGACGCCGCGGACCCCGTGCTGAAGACCTGGATGAAGGCCTTCCCCGGCACGGTCCAGCCGCGCGCGGACATCTCCGCCGACCTGATGGAGCATCTGCGCTACCCGCAGGACCTGTTCAAGGTCCAGCGCGAGCTGCTCACCCGGTACCACGTGACCGACGCGCAGACCTTCCTCAGCGGCAGCGAGGTGTGGGAGGTGCCCGACGACCCGACCAACGACTCGCGCAGCGCCGTGCCGCCGTACTACCTGAGCATGAGGATGCCGGACCAGAGCGCGCAGGCGTTCTCGCTGACGACGACGTTCACGCCGAACGGGCGCGACAACCTCAGCGCCTTCATGGCCGTCGACTCCGACCCGCGGACCGCCGACTACGGCAAGATCAGACTCCTGAAACTGCCGACCAGCACGACCGTCGACGGGCCGAAACAGGTCCAGAGCCAGTTCAACTCCGAGCAGGACATCGCCGAGACCATCAGCCTGCTGAGCAGAGGCCACTCCAAGGTCGAGTACGGCAATCTGCTCACGGTGCCGCTGGACGGCGGACTGCTGTACGCGGAGCCGGTCTACGTCCGCGGCGGTGAGCTGAAGTACCCGCTGCTGCGCAAGGTGCTGGTCACCTACGAGGGCAGGACCGCCTTCGAGGACACCCTGGACGAGGCGCTCAACAAGGTGTTCGGTGTGGAGGGTTCGACCACACCACCGCCGAAGACCGGGAACAACCCGCCCGACACCGGCAACCCGACGGTCAGGCAGGCGCTCGACGACGCGCAGAAGGCCTTCGAGGCCGGGCAGGAGGCCCTGCAGAAGCCGAAGCCCGACTGGTCCGCGTACGCCAAGGCGCAGGACGATCTCGAGGCCGCGCTGAAGCGGGCCGAGGAAGCCCAGGCCAAGGCGGACAAGGCGGCCGGCGGCGACAAGTCCGGGAGCGGCGGCAAGAGCTGATCAAGGCCACCCCGCGCCGTGGTACGGTTGCTGAGCAACGGCGCGGGGTGGAGCAGCTCGGTAGCTCGCTGGGCTCATAACCCAGAGGTCGCAGGTTCAAATCCTGTCCCCGCTACTGGAAACGAAGGCCCGGATTCCTTACAGGGATCCGGGCCTTCGTGGTGTGCGAACTCATGTACAGATCGAACGGGACGGCCGCGCCGCCGTGGGGAGTTGGGCTGTCTGTGTTTGACTTATCTCTCTGTGGGCATGTCGACAAAACGCTGAAGTGACCTCACGGGCTGCGGTATACCGGGTGTACCAAGGTTGCAGGTGGTGCGACGATGGACGTTATGGGGGACAAGGCAACTCTGTTCAGGACAGGGCGATTTGTGCAGTCTCCGGGTGAGGGGCCGACCCGGGACGAAATGGGCGACACGGGGGACGTCGCCGAGGACGCACGCCTCCGGCTCGCCGCGCGGACCGGCGACACCGAGGCGATGAGCGTCCTCGGCGCCATGCTGCTGCGCAGTGGAGACCTCGACGGGGCCGAGCCCCACCTGCGCGCGGCCACCGCGGCCGGCGACCGCGCCGCCGCCAACAACCTGGGTGTCCTGCTGCACCAGCGCGGCTACGCCGAGGAGGCCGCCGGCTGGTGGCGGATCGCCGCCGTGGCCGGCTCCGCCGCCGCCGCGCACGCGCTGGGCCGCCACCACCGGGAGCGCGGGGACGAGCCCGCCGCCGAGTACTGGCTGCGCCAGTCCGCCGAGCAGGGCCACGCACTGGGCGCCTACGCCCTCGCCGACCTGCTGGAGCACCGCGGGGACGCCGAGGCCGGGGACTGGATGCGGGCCGCCGCCGAGCGCGGGCACCGGGAGGCCGCCTACCGGCTGGCGCGCGCGCTCGACAAGAAGGCCGGCGCGGCGGACGAGGCCGGGTCCGACAACGCTGTCGAGGAGACCGAGCAGTGGTACCGGCAGGCCGCCGCGCGCGGCCACCGGCGGGCCGCGCTGCACCTCGGCGCGATCCTGGAGAAGCGGGGGGACCTGAAGGAGGCCGGGCGCTGGTACCTGACCTCCGCCAAGGACGGGGAGGCCCGGGCCGCCTGCGCGCTGGGGTTCCTGCTGCGCGACGCCGGGGACACCGAGAGCGCCGCCGTGTGGTGGCTCAGGGCCGCCCAGGACGGCGACGGCAACGCGGCCAACGCGCTGGGCGCCCTGCACGCCGAGCGCGGCGAGACCCAGACCGCCGAGCGCTGGTACCGGGCCGCGCTGGACGCCGGGGACGACAACGGCGCCTACAACCTCGGGCTGCTCTGCGCCGAGCAGGGCCGCATCGCGCAGGCCGAGCAGTGGTACCGGCGCGCGGCGTACGCCGGGCACCGGGAGGCGGCGAACGCGCTGGCCATCCTGCTGCTCCAGGGCGACGACCCGTCCGGCGCCGAGCCCTGGTTCTCCAAGGCGGCCGAGGCGGGCAGCGTGGACGCCGCGTTCAACCTGGGCATCCTGCACGCCGGACGGGGCACCGAGGAGGACGCCGCGATCGCGCTGCGCTGGTACGAGCGCGCGGCCGCCGCCGGGCACACCGAGGCCGCCCTGCAGGTCGGGATCGCCCGGCTGCGCGAGGGCGACGAGCAGGGGGCCGAGCGGCACCTGCGCTGCGCGGCGGGCGGCGGCAACCCGGAGGCGGCGTACCGGCTCGCGACCCTGCTGGACGCGCGCCGGCCCCCGGAGCCGGCGCACGAGCTGGGCGAGATCGTGCACGAGAAGACCGAGTGCGAGGAGTGGTACGAGCGGGCGGCCTCCCAGGGGCACCGCCGGGCCCAGGTGCGGGTGGGCATGCTCGCCGCGGCCCGGGGCGACGTGGTCGAGGCCGCGCGCTGGTACCGGGCCGCGGCCGAGGCCGGATCGCGCAACGGGGCGTTCAACCTCGGCCTGCTGCTGGCCCGCGAGGGCAGCGAGCCCGAGGCGGCGGTGTGGTGGACCCGGGCGGCCGACGCCGGGCACGGTCGGGCGGCGCTCCGGCTGGCCCTGGTCTACGCGCGTCGCGGCGAGCTGGCGGAGGGGCAGAAGTGGGCCGACCGGGCGGTGGCGCTGGGTTCGGCGGAGGTGTCCGAGCGGGCGGGCCGGCTGCGGGACGCTCTGCGGGAAGAGCTCTCGGCGTGACCCGGCCCACTAGCCGGTAATGGATTTGCCTCCGTGGGCTTCCCTCCCGTAGTGTCGTGTTCACCGACGCGGGGTGGAGCAGCTCGGTAGCTCGCTGGGCTCATAACCCAGAGGTCGCAGGTTCAAATCCTGTCCCCGCTACTGAAGGCCGAGGGCCGGAATCCGGAAACGGATTCCGGCCCTCGGTCGTTTCCGCTTCCCCGGGAGTGAGCGCGCGAAAAAGGAGAGGGGCCGCGGCCCCTCTCCTCGTACGTCCGGCGTCACACGCCCTGTCTCACGCGCCCGCGCAGCTCGGGCACAGTCCCCGGTACGTCACCTCGACGTCCGACACCGTGAAGCCGAAGCGCTCGGTGTCGGGGAGATCCGCCAACGGGTTGCCCGTGGGGTGCACGTCGCGGATCGCGCCGCAGCGGGCGCAGACCAGGTGGTGGTGCGGCCGGTGTGCGTTCGGGTCGTAGCGCTTGGCGCGCTTGTCCGTCGTGACCTCGATCACCTCACCGAGGGTCACCAGCTCGCCCAGCGTGTTGTAGACGGTCGCCCGGGAGATCTCCGGCAGCTTCGTGACGGCCCGCGCATGGACCTCGTCGGCCGTCATGTGGACGTGCTCGCCGTCGAGAACCTCGGCCACCACGCGTCGCTGTGCGGTCATCCGCCATCCGCGTCCGCGCAGCCGTTCCAGTAGGTCGCTCATGGAAGCAGCGTAACAGCAAGAGGACCAGATCCCGAACAGGTGTGACTTTGGAACGGCGTTTGACTTAGACAATGTCCAATGTAGGATCAAAGCTGACTTTGACCAATGGACAGGACTGGTCGGTAATGACGCAGGAGGCGCACGTGACGCAGGGACCGCTCACCACGGAGGCCGGTGCACCGGTGGCCGACAACCAGAACAGCGAGACGGCAGGCGTCGGCGGCCCGGTGCTCGTGCAGGACCAGCTGCTCCTGGAGAAGCTGGCCCACTTCAACCGCGAGCGCATCCCGGAGCGCGTCGTGCACGCCCGGGGCGCGGGGGCGTACGGCACCTTCACGGTGACCGCCGACGTCACCCCGTACACGCGCGCCGCCTTCCTCTCCGAGGTCGGCAAGGAGACCGAGACCTTCCTGCGCTTCTCCACCGTGGCCGGCAACCTGGGCGCGGCCGACGCGGTCCGGGACCCCCGCGGCTTCTCGCTGAAGTTCTACACCGAGGAGGGCAACTACGACCTCGTCGGCAACAACACCCCGGTGTTCTTCATCCGCGACGCGATCAAGTTCCCGGACTTCATCCACACCCAGAAGCGCGACCCGTACACGGGCTCGCAGGAGGCGGACAACGTCTGGGACTTCTGGAGCCTGAGCCCGGAGAGCACCCACCAGGTCACCTGGCTGTTCGGCGACCGCGGCATCCCGGCGTCGTACCGGCACATGGACGGCTTCGGCTCGCACACCTACCAGTGGAACAACGAGGCCGGAGAGGTCTTCTGGGTCAAGTACCACTTCAAGACCGACCAGGGGATCAAGAACCTCACCGCCGCCGAGGCGGAGATCCTCGCGGGCAGGGATCCCGACTCCCACCAGCGCGACCTGCGCGAGTCGATCGAGCGCGGCGACTTCCCGAGCTGGACCGTGGGCGTGCAGATCATGCCGGCGGCGGACGCCGCCACGTACCGCTTCAACCCGTTCGACCTGACCAAGGTGTGGCCGCACGCCGACTACCCGGTCATGGAGATCGGCAGGCTGGAGCTGAACCGCAACCCGCGCAACGTCTTCGCCGAGGTCGAGCAGTCGGTCTTCTCGCCCGCGCACTTCGTGCCGGGCATCGGCCCCTCGCCCGACAAGATGCTCCAGGGCCGGCTGTTCGCGTACGGCGACGCGCACCGCTACCGCGTCGGCATCAACGCCGACCACCTGCCGGTCAACCGCCCGCACGCCGCCGAGGCGCGCACCAACTCCCGGGACGGCTACCTCTACGACGGCCGGCACGGTGGTGCGAAGAACTACGAGCCGAACAGCTTCGGGGGTCCGCGGCAGACCGGCCGGCCGCTGTGGCAGCCGTTCGACGGCTTCACGGCCGGCACCGGCGACCACCCGACGCCGCTGCACGCCGAGGACGACGACTTCGTGCAGGCGGGCAACCTCTACCGGCTGATGTCGGAGGAGGAGAAGGAGCGCCTGGTCGGCAACCTGGCCGGGGCGATCTCCCAGGTCTCGCGCGAGGACATCGCCGAGCGCGCGATCGGCAACTTCCGCGACGCCGACGCCGACTTCGGCAAGCGGCTGGAGTCGGCCGTGCGGGCACTGCGGGGCTGATCCGCCCGGGTCGGCCCGAGGGCGGCCGGGCGGGCCGGATCCCCTCGGGGGTCCGGCCCGCCCGCGTGTGCTCAGAGCGCCGGTGCGGGCTCCCGGGCCGGGGCCCAGCAGCGGATGATGTCGCGGACCGACACGATGCCGACGGGCTCGCCGCGGTCGAGGACCACCAGGTGCCGGAAACCGCCGCGGGTCATGGCCCGGGCCGCCTCCTGGAGCGTCCAGGTCGGGGTGGCGAAGACGACGTCGGTGGTGGTGTGGGCGTGGGTGCGTTCCGTGTCGGGGTTCTGGCCGAGGCCGACGGAGTTGAGGATGTCGCGTTCGGTGAGGATGCCGACGCCGCCGGCGTCGGGGTCGTGGACCACGGCGGCGCCGACGTGGCGGGCGGACATCAGGGCGGCTGCCTGACGGAGGGTGTGGGCGGGTCCGACGGTGAGGACCACCGTGCTCATGGCGTCTCGGACGAGCATGGGATGAGGCCACCTCCTAGGAATCCATGACGTTGTGCACGGATTCACAAGTTCACAAGTGGGGGTCGACCTCAGAGTGCCCGGTAAAGAGCGGGTCAACAAGAGGGCGCGCGCGGCCAGTTGAGGGCGCGCGCGGAACTCGCCGGGTGCTCAGCGGCGCCGGTCGAGGTGCTCCAGCAGGACGTCGTGCAGCAGTCCGTTGGAGGCCGCCGCGTTGCCGCTGTGCGGGCCCGGACGGCCGTCGAGCCCGGTGAAGGCGCCGCCGGCCTCGGTGACGATGATCGCGTTGGCCGCCATGTCCCACAGGGACAGCTCCGGCTCGGCGCAGATGTCGACGGAGCCCTCCGCGACCATCATGTACGGCCAGAAGTCGCCGTACGCGCGCGTGCGCCACACCTCGCGGGTCAGATCGAGGAAGCCGTCCAGGCGGCCCTGCTCCTCCCAGCCGGAGAGCGAGGAGTACGCGAACGACGCGTCCGCCAGCTCGCCGACCTGGGAGACGTGGATGCGGGACGCGGAGGTCAGACTGCGGCCGGTGAAGGCGCCGTGGTCCTTCGCGGCCCACCAGCGGCGGCCGAGGGCGGGAGCGGAGACGAGGCCGACGACCGGGTGGTAGCCGCCCTCACCCGCCTCCATGAGCGAGATGAGGGTGGCCCAGACCGGCACGCCCCGGACGTAGTTCTTCGTGCCGTCGATCGGGTCGATCACCCAGCGGCGGGGCCCCGTGCCCTCGACGCCGTACTCCTCCCCGAGCACCGCGTCCCGTGGCCGGGCCCGCTTGAGGTGACCGCGGATCAGTTCCTCCGCCGCCTTGTCCGCCTCGCTCACCGGAGTCATGTCCGGCTTGGTCTCCACCTTCAGGTCGAGCGCCTTGAAACGGTCCATGGTGGTGGCGTCGGCCGCGTCCGCGAGTACGTGGGCGAGGCGGAGGTCGTCGAGGTAGTCCGGCATGCCTCGACCGTATCTGCCCCGGACACCGCGGGGCCACAAGGGGCTGGGGCCGGGCGGGGCGCGACGGTGGCCCGCGCACCCTTGACAGTGCCTGGGAGCGCGTCAAATCTGGGCGCAGAGTTGTCCGCCCCAGGGAGGCGATGATGCCTGCGGCCCGGGAATCCCTACTGGACGCCGCCGCCACGGCGCTCGCGCGCCGGCCGTGGTCCGCGGTGCGGATGGTCGACGTGGCCGCGGCGGCCGGGGTGTCCCGGCAGACGCTGTACAACGAGTTCGGCAGCAAGGAGGGGCTGGCCAGGGCGCTGGTGCGGCGGGCGGCCGACGGCTATCTCGCCGGGGTGGAACGGGCCCTCGCCGCGCACACCGACCCGCGTGACCGGCTCGCCGCCACCGCGGAGTGGACGGCGGCGGCGGCCCGGGACAGCGCGCTGGTGCGGGCCATGCTCACCGGGTGCTGGAGCGAGCGGCTGCCGGCGCCGGCCCCGGCCGCGGTGCGGTCCTCCTCCGCCGTGCCGGCGCAGCGCCGGGCGGACGGCCCGCTGCCCTCGCCCGGCGACCTCGTACGGCTGGTGCGGGACCGGGCGGTGACCGCGCTGGCCGGGCCCGCCGCCGCCACGGAGGACACCGCCGATCTGACCCGCTCCTGCGAACTGGCCGTGCGCCTCGCCCTGTCCTGCGTCGCGGCGCCACCGGGGGAGGACGGCGTGGCGGAACTGGTGCGCGGCGTCCTGGTCCGGCACCTGGTGTGAGCGCTGAGCCGACGCCGGGCGCGGGCGGCGGCTAGGCCGTGTCCGCAAAGTCGCGTCTGCGTCACGACGCCCGGCACGCACTCTCGCCGCACCGGCCGAAAGCCCGAGTACACCCAGTACGAG